>MHHD01000051.1:2883-9099 GCA_001805895.1 Omnitrophica WOR_2 bacterium RIFCSPLOWO2_12_FULL_51_8 | reverse complement strand
GCAGGGCGTTCTTTGCTATTTCCAGCAGCTTCAGAAGTAGTTATGCAACCCGCTTGAGGTCAATTTGGCAAAAAAATTCCGCGACCAGGGAACCCTCATTTAATTCTCCTTAGTAAACAAAAAACCTCCGCCTTGTGGGCGAAGGTTTTAATTATTTTTTGTGGCAGTTCCCCCTTCAAACATACCACTTATATCTAATTGTGTATTTATTTTTAGCATGAAAAAATGGTTTTGTCAATCATTTTCCGCAGCATTTTTTGTATTTTTCCCCCGAACCGTCCCGCAGAGCCATTTAAGCGGCGGGATGTCGCAAAAGGTTCATACTGTTATCTGCCATGACACTTTTTATATTTAATTGGCGCGCCTGTCTTGGGGTCCTTTGCTCCACACGGGCAGGGGTCATTACGGCCGACCTTTTGGCGGGATAATTGGGCAGGCTTATTTTCCGGCTTTGGCGGCAGGCCGGAGGCGGCGGCCGGCGCAAGTTCTGCGGCCTGCGGCGGCGTAAAATTTTCCATTTCCGGGTGCAGGAATTCCTGATCAACAGAGCTGAACACTCCCTTAAATCTTCCCGGCCTTGCCGGCTGCAACCTAAACACTGCCTCTACCGCTTCTTCTTCTATCGCGGTAATCATCTGAGTAAACATCTCGTAGGCCTCCCGTTTATATTCTACCAGCGGGTCGCGCTGGCCGTAGGCGCGCAGGCCAATACCCTCCCTTAAGGAATCCATGGCGTAAAGGTGATCCTTCCAGCGGGAATCAATGATCTGCAGAAAAACCATCCGCTCCAGGTGGCGCAGCAGGGGAGCGCCGATCGCCAGTTCCTTCTCTTCATAAGCGGCCGTAACCTGGCGCAGTAATTCTTCCCTCGCCTGCGCCTGATTCACTGCCTCTAATCCCGCCGCGCTAATCTTAATCCCAAACCTTAATTCAAAGGTAGCGGACAAGCCGGCAATGTCCGGCTCGCCGGCAGCCTGATCGCCGTAATGTATATTGATCATCCCGCCGGCAATCTTCTCGATGATCCCCAGGATATCCTCTTTCAAGTCCGCGCCTTCCAGGGTCTGCCGGCGCTGGCCGTAAATAATCTCCCGCTGTTTATTCATCACGTTGTCGTATTCCAGGAGCTGTTTTCTGATTTCGAAGTTATGCTGCTCCACCCTCCTCTGGGCGATTTCGATGGAGCCGGTTACCCAGGGGTGTTCGATTACCTGTCCTTCTTCCAGGCCCAATCTATCCATTAAGCCCACCAGCCGGTCTGAGCCGAATAAACGCATCAGGTCATCGGAAAGCGAGACATAAAACCGGGATGAACCGGGGTCGCCCTGCCTGCCGGAACGGCCGCGCAGCTGATTATCAATACGCCGGGCCTCATGCCGCTCAGTACCCAAGACATGCAGGCCCCCCAAAGCCACTACTTTTTCATGCTCTGCCTGGGTTTCCTTCTTATATTTCTCCAGCAGTTTTTTATGCTCCTCGTGATAATTAGGGTCATCGCTTTTTAGCTGCTGTTTAGCGAGGGTCCTGGCCATAAATTCCGGGTTGCCGCCTAATAAAATATCCGTACCCCTGCCGGCCATGTTAGTGGCAATGGTTACCGCTTTGAAACGGCCGGCCTGGGCGACAATCTGAGCCTCCAGCTCATGATATTTGGCGTTTAGGACCTGGTGCGGGATACCGCGCACTTTTAGCATCGCAGAGAGCCGTTCGGACTTATCAATGGTAATGGTGCCGACTAAGACCGGCCGGCCCTGCTGGTAAAGTTCGGCGATCTCTTCTACCACGGCATTGAATTTCTCGGCTCCAGTTTTATAAATGCGGTCGGAAAAATTCGTGCGGATTAAAACCCGGTTGGTGGGGATAACCACCACGTCTAACTGGTAAATATTCTTAAATTCGTTGGCTTCGGTAAAGGCGGTGCCGGTCATCCCGGAGAGCTTTTCATACATCCGGAAATAATTCTGGAAGGTGATGGTGGCCAGGGTCTGGTTTTCCCGTTCGATCTTCAACCCCTCTTTTGCCTCTACTGCCTGATGCAGGCCGTCTGACCAGCGCCTGCCGGGCATCATCCTGCCGGTAAACTCATCCACGATGACCACCTGCCCGTCTTTAATTACGTAGTCCACATCCCGCTCAAAAAATTCCTTGGCGCGCAGGGCCTGGATAGTGTGGTGCCGGTATTCTATGGTTTCAATGTTGTGCAGGCTTTCCACGCCCCAGCTCTTTGCCGCCTTGATTTCTCCTTCCTCGGTCATCGCCACGGTCTGGGCCTTTTCATCGGCGACGTAATCAAAGCCCCTGGCCAAATCCACTCCCTTATATTTGGCGTCTATCTCATCGCGCTCGGTTGCCCGCCGGCCCTTAAGCTGCTCCACTATCCTTTTGGCGGTATAATACTTCTCGGTGGACTCTTCCGCCGGCCCGGAAATAATCAGCGGCGTGCGCGCCTCATCCACCAGGATCGAATCTACCTCGTCAACGATTGAATAGTAAAAAGGCCGCTGCGCCAGGTCTTCCAGGCTGTATTTCATATTGTCGCGCAGGTAGTCAAAGCCGAACTCGTTGTTGGTGCCGTAGGTGATATCGCAGCCGTAAGCGGTTTTTCTCTGCTCATCGGACATCTCATGCTGGATCACCCCGACGTTTAAGCCTAAGAATTCAAAGACCGGCCCCATCCATTCCCGGTCGCGCCGGGCGAGGTAATCGTTGACCGTCACGATATGCACCCCGCGCCCCAGGAGGGCGTTGAGGTATGCCGGCAGGGTGGCGACTAAAGTCTTGCCTTCGCCGGTAGCCATCTCGGCGATTTTTCCTTCATGCAGGACTACGCCGCCGGCAATCTGTACGTCAAAGTGCCGCAGGCCGATGGCGCGGCAAGAGGCCTCCCGCACCACGGCAAAGGCCTCTGGCAGGACCTCAGCGTAAACTTTATTGCGGGCTAGCTTTAATCTCTCCTTTACCTTTTCCTTTTCCTCGGGTATGGCCACCGTGGCAATAACCTCTTCCAACTCCCGCAGGTCCTGTTCGTATTCCCGGTGTTTTTCCAGAATGCGGGCCTTGAATTCCGCGGTCTTGCCCTTTAATTCCGCATCGGAAAGCGCGCTAATTTTAGGCTCCAGCGCGTTTACCTGGCTGACAATCCCGGCCGCCTCCGCCATCTTATTCATCGACGGCTGGGGCATCTCCGCATGCAGGGAGATACTTACGTTGGGGAACCGCTTGCGGATGAGCTTTTGTTTATTTGCCAAAATACTTTTTTTAATCAGCTTTAACATTCTATTTTTCCGCCTGGCCTTTGAGGATGACCGGGTTACTTTGCTGGTCTTTTTGGATAAGCTCCAGGATTTGCCTGGCCTTTTCGTGCTGGGGGTTAAGTTCCAGCGCCTTCTGGAGCTCCTCCAGGGCATTCGCTTTATCGTTTAATTTCAGGTAAACCACCCCCAGATTATAGCGCATCTCCGCGTCCTGCGGAAGGAGTTCTATCACTTTCAAAAAATAGTCCCGGCTAACCGCATAATTGCCCTGCTCAAAGGCTATCTCGCCTAAGCCACGGTAGGACTGCCAAAGGTTAGGATTCAAGCTGACTGCCTTGAGGTAGGCTTCTTTTGCCTCCTGGTACCTGCCCATGCGCACGTAAATTATGGCTAAGTTATTGTAGGGGTGGGCGTAGGTAGGCATCAGGTTGATGGCTGTAGTGGCTTCCTGGATCGCCTTGTCCATCTCGCCTTTCTGGACGTAAGAGGCGCATAAATTGTTGTGGGCATTGACGCTATTAGGGGAAACCTTGAGCGTCTGCGCCCAAAGGGTATGTTCATCCTTCCAATCGGTATTACGTATCATTGTCCTGATGGAAAGACCGAGCAGTAATAAAGCAAAACCGGCATAGACCGCCGGCTTCAATCTCTTCATCCTGCTTAATTTCGCCAGGCCCAGGGCAACCAGGACGAAAATTCCCAGCACGCCGGCTGAGACGTAGCGCTCGGCAATGTGTGAGGCGACGCGCAGAGGGGTAAGTGTAGGCAAAAGCGGGATGATAAAATAACACAGCCAGAAAAAGGCCATCCGCCGGCGGCTGAAATAGGCGTAGACCAGCATCCCCAGATAAAGCATCAAGACCGCCGATCTCCAGCCGTATTCAAAATAGGTGTAGGCGGTCTTAGAATGAAAAAAGGTAAAGCCGGTGGGGTAAAAAATAAGCTGCAGATAGACCGAGACGGCGATAGGTATCTGCAGCAGGGGGTTTTCTATCCTGCTCTTTAAGGCGTATTCCGTGGTCAGGTTTTCAAAACGTTTATTTATACTCAGCAGGCTGGGAATCACCTTGAGTCCCCCCAGGAGAAAAAACGGCACGGTTTTCTTCCAGTTACACAGAAGCCTTCCCCGGGCCAGCTCCCAGCTAAGCAGGATCAGAGGAAAGATAAAGGCCCTTTCGGTAAAAAGCAGCGCCACGAAAAAACTGGCTAAGGAGAGATAATAATATTTTTTCTTCCTTTCGGAGAGGATATAGAATAGGAAAGAAACCAGCATAAACAGGCCGTACTGAGTATAATTTCCCCCGGAGATCCAGGTTACGCTCTCGCTGAGGATGGGATGTACCGCAAAAAGCGCGGCGGCAAAAAATGCCGTCGGCGGCCTAAAGAGCAGGCCGAGCAGGAAATAGATCACCCAGGAGTACCCCAGGTGAAACAAAATATTCACTCCGCGGTAAATTGCCGGATCAGGCCCGAAAAATTTATGGACGATAAAAAGGATCAAGGAATTCGGGCTTAAGATCGGCGGCGACCAAAAGAGGCTCGTCTTATTTATTCCCGGGTTATCCCTGATGGCGGTAACATCATCGGAGACAAAGCCGTTGGGCAGGGAATTTACGTAAGTGATAAATACCAATAACGCCAGGAGCGCCAGGAACCCCCAGCTATTTTTCCACCATTCGGTAAAATTCTCCGGGATGTTTAAGATAAGCCGCTCATCTTTGCGCTGTGCGCCTTGCTTCACGCCTGCGCCTCCTTTTTCAGGAACGCTTCAATAAACTCATCTATGCCGCCGTCCATCACCTTGTTAACGTCTCCGGTCTCCCGGCCGGTACGGTGGTCTTTGACCATCGTGTAGGGATGCATGACGTAAGAACGGATCTGCGAACCCCACTCAATCTTCTTCTTTTCGGCGCCGTAGGCCTTCAGGAGCTCTTCCTCTTTTTTACGCCTTTCCACTTCCCAGATACGCGCCTTCAGTATTTTTAAAGCCGTTTGTTTATTCTGGTGCTGCGAACGTTCGTTCTGGCACTGCGCGACGATCCCGGTAGGGATGTGAGTAATCCTGACCGCGGAATCGGTAGTATTTACGCTCTGCCCGCCGGCGCCTTTGGACGGTAGACGTCAACCCGCAGATCCTTCTCCTCCAGCTTTATATCCGCGCTGTCTGAGACCTCGGGGATGCAATCCACCGAGGCAAAAGAGGTATGCCTGCGCTTATTGGCATCAAAAGGCGAAATCCGCACCAGCCGGTGCACCCCGCGCTCGGCCTTTAAGTATCCGTAGGCGTATTCGCCTTCAATAAGGGCAGTAATATTCTTTATCCCGGCTTCTTCCCCGGAAAGCACATCTGTGGTTTTCAGAATAAAACCGCGGCGCTCTGCCCAGCGCGAGTACATCCTGAACAACATACCCACCCAATCGCAGGATTCTGTCCCGCCAGCGCCGGCATTAATGCTGAGGATCGCATTGCCGTGGTCAAATTCACCGCTAAAAATAGTCTTGAATTCCAGTTTCTCAAGCTCGCCCAAAAGATTATCTGTATTTTTTTCTAAATCAGCGAGCAGCTCTTTATCTTGCGGGCTAAGCATCGCGCAGAGCTCCTCTAATTCCTGATATTTTTTAAATGCCTCTTCCCATGGCCCTACCGTAGCTTTTAGGTTTTTCAGCTGTTTGACGATTTTTAGCGAAACCTCGGCATTATCCCAGAAACCGGCACCAGACATCTTTAAGGATAAATCCTCAATCTGTTTTTTATTCTTATCAATTCAAAGATAACCGCGCAAATTCTGTAGGCGGGCTTCAATCGCGGAAAGCTTAGACCTTACCTCTTCTAACATGGCGCCTCCTGTCTTTGCATAATCGTTACACCTTTTTTATTCCCCTCAACGCCAGCATAAATTCGTCTTTATTGTCCGAGAACTTTGCTGCTTCTTCCTCGCTGCCCCTGCATTCCATGACTAAT
>MHHD01000051.1:0-2874 GCA_001805895.1 Omnitrophica WOR_2 bacterium RIFCSPLOWO2_12_FULL_51_8 | reverse complement strand
GACTGGTCAAAAGAGAGCATGCCGAAGACCGCGCCGTCGGAAATAAACTGCGGTATCTCCCAGATCTTGCCTTCGCGGATCAGCCGGCTGATGGTGGGAGTCAATAGCATCACCTCGTAAGCGGGCACGCGGCCCAATCCGCTTTTTACGGGGACCAGCCTGAGGGAAATTACTCCCTTGAGCAAGAAGGAGAGTTGATTCCTTATCTCCTGGTGCTGGTGCGGCGGAAAAAAATTAATGATCCTCTCCACGCTTTGGCTGGCGTTGACCGTATGCAGGGTGCTTAGGACCAGAACCCCGGTCTCCGCGGCAGTGATTGCCGCAGACATAGTCTCCTGGTCGCGGATATTGCCGATGAACATTACATCCGGGCTTTGCAGAGTAAAGGCGCGCAGGGCCGCGGCATAACTGGAAACGTCAATCCCCAGCTCCCTTTGGTTGATCAGCGAAAGCTTATCCCTGAAGGTAAACTCGATCGGCTCCTCAACGGTAAGGATATGCCTCTTGACATTGTTATTCATATATTCAATCATGCTGGCGATCGTAGTGGATTTGCCGCTGCCCATACTGCCGGTCAAAAGCACCAGGCCCCGGGATTCCAGGGCGAGCTTCTTCAATACCTCCGCGGGCAGGTTGAGCTCTTCAAAGGCCTGCGTATTGTCCCTCACACTCCTGATAACGAGGGACGGCCAGTTTCTCTGCATGAAGATGCTGATGCGGAAACGGGAACCGAGTTCTTTCAGATAAAGGGCAAAATCGATATCCAGTGATTTCCGGAATTCTTCTTTTTGCTGAGCCGTAGTCAGCTCATCTACCGCCGCCACCGCCTGCTCTATACTCAAGACCTTATCGTCGGCATCCACCAGCTTGCCGTCTATGCGCAGGCGCGGCGTGCCTCCGGCGCGGTAAAATAGGTCCGAGGCCTTCTTTTCGATCATCTGTTTTAATAAATCCTTCATAGTCATCTGGCGCCTCCGTTGCTAAAATATTTCCATTATTATATCATTTTTTTCTTTTGGGATAGGGCTAAATTCGCTGCGAAAGTCCCTTTCTAATTCTAAAAGCACCTGCTTTAGCTTTGGCCCAAAGGCATAGCCGCCTAACCGGCGGCCGTTTTTTACTACCCTGTGGCAGGGGATGACCAAAGGCAGGGGGTTATTTTTCAAGACCATGCCTACGGCGCGCGCCGCGCGGGGATGCCCGGCTTTCCCGGCCACCCACTTATAAGTGCGCACCTCACCCAGCGGAATGGTTAAGACGGCTTTATAGACCTTCACGGCGAAAGGAGTCAGCTTATGCTTCATTAATTTTTATCGGCTCCCGATTATTTTTTTCCTGCGCAAGAGACGGTGGTACGCCAAGGCAAAGCGGTGCGCTTCGTCGCGCACGCGCCGGATAAGATTCAGCGCCGGAGTATCGCCCTTTAACCTGATCGGCCTCTCCCTGCCCAGCGCATAAATATTTTCCCGCTCTTTGGCGATACTGGCTAAGCTTAGGCTGATGCCGATTTTTTTCAATTCCCCGGCGGCAGCCGCCAGATGCCCCTTGCCTCCGTCAATCAGCGCCAGATCCGGCAGGGGAAGATTCTCCTTTGCCAGGCGCAGGTAGCGCCGCCTGACCACCTCCCGCAGCATACCGTAATCGTCTATCTTTAAGACGGTCTTGATGCGGAATCTGCGGTAATTATTTTTGTCCGCAATGCCATTATGGAAACTAACCATCGAACCGGCAGCCTCCCTGCCGCTGGTGTCGGATATATCAAAGGCTTCTATCCTCCGGGGGAGTTTATCTAATTTCAGCAGTCGCCGCAAATCCTCCAGTTCTAAAGCGCCTCCGGATCCGGCGCGGCTTGCGCTAAAATTACTTAAGGCGCTGATCTGGTCCCTGATTTTTGCCGCCTCTTCATATTTTAACTCTCTTGACCTCAGACGCATTAACCGGGAAAGCTTATTGATCAAATAACCGGTCCTGCCTTCTAAGATCAGGCGGATATTCTTAATCACCCGCATATACTCGCCTCTATCGGCCTTGCCTGCACAGGGCGCGGGCGACAACCCCAGACGATAATACATGCATGCCTCCTGCGGCATCACCCTGCAGGAGCGGAAGGGGAAACTGCGGCGGATGACCTTCAGCGCCTGCCTCAACAACTTCGCGCTGGTATAAGGGCCAAGGTAAAGCGCCCCGTCTTCCTTAATCTGGCGGGTAATACAGACAGCGGGGAATTGCTCATTGGTGATCTTTACATAAGGGAAACTCTTATCGTCGCGCATCGAAACATTGTATTTAGGCTTATATTTGCGAATCAGGCCTGCCTCCAGGAGCAGGGCCTGGCTTTCTGAGGGGGTAAGCGTATAGGCGATATCCGCGGCGCAAGAAACGAGTTTCATAGTCTTTGTATCCAGCGGGCGGGTAAAATAAGACTGCACGCGCTGTTTTATGGATTTGGCTTTGCCGATATAGACGATCTTGCCCTGCGTGTCTTTAAAAAAGTACACCCCGGGCAGCTCTGGCAACCGCGCAATCTTGGCCTTTAAGTGCGTCTCCATATGGCGAATATCTCTTTTATCTCGCGTACGCCTAAAATAAAACAAAAAATTAGGTAGGAAAACCCCGCGGCAAAGATCTCTGCCGCCAGCTGTAATGGCCTGCTTAAGGCGCCTGTCTTTCCGGCAACGAACAGGCAGACCAGGCCCATGCATAGGCTGGCAAGGAGGATGCGGATAAAGGAGGCGGCAATCTCGGCAACCGGGAACGGCCGCAGCCTATTCTTCAGGATGAAAAACAGCATAAAAAAAGAACCGACGCCAGAGAGGGAAGTGGCCAGGGCGATGCCGCGGATCTTTAGCGGAAAGATGAAGATGGAATTTAAGA
>MHHD01000050.1 GCA_001805895.1 Omnitrophica WOR_2 bacterium RIFCSPLOWO2_12_FULL_51_8 | reverse complement strand
TCCTGCGACATCTCAAAGACGCCGATTTCGTTGGTCGAGCCAAAACGGTTTTTCACCGCGCGCAGGATCCGGTAGATGGAAAACCTGTCGCCTTCGAAATAAAGCACGGTGTCCACGATGTGCTCCAGGACGCGCGGCCCGGCCAAAGCGCCCTCCTTGGTCACGTGGCCGATGATAAACAGGGAGATCCCTTTGGTCTTGGCTAACTGCGTCAGTATCCCGGCGCATTCCCTTACCTGGCTGACGCTGCCAGGAGAAGAAGAAAAGGAAGGCTCAAAAACCACCTGGATGGAATCGATCACCACCGCTTGCGGATTGAGCCGGTTGATATACTCCACAATCAGGGAAAGGTCTGTCTGATTGACGATGTAGAGGGATTCGCTGTCGGTTTTGCCTAAGCGCCTTGCCCGCAGCTTGGTCTGGGCCGTTGACTCTTCGCCGCTGACATAAAGCACGGTCAGGCCTTTCCTGGCCAGCTCGTTAGAGACCTGCAGGGAAACTGTGGACTTGCCTCCCCCCGGGTCTCCGCCGATTAAAATCACCGAGCCGCTGACGATGCCGCCGCCTAAAACGCGGTCCAGCTCATGGATGCCGGTCAAGGTCCGCTCTTCTTCCCTGGCCGGGACATCCTTTAATAAGACTGGCTCATCCCGGTATAACGCGGCGCGCTCGCGCGGCTTCCCGGAAACTTCCGTAAAATTCTCTTCGGCAAAGGAATTCCAGCTGCCGCAATCCGGACAGCGGCCCAGCCACTTCGGCGACTGATACCCGCATTTCTGGCAGCTAAAGACGGTCTTGGTTTTCATTAGTCTTCTTTCGGCCGGTAAAACAGCTTCCAGGGATGCTGGCGGATATCGCTGGCAAACGCCTCCAGCTCGTTGTAGATATTATCCTGAAAAATCAGTTTCCCCAGGGTGCCTTCGTGGCGCATGATCTTGGCAGTCGCCTCATCTATCCTGAGCACGATATCCTTAGCCAGCTTGGTCACCTCCTGCATCGGCACCGGGTCATCGCCCCTGAGGCTCTGGTTTGCCGGCAGTATATTGGCATAGTCCTTCCCCGGCATCACCTCGATATATTTCTCGCCCAATAGACCCAGGGTGTTTACCCAGACCAAAGAATCCATGGGGATTTTGACTTGTTTCTTGATCCAGCAGACGATATTGACCTTGGTCTTCGCGTCTATGCTGTCAAAAAAGAACTTTAGGTCCTTGACCTCGCCCACATCCACGCCGGCAAACCTCACCGGGGCGCCTAACTTTACCCCGTTGACGAAATTAAAAATAAAGTTCACGCGGTAGCCGGCGGTCCAGGTCTCAAATTTACCGATTAACAGCACAAAGGTCGAGAGAATCACCACGCCGATAAAGACAAAAAGGCCGACTTTAAACTCTAATTTGGTTTTCCCGAATATCATTTTTTACCTCCGGATTATTATATACTTACTTAAAGGTGCCCAGCGTCTCGGTAATCGGCCCCTTGGCCAGGCCATTGACAAACTGGCGCACCACCGGGTGTTCCGAATTCTTGATTTCTTCGGCAGTGCCTTCGGCGATAATCTTGCCCTGATAAAGCATAGCGATCCGATCCGCCACCTTGTAAGCGCTGGTCATATCGTGGGTCACTACGATCGAGGTAACCTTCAGCCTGTCATGCAGGTCTTTAATCAGTTCGTTGATGCTGTCGGCGGTGATCGGGTCTACGCCCGTCGTAGGCTCGTCATAGAGGATGATTTCCGGCTTGATGCAGATGGCGCGCGCCAGGGATACCCTTTTTTTCATCCCGCCGCTTAATTCCGAGGGCATCAGGTTCCCGATCCCGCAGAGGCCGACTAAACATAAGGATTCCTCCGCCCTTTCCAGCAATTCCTTGCGGTTGATATGCTCATGTTCGATCAGGCCGAAACCAACGTTTTCCGCCACGGTCAGCGAATCAAAGAGCGCCCCGCCCTGAAAGACCAGGCCGATCTTCATGCGCAGTTGGTCCAGCTCTTCATCGTTTAATTTTGGCACGTCCTTGCCGGCGACAACCACCTCGCCGCTCTCCGGGCGCATAATCCCCACGATGTGCTTCAATAAGACGCTTTTGCCGCAGCCGGAGCGGCCGATAACCACGCAGGTAATGCCCTTCTCGATCTTCAGGCTCAGTCCGTTCAAGACCCTGCGTTCGCCTAAAGTTTTAGTCACATTCCTGATATCAATCATCGTAACTATTCTAGTTTACACAGATGATCGCAGATAAGAAGATGCGAGATTGGCACAGATAACGTCTTAAGATATCTGCGGTCATCTGTATTTTTTCATCTGTGATCACCTGCGAATTATGGAAATACAAAATAAAAGATCGCGGTAAGGAAGCAGTCCGCGGCGATAATCAGGATGAACGCCGAAACGACCGCGCGCATCGTCGCCTTGCCTACGCCCTCGGCCCCGCCCTCCACGTTAAAACCTTCGTAACAGCTGACAAAGGCGATGATCATCCCGAAGAAAAAGGTCTTGAACAAACCGGTGAAGACGTCTTTGAGTTGCAGTCCGTCAAAGGTAATATGCAGGTACATGCTCGAAGAAATACCTAATTTATAGACGCAAATGAGGTAGCCGCCAAGGATCCCTACCAGGTCTGAATAGATGGTCAGAATCGGCACGGTTACGGTCAGGGCCAGGAGGCGCGGCACGACTAAGTATTTAATCGGGTTGGTGGCGAAGCTCTCCAAAGCGTCGATCTGCTCGGTAACCTGCATCGAGCCGATCTCCGCGGCAATCGCCGCGCCCACCCGGCCGGCGACTACCAGGGCGGTAATCACCGGGCCTAATTCCCGGACGATGGAAATGGCCACGATGCTGGCGATATACATCTCCGAGCCCAGGCGCTGCATCATTACCGCCGTCTGCAGGGCCAAAATTACGCCGATAAAAAACGCGATCAGAGAGACCAAGAGGAGGCTGTCGTAGCCGGCCTTTTTCGCCTGCTCAAAGACCCGGTCCTTTCTAAACGGTGGCACAAAAAGCCAGTAAAAGGTGTGTCCCGTCAGATTGGCCAGGCCGCCCAGGAAGTAAAAAAAGCTGATCGCCTCTCTGCCGACAGCAATAAAGAATTTTTTCATAAATGAGCGCTTGACTTACGAATCCGCCACAGTTATTTGGCGGACGAGTAAGTCAATGTGCGAATTTATCCCCCGAAGCCATACCTACCACCTAAGGGTTGATTGGCGCAGGGGGATTTGACTCGACTTGATCAAAAACTAGCTCTTCGTTTTTACGGCTGACTTTTATCTGGGAACCATCTTTAAATTTCTTGGAGATAATATCCGAGGCCAGCGGGTCCTCCAGGAACCTCTGGATGGTCCTCTTTAAGGGCCGCGCCCCGAACACGGGGTCAAAGCCCTTCTCGATCAAGAGCTCTTTGGCCTCCGACGTTACCTCCAGGGAAATATTCTGCTCTTTGAGCCTCTGGGCCACCAGGCCGATTTCTATTTCCACGATCCGCCCCAGATCCTCCTTGCTCAGCTGCCGGAAGACGATGATATCGTCAATACGGTTTAAGAACTCCGGTTTAAAGGTATGCTTTACCTCTTCCAGCAATTTATCCTTCATTTCCTGGTAAGTCAATTCCTGCCTCTGCTGTTTAAAACCCAGGGAGCCGGTCTTACGGATTAATTCCGCCCCCACGTTAGAGGTCATAATCAATACCGTATTTTTAAAATCTACTTTTCTGCCGAAGCTGTCGGTCAGCCTCCCGTCTTCAAAGACCTGCAGCAGCAGATTAAACACGTCCGGATGCGCCTTTTCAATCTCATCCAGCAGGATCACCGCGTAGGGCCGGCGCCTGACCCGCTCGGTCAGCTGGCCGCCCTCCTCGTAACCCACATATCCCGGAGGCGCGCCGATCAGGCGCGAGACATTAAACTTTTCCATATACTCCGACATATCCAACTGCAGGAGGGCGTCTTCGTCGCCGAACATAAATTCCGCCAGCGCGCGCGCCAGGAGCGTCTTGCCCACACCGGTAGGGCCGAGGAAGACAAACGAACCGATCGGCCGCTTGGGGTCCTTAATCCCCGCGCGCGAACGCCTCACCGCGTGGGCGATGGCGCTGATCGCCTCTTCCTGCCCGACCACCCGCTGATGCAGCTCCTCTTCAATCTTCAATAATTTTTCGCTCTCTTTTTCCTCCAGCCGGAAGATCGGTATCCCCGTCCACTGGGAGACGATCTTGGCAATCTCCTCTTCGCCGACCTCCGGGCGCATCTTATCCTTGGCCTGCGACCACTCCTTGTTTAACTGCTCCAGTTCCTGGCGGGTGAGGCGCTCCTGGTCGCGCAAAGACGCCGCCTTCTCAAAGTCCTGCGATTTAATCAGGGCTTCTTTTTCCTTCCTTAAATTCTCTACCTTCCCCTCCAATTTCTTTATCTCCGGCGGCACGATCAGGACATTCAGGCGCGCCCGGGAACCGGCTTCGTCGATCAGGTCGATGGCCTTGTCCGGCAGGAACCTGCCGGAAATATAACGGTCGGATAATTTCGCGGCTGCTTCCAGGGCATCGTCGCGGAAATTGACGCGGTGATGCGCCTCGTATTTATCGCGCAGGCCCTTCAGTATCGCGATAGTCTGTTCCACGGTCGGCGGCTCGACCATAATTGTCTGGAAGCGGCGCTCCAGGGCCGCGTCCCTCTCGATGTATTTGCGGTACTCATCCATGGTTGTCGCGCCGATGCACTGCATCTCGCCGCGCGAAAGCGCCGGCTTCATGATATTGGAGGCGTCAATCGCGCCTTCGGCCGCGCCGGCGCCGACTAAGGTATGCAGCTCGTCGATAAAAATGACCACGTCCTGCGAACGTTTAATCTCTTCCATTACCGCCTTGATCCGCTCCTCGAACTGGCCGCGGTATTTTGTCCCCGCTACCATCAAGGCCAGGTCCAGGACGACGATCCGTTTGCCCCTTAATATCTCCGGGACGTTTCCTGCCACGATCTCCTGGGCCAGCCCCTCGACGATAGCGGTCTTACCTACGCCCGCCTCGCCCAGTAGCACCGGGTTGTTTTTGGTGCGCCGGCTCAAGATCTGGATTACCCGCTCGATCTCCTGGGTGCGGTCGATCACCGGGTCAAGCTTATTTTCCTTAGCCAAAGCAGTCAGGTCGCGGCCAAAGGCGTCCAGCGCCGGAGTTTTAGTCCTTGCCTGCTGGCCGCCCCCCTGGCTGATGCCCGGGAGCGCCGAACCCAAAAGCTCCATCACTTCGTTCCTTACCCTATTCAGGTCCATGCCTAAATTTAACAGGACCTGCGAGGCAATGCCTTCGCCCTCGCGGATCAGGCCCAGAAGGATATGCTCGGTGCCGATATAATTGTGGCCGAGGGAACGCGCCTCCTCCGCCGCCAGTTCCAGCGCCTTTTTCGCCCGCGGGGTAAAGGGGATATCGCCGATAATCTGCGTAGTTGGGCCGGGCTGCACTAATTTTTCGATCTCCAGCCGGATATTTTCCAGCGAAACCCCTATCTTCTGCAGGACCGCGGCAGCCACCCCTTCGCCCTCGCGGATCAGGCCCAGAAGGATATGCTCGGTGCCGATATAATCATGATTAAAGCGCCTGGCCTCTTCCTTAGCCAGGATAATTACTTTTCTCGCGCGTTCAGTAAATCGATTAAACATTGTATGCCCCTTTTCTCTTTTTAAATATTCAGCTTGTTCCTAATCAGCTCCGCCCGTTTGACATCCCGTTCTTCGGACGATAATTTCTTGCTCTCTAATTTCTGCAGGTGCGCCGGCTGGGTAATGATGAACAATTCGTTCACCCGCCTGCGGTCAATGTCTTTGATCACGCCCATATCAATGCCCAGCCTCAGCATTGACAACAGCTCCGCGGTTTCCTGGCTGGAAATAATCCGCGCGCTTTTTAAAATCCCCAGGCTGCGGTTAATCCGGTCCTCCAGAACCGGCTTATTCTTTGCCGAGATGGCTTCCCGCGCCTGGTTTTCCTGCTCGATGATCTGCTGGATGATCCCGTTGATACTATCGATGATCTCCGGTTCGCTGCGGCCTAAGGAAACCTGGTTGGAGATCTGGAAAAAATTTCCCGTGGCCTGCGTCCCCTCTCCGTAGAGGCCGCGGGTAGTAAAACTCAGCTTGGCGATAGCCGCCAGGACCCGGTCGACCTGGCGGGTCATCACCAGCGCCGGCAAATGCAGCATTACCGAGCCGCGCATACCGGTGCCGGTGTTGGTCGGGCAGGCGGTTAGATAACCCCACTCCGGCGAAAAGGCAAAACGCAGCCCCTTGGCCAGATAGTCATCGATCTGGTTAATGATATTCCAGGCCTCGAAAAGATTGAATCCCGACTGCATTACCTGCATGCGGATATGGTCCTCCTCGTTGACCATCACTGCCAGCACCTCTTCACTGTCCACGGCAATCGCCTTATAGTTGGTCTTTTGGGCGTGCTCCAGGCTCATCAGGTGGCGCTCCACCAAGAATTGCTTGTCCAGATTATCCATACCCGCCAGCCTTAAGATGACGCCCTGCTTCAGGTGCTCCAGGCCGGAGAGCGCCTGCTCGATAGTTTTCAAAACTTCTTCTCTTTTATCCTTGCCTGCCCAGTGCGGGAAAGGGATTTTCTCTAAATTCCGGGCAAGCCGGATGCGGCTGGAGATTACGATATCCGCGTTAGGGCCGCTGCCCTTGAGCCATTCGCTGGTATGGTTCAGGAGGTCATTGATATTCATTTTTTGCCTCCCTCCAGGGCATTAATCTGGTCGCGCAGTTTAGCCGCTTCCTCAAAGGCCTCGCTCTCGACTGCCCCGGCTAATTTCGCGCGCAGCTCCTGCAGCGGGTCGGGCTTTTTCCGCGGGGCCTTGGCTGCCGCCGGTTTAAAGGGGGCTTTCCCGATATGCTGCGATGAGCCGTGAATCTTCTTTAAAAGGGGAGCCAGGTATTTTTTGA
>MHHD01000049.1 GCA_001805895.1 Omnitrophica WOR_2 bacterium RIFCSPLOWO2_12_FULL_51_8 | reverse complement strand
GGAGAACATCATTGAAGCCAGCTGGCAAGCACTGGTGGATAGCGTAGAATATAAATTATTGAAGGATAAAGCAAACGTAGATGAATGAAATTCCCGCCCGTTACAATCCCAAAGAAGCAGAAGACAGGTGGTATCAGTTCTGGGAGGAGCGCGGTTTATTTTCCGCACAGGCCGGCCCCGCCAAAAAACCATTCTGCATAGTTATCCCGCCGCCAAACGTTACCGGTATTTTACATATGGGCCACGCCCTAAATAATACTATCCAGGATATTTTAATCCGTTACCACCGCATGCTTGGCTGCGCAGCGCTCTGGATACCCGGCACTGACCACGCCGGCATTGCCACGCAGAATGTGGTGGAAAAGGCGCTTGCCAAGGAAAAGCTAAGACGCCAGGACCTGGGCAGGGAGAAATTTATCGAACGCGTCTGGCAGTGGAGAGAGCAATACGGCTCAACTATTATCAAACAACTGAAAAAATTAGGCGCTTCCTGTGACTGGAGCCGCGCCAGATTCACCATGGATGAAGAGTACTCCAAAGCCGTAGTCGAGGTCTTTATCAGGCTTTTTGAATTAGGGCTGATCTATAGAGGAACTTATATTATTAACTGGTGCCCGCGCTGCCAGACCGCGCTTTCCGACGAGGAAGCGCCGCATAGGGAGCTGAAGGGTAACTTGTATTACATTAAATATCCTTTGGTCGTGGGTCATGTGTCCTGTGTCTTTGGTCTAACTAAGACCCGCGGCCCACGGCCCACGGCCCACGACGAATACATTGTCGTAGCAACTACCCGCCCGGAAACAATGCTCGGCGATACGGCGGTGGCGGTTAACCCCAAAGACAAACGTTATAAGCATTTTATCGGCAGGACGCTGATTTTGCCTTTGGTAAACCGGGAAATAAAAATTATCGCCGATAACATGGTGGATATGGAATTCGGCACCGGGGCAGTCAAGGTAACTCCGGCGCATGACCCCAATGATTACGGCCTGGGTAAAAAGCATGGCTTAGAATTTATCAAGGTGATGCGCCCGGATGGCCGGATGAACGAAAATGCCGCTGACTACAAAGACATGGACAGGTTTGAGGCCCGCGAAGTCATTCTGGAAGATTTAAAAGAAAAGGGGCTGCTGGAAAAAGTCCAGCCGCACCAGTTATCCGCCGGGCATTGCTACCGCTGCCATACATTAATCGAACCGTATCTCTCTAAGCAATGGTTCGTGAAGATGAAACCTTTGGCGGGGCCGGCGATCGAGGCGGTCAAAAAAGGCAAAATTAAATTTTATCCCAAGCGCTGGACTAAGGTATACCTGAACTGGATGGAGAATATCCAGGACTGGTGTATCTCAAGGCAAATCTGGTGGGGGCATCGTCTGCCGGTGTATTATTGCAAGAATTGCATATCGCATATCGACATTAAAGATAACGATAAGCGATTAGCGATAAGCGATAAGCCAAAGGGCGTTATTGCGTCGCGGACAAGGCCGGAGAAATGCCCCGTGTGCGGCTCAAGCGATATCTATCAGGACGAAGACGTCTTAGATACCTGGTTCTCGAGCTGGCTCTGGCCCTTTGCCACTCTCGGCTGGCCGAATATAGGGTCAAGGATAGACAAAATCCACCCTTCACCATCCACCCTTCACCCTTCACCAAGTGACATTGAATATTTCTATCCCACCTCAGTCTTAGTCACCGCCCCTGAGATCATCTTCTTCTGGGTCGCCCGGATGATTATGGCCGGGTTTGCCTTCATCGGCAAGAAGCCTTTTCGCGATGTCTATATCCACGGCACGGTGCGCGATATCGAAGGCAAGAAAATGTCCAAATCCTTAGGCAATATTATCGATCCCCTGGAAATTATCGCTGAATACGGGGCGGATGCCTTGCGTTTCAGCTTAGTCTCCCTGACTGCTCAGGGACAAGATGTCTATTTATCCAAGGAAAGGTTCGAACAGGGCAGGAATTTTGCCAATAAGATCTGGAATGCCTCGCGTTTTATCCTGATGAACCTGGACCCAGGGTATAAGAATGAAGACTTATCCGTATTCTTCAGCAAAAATAAACTTAGCCGCATCAACCGCTGGATATTGAGCAGGTTTTATGCGGCGCTCAAGGAAGTAAACCGTTCTTTGGGCGCTTATAAATTTAACGAGGCGGCAAACTTACTCTACTCCTTCTTCTGGCACGAATTCTGCGACTGGTACCTGGAAATGATCAAAGTTGATCTGAAGAACTCGGAGAATCAGTTAGTGATGTACAAGGCGCTGGAAAAGTCTTTAAGGGCGCTGCATCCGCTAATGCCCTTTATCACCGAGGAGATTTGGCAGCGGCTCGGGTCATGGGGACAGTCTCCTCCAGTGTTCCCTCAGGAGGGGACTGTCCCACCTAAACTGAGAAGCATTATGACCGAACCTTGGCCGCACGTGCAGGAACAGATTATTGATAAAGAGGTAGAAAAAGAAATGTGTCTGGTATTTGACGTAATCACCTTGGTCCGGAATATGCGCTCAGAACTGGGAATCCCCCTGCAGGCGGATATTCCGGTCAGAGTCTGCTTGGCCAGCAGACAGAAGCGGGGTTTATTGGAGGCGATGTCCGGGCAGATAAAGACACTGGCTAAATTGAATGAATTGCGCATCGAAGAACATTACGCCCGGCAGGAACATGAATACGCAGCGATAGCCCTTGGCCTGCACGTAGTTATTCCTCTTGCCGGGGTAAACGGCGCCGGGCAATACAAAGAGAAATTAACCGGCAGGATCAAAGAAACAATTTCCGCGATTAAGGCTAAGGAGGCGGTATTGGCAAAAACCGATTTTATCCGGCGCGCCCCCGCCGAAATCGTAGAGAATGAAAAGGCGAAATTAAAGGAACTTAAAAACACGCTTTCCAAACTAAAGGCGGTGGAAGATGCCCTCAAATAAGCATTTTCTTTCTGAGAAGAAGTTTGGGTTAGACCCGGAAAAGGTAGATCGCATCGTGCGCCAGGCACTGATCGAAGATATCGGCCGGGGAGACATTACTACGGCGCTGACTATCCCCAAAGATAAGAAGGTGGAGGCGGTATTTTTGGCCAAAGAGGAATTTGTGGCCTGCGGACTGCAGGTGGCGGAACGGGTATTTAAAATCGCGGATCAGGGGATCGTTTTCAGGCCCTTAGCCAGAGAGGGGCAGAAGGTAAAAAATGGCAAGGTTCTAGCCAGGATCTCCGGTCATGCCGCGGGCATCCTGGCCGCGGAGCGCGTAGCGCTCAATCTGCTTTCCATGCTTTCCGCCGTAGCCACAAAGACCCGGCAATATGTCCGGAAGATCGAACCCTGCAAAACGAAGATTACCGATACCCGTAAGACTCTCCCCGGATTACGCGAGCTGCAAAAATACGCCGTCAGGGTCGGAGGGGGATATAACCATCGCATGGGCCTGGATGAAATGATCCTGATCAAGGATAACCACATCAAGGTTACCGACGGACTCGACCGGCTGCCGAGCGTACCTAAGGGCCTCAAAATCGAGATCGAGGCGCAGAATTTAGAGGAATTCAGACACGCCCTGCGTTTTAAGCCGGATGTGATTATGCTGGATAACATGAGCCTGGCCGATATTAAGAAGGCGGTCAAGATCAGGAATAATACCGAGTTTAAAAGCCACCATCCGCCTACCAAATTAGAGGTTTCCGGAGGAGTGGATTTAAAAAACATCGAACGAATTGCCTCTTGCGGAGTGGAGATTATCTCCATCGGCGACCTGACCCATTCCATCGACTCCGTGGATGTCAGCCTGGAAGTCATATAGCCAAGCCTCCGATGCAAAAGTTCCAACTGGTTTCGAACTACAAGCCCTGCGGCGACCAGCCGGCAGCGATAAGGGCGCTGGCAGAGTCGGTCAGGAGAGGGGAAAAATTCCATACCCTGCTCGGCGTTACCGGTTCCGGCAAGACCTTTACCCTGGCTAACTGTATCGCCGAACTTAACCTGCCCACCCTGGTAATATCCCACAATAAGACTCTGGCCGCCCAGCTGTATTCGGAATTTAAGGAATTTTTTCCGCAGAACGCGGTAGAGTATTTTGTCAGTTATTACGACTATTACCAGCCGGAGGCCTATATCCCTTCCACGGATACTTATATCGAAAAAGATTCTTCGATTAACGAGCGGCTCGACCGCCTGCGCCTTTCCGCGACTACCTCTTTGATGTCGCGCAGCGATTGTTTAATCGTTGCCTCGGTCTCCTGCATTTATAATCTCGGTTCCCCGCAGGATTACCGCGAAATGCTCGTCTTCCTGGAAAAGGGCAAAAAAATTCCCCGGGACGGGCTGATCGCCGGCCTGATTCAGCTCCAGTATGAAAGGAACGATTACGAATTCATCCGCGGCAGGATCCGGGTAAGGGGCGATGTAGTGGAAGTATTTCCCTCCTACCTGGAGCACGCGCTGCGCGTAGAGTTGGCGGGAGAGACTATAGAAAGAATATCCGAAATCGATCCGGTATCCGCGGATACGATCAGCCTGCTGGAGAAAACCGCTATTTATCCGGCCAAGCACTTTATGGTTTCGCCGGGAGCGATTGACGCCGCCGCAGGATCAATCCTCCAGGAATTAGAGCAGCGGCTTAAATTTTTGCGCGCCAACGGCAAATTACTGGAGGCCCAGCGCTTAGAATCGCGGACGCATTACGATCTGGAAATGCTTAAAGAAATCGGTTACTGCCACGGGATCGAAAATTATTCGCGGCACCTTTCCGGCCGCCCTGCCGGCAGCCGGCCATATTCGATGATTGATTATTTCCCCGGAGACTTCCTTACGATTATTGACGAGTCGCACGCTACCGTGCCTCAAATCAGGGGAATGTATGAGGGCGACCGGGCCAGGAAGGAAGTCTTGGTAGACTATGGTTTCCGGCTGCCGTCCTGCTTGGATAACCGGCCGTTAAAATTCGAGGAATTTAACGCCATCACCAAAAGGATGGTCTTTGTTTCCGCCACGCCCGGCGAATACGAGATGAAGGAAAGCGTCGGCCGCGTCATCGAGCAAATCATCCGGCCTACAGGATTAGTGGATCCCTGGATGATCATCCGGCCGGCAAACGGCCAGATCGAGGACTTAGCCGCCGAAATAAAAGAACGCGCCAAAAAAAACGAACGGGTTCTGGTAACCACCCTGACTAAGCGCATGTCCGAGGAATTGACCAACTATTTGCAGGAAAAGGGGTTAAGGGTAAAATACCTGCATTCGGAAATCCAGACCATTGAGCGCTCCAAAATCCTGAAGTCGTTGAGGGAAAAGGACTTTGACTGCTTAGTGGGAATAAACCTGCTTCGGGAAGGCTTGGACCTGCCGGAGGTATCGCTGGTGGCGATATTGGACGCGGACAAGGAAGGGTTCCTGCGTTCGGCAACCAGCCTGATTCAGACTGCCGGCCGCGCTGCCCGGAATGTCAACGGGACGGTGATTATGTACGCGGATAACCTGACCGGTTCGATGCAAAAGGCGATTGCCGAGAGCAGCCGCCGCAGGAACAAACAGTTAGAATTCAACGCGCAAAATAAGATTACCCCGCGTTCGATCCAGAAGGCGATCAAGCAAGGGATTGAAGATCTGGCGGGGGCAGAAAAATTCGTGCAGGATTTGACCGGCCAGGACAAAGACGAGTATGAATTAAAAAAATATGCTGCGGAGTTGGAGTATGAAATGGAGCTCTGCGCGCGAAACCTGCAGTTCGAAAAGGCGGCCCAACTGCGCGACAAAATCAAGGAAATCAGAGGGACGTATGAGACTGCTCGCCATTGATATCGGCAATACCAATATTACCTTCGGACTGTTCAGTGCCGGGAAACTGGCGCGGAAATTTGATCTGCCTACCAAGTCCTATAATCTACGTAAGCTAAGCTCTGTCCTAAAGGAGGGGAGCTTGGTTGAGGCCTGTCTGGTCTGCAGCGTGGCGCCTCTGGTAACGAAAATCCTTGCCAGGGATCTGCGGCTGCTGACTGCGGTTAAGCCCTATATAATAGGTAAGGATATTAAGGTGCCAATCAAGAATCTTTACCAAAGGCCCGGCCAAGTCGGACAGGACCGTTTAGTCAATGCCTATGCCGGATTAGCGTTTTTCCAGGCGCCGCTGGTGATTATTGATTTCGGCACCGCCATTACCTTTGATGCTGTGTCTAAAAAGGGAGAGTATTTAGGAGGATTGATCCTGCCCGGCCTAGAGATATCCCTGGAGGCGCTCAGCAAACGCGCGGCATTATTGCCAAAGATAAAATTAGCCCTGCCGCGGGAATTAATCGGCCGGGATACGGCAGGCAGCATGCTGAGCGGCATCATCTACGGGTTTGCCAGCTTAAGCGACGGACTATCCGAGAGAATAAAGCAGAAAATCGGCCTAAAGGCGCAAGTCATTGGTACCGGCGGCAATATCAGGCTGATGTCCAAATACTGCCGGGCCATTGATAAGGTTGAGCAGGATTTAACCCTCAAGGGCCTGAAGCTGATTTATGATACAATAGTGGAGCCCCACGGGCAAAGCCCGTGGCACCTTTCTATTCCGCCCGTGGGGCGGAACCCTGAGCAAAGACCCACGGCTGGAAGCCGTGGCCTGCGCCGAAGGGTCAAATAATGCTGCCGAAGAAATATCTCTCTCTTATCCTCATCGCGCTCTGTTTCCTGGTTTACGCCAATTCCTTAAACGGCGCCTTTATCTGCGACGACCTCACCTCGATAGTCAATAACCCCTCTGTGAATAATGCGGCCCAGTACCTCTTCAGCCCGCCCGGCCTGCTTAATTCCCTGAATTACCTGACGGGAAAACTCAATCCCTTTAGTTATCACCTGACCAATGTGCTTCTGCATTCTGTCAATTCCGTTTTAGCCTTTATTTTCCTATGCCTATTCTTTAAAACCGAGGCCGCTTTCTTAGGCGCCGGCCTTTTTGCCGCGCACCCCATCCATACCGAGGCGGTGAGCTGGATCTCCGGGAGGCCTTATTGCGTCCTCGGCTTTTTTATTTTTGCTATTTACCTCTTGTACCGCGCTTCTTCTTACGGGCCGGACGGTCAAGGCCGCTTTAGGCCGGGGCGGTACCTGTGCTGCCTAACGATGTTTGCCTATTTTCTCGTCAACCATATCAGTTTTTTGGCCCTGGTGCCGCTGTTCATTATCTTTTCGGATTTGACTTTTCAGAGATGGCGCCGGAACTGGAAATTATGGCTGCCGTTTTTGGCGGTTACCGCTGTCCGGCTTATTTTAGCCAGGAATTTTGTCCTTAACCACGTTGCCCAGGTAGCGAAAAATATCGGTGAGAGCGGGGCAAGCTGGACCAACCCGGTTTATAACCTCACCTACTCGGTATTCACTCACTTAAGGTTATTGCTCTGGCCGGCAGGCCTGACTATCTACCATGAGCCGATGATAGTAAGCGCCCGGGCCATCCATACGGGCATAGTTACACTGGCTATTGTTCTGATTTTGCTCCCCTGGATTTACAAGAAGGCGAAGATGATTTTTTTTGCCATCGGGATTTTCGTTTTATTCCTGGCGCCGACCTACAGCCCAAGGCCGGTGTGCTGGCTGGTCGCCGAAAGGTACGTTTATTTCCCGTCGGTAGCCTTGAGTATGGCGCTGGCGTTTTTCTATGACCGGCTAAGCCAACCGGAGGGCAGGAGGCCCCTGGCGCTGGCGATCGCCTGGCTGATGATCGCCGGCTACGGGGCAAGGACCGTAGCCAGGAACGAAGACTGGAAGACGCAGGCGAGGTTCTGGCGGCAGACGCTGGAAGTATCTCCCTTAAGCCCTAAGGCGCGCAACAATATGGGCGATGTTTATTATCAGGAGGGCAACATCGAAGGCGCGATCCGGGAATTTAAAAAAAGCCTCGAGCTGCGGCCGGAATACGCCGACCCCTGTTTTAACCTGGGAAATATTTATTATTACCTGAAGGGCGATGTCCCTGAGGCAATCAGGTATTTTAAACTGGCGATCCGGTTTAACCCGGAGTTATCAGAGGCCCGCTATCATCTGGGGATAATTTACCTGAACCAGCGGGAATTTGACCTGGCTGAGGAGAATTTTAAAAAGGCGCTGGAGCTTAAGCCGGATTACGCCGAGGCGCACAATAGTTTAGCCGTGGCCTATTTCCACAGCCGGCAGCCCGCCCTGGCTATCGCGCATTACCGGCAGGCGCTTAAGCTAAGAGCCGATATCGATGCGGAATTCTCCCGGGCAATGGAAGCCTTGATTTCAGGCAGGGCCGGCTTCTAAGCCAGCGATTATCTGCTGCGGCGTTTGATCTGGGCGATTTCGGACTTATGGAAGACGCTGTTACCCTCGCCGCTTTTCAGATAGATGCTGAAGATGATCCTGTCATCGGTTTCGGCAAGGATTCTCCCTTCCAGAAAGGCCCCGTTTTTCAATACCAATACATCTAAGTATTCCGGTTTTAGGGTAACGCGGACATTCCGTATCTTTTTGAATGCCGGATCGATAAAGATGTTCATGGCGCGGTAAAGGCGGTAGGAAGACCAGAGGATGGACAGGAGGCAGCAAACCGCGAGAAAATTATTGCGCAGCCTCAGGTATTTGATTTTGCGCGACATAGTGGTCAGGTTGCGGCCGTTCCTCTTGGAAAAATAGGCGGCGGAGTCAGCCATTTTTACCAATTCATCCGGGGTGGTGGCGTCATTGGGAAAGCAGGCAATACCGCTGGAGGATGTCACCCGGTAAAAGCGGTTATGCATCAGGAAGGGCCGGCGGCTTAAATTATAGCTGAATTTACGCAGCAGGCGGTAAGCCTCCTTGGAGTTTTTTTCCTGGAACACTACTACGAACTCGTCGCCGCCATAACGGAAAGAGGTATGCCTGGTGTTTGTCAGCGTCAGGCGCAGGGTGCTGCAAAAGTATTTTAAAATTTCGTCTCCGAAGACATGGCCGAAGCGGTCGTTAATCCTTTTGAAGTGGTCCAGGTCGACAACCGCCAGGCAAAATTCCCTTTTATTCAGCCTGCTCTCGAGCAGGATATTCTCCAGAAACAGGTCAAGGTATTCGCGCTGGTAAAACTTAGTCAGAAAATCCGTCTTTGCCTGTTCCAGGCCGAAGTATTTGGTAGCCATTGTTTTTCTCCTTAAGGCAGATTATAAAGCAAAAAAAACGCTTGACAAGATTTTTTTTTGTTTTATAATTAGCACTCCCAGTTACAAAGTGCTAACCTTTCCGCTATTTAACCGTTTAACCCATATCGACAAAAGGGAGGTGGAGAAATATGAATATGCAGCCATTAGGTGACCGCGTAGTAGTCAAGCCCTTAGAGCCGGAAAACAAAACCAAGGGCGGGATAGTCCTTCCGGACACAGCCAAGGAAAAGCCGCAGGAAGGCAAAGTCATTGCTGTGGGCAAGGGCAAGGTCTTGGATAACGGCTCAGTGCAGGCGCCAGAGGTAAAGGTGGGAGACAAGGTATTATACGGGAAATATTGCGGCAACGAAATCACCACCAACGAAGGCGAAGAGTTGTTGATTATGAAGGAAGAAGACATCCTGGCGATAATTAAATAAGAAGGAGGTTTAGTGAAATGGCAAAACAGTTATTGTATCAAGACGAGGCACGCCGAAAGATCTTAAGCGGCGTGGAGCAGTTGTCCGCCGCGGTCAAGGTGACCCTGGGCCCCAAGGGCCGCAATGTGGTGATTGATAAGAAATTCGGCTCTCCGACCATTACCAAGGACGGGGTAACCGTGGCCAAGGAAATCGACCTGGAGGACGCCTTCGAGAATATGGGCGCCCAGATGGTCAAGGAGGTAGCGGAGAAGACTTCAGACACCGCCGGCGACGGCACCACTACCGCCACGATCCTGGCCGAGGCGATTTACCGCGAAGGCCTGAAGAACGTCACTGCCGGCTCAAACCCGATGGCCTTAAAGCGCGGGATTGAAAAAGCGGTGGAGAAGGTAGTGGAGGAATTAAGCAGGCTCTCCACGCCGATCAAAGATAAAAAGGAAGTAGCGCAGGTGGCCTCGATTGCCGCCAACGCGGATACCGCGATCGGCGAATTGATTGCCGAGGCTATGGATAAAGTCGGCAAAGACGGCGTGATCACGGTCGAGGAGGCAAAATCCACTGCTACTGCCCTAGAAGTGGTGGAAGGCATGCAGTTTGACCAGGGGTACCTTTCCCCGTATTTTGTCACTGATGCCGAAAGGATGGAGGTTGTCCTTGAGGAGCCCTATATCCTGATCTATGAGAAAAAGATATCCTCGATCAAGGATATCCTGCCTTTATTAGAGAAGATCGCCCGCGCCGGCAAGCCGCTTTTGATTATCGCCGAAGAGGTGGACGGCGAGGCATTGGCGACGTTGGTGGTGAACAAGATCCGCGGGACATTCGTGGCTTGCGCAGTCAAGGCCCCGGGATACGGTGATCGGAGAAAGGCTATGCTGGAAGATATCGCCATCCTTACCGGCGGAAAGGCCTTAACCGAGGACCTGGGGATCAAATTAGAAAATATCGAAATTGACGATTTGGGCCGCGCCAAAAGAATAAAGGTGGACAAGGAAAACACCACTATTGTCGAAGGCGCGGGCAAGAATCAGGCCATCAACGCCAGGATTTCCCAGATCAAGAAACAGGTTGATGACACTGATTCCGATTACGATAAGGAAAAACTGCAGGAACGGCTGGCAAAATTAGCCGGCGGAGTGGCAGTGATTAACGTAGGCGCTGCCACCGAAACCGAGATGAAAGAGAAGAAGGCCAGGGTTGAGGATGCCTTGCACGCTACCCGGGCGGCTTCTCAGGAAGGGATTGTCCCCGGCGGCGGGGTAGCGCTGATCCGCTGCATCCCGATTTTGGACAAGATGCGGTTGGAAGGCGACGAAAAGATCGGCGTTGCCATTGTCAAACGGGCAATTGAAGAGCCTCTAAGGCAGATTACCCAGAACGCCGGGTTGGAAGGTTCGGTAGTGGTGCAGCGCATCAAGCAGGAAAAAACCAATACCGGCTATGATGTGTCTCAGGACGCCTATGTGGATATGATTGAGGCCGGGGTAATTGACCCGACCAAAGTTACCCGTTCTGCCTTGCAGAACGCCTCCAGTATTGCCGCGCTCTTGTTGACGACTGAGTGCGTGGTCGCGGACAAGCCGGAAAAGGAAGAGAAGATGCCTCCGATGCCGGGCGGCGGTATGGGCGGTATGGGCGGAGGGATGTACTAAAAAGTCAGAAGTCACAAAGTCACAAGTTACAAGTATAAGGGGCGAAGAGCAATCTTCGCCCCTTTTTTTTAGCTAACCGAACTTCCTTTCCAGAATCATCTCACCCTATCCCTCGCGTAAGCGCTCGTAAATTCCTAAAGGAATTTACTTCGCACGCTTCGGGATTAATTCGCCCCCGCCGTTTTGATTCGCTTTTGCGAATGCAAAACGAATCAGCGGGGGCTCATTAAAGAAACCGCTTTCCAAATCCCCTGTTTTAGTCTTGTATTTACCTGTATTATTGTGCATACTTATATGGTGAAGTAAAGGTAAACATAACTTGGGGGTAAGGTTATGAATTTTTGTTTGCCACTTCCTGAAAGCTTTGAAAAAGTCTTTAGCGCCAGAGGTATAAGGACACCTTGCAGGGACTTGTCCCCTAAGTCAGGAGAACGCGCAATGAAGCCTATATTTAAACTTATCATCCTGGCAGCCACAATTCTGGCCGCAGCCACACAGGCGCAGGCAGAGGACTCAAGCACCGTTGACTATGTATCTCTAGCCCAATTCGAAGCCCTGAGTTTATCCCAAATTCAAGCCGCGGCTGCAGTAAAGACTATGTTTAGGCATGCCTCGGTGGGTTCGAATGTCAACGACGGGCTTAACGCGCTAGCAACTTCAAATGCTGCGTATAACCGGGCTAATTTTAGTTTTCAATCAAGAGGAAATCCGGGGTGGCAGGCCAAAATTCAAGATCTCATTGACCAAACGAGAACCCAGTTGGCTAATTTCTCGGTTTTCAGCATGAAATTCTGCTATGTCGATGGCGCTGCTGATGTGAATGCATATATTCAGGCCATGGAGAATCTGGAATCTACCTACCCCTTGAAAAAATTTATGTGGTGGACCATGCCGACGACCACATCGGGCGTAGGCCAAGCCTTCAACACGGCTCTAAGGACCTATGCTGCTTCACATAACAAGCTTCTTCTGGATATCGCTTCAATTGAATCCCACCGCGCAGACGGCTCTGCCTGCACAAACGCTGGCAGAGAATGCCTGTGCGCAGAATACACTACTGACGGCGGGCACTTAAACCCGGCTGGGGCGCAAAGGGTTGCCAAGGGATTCTGGGTGATGATGGCTAAACTGTCCGGCGCGTCTGCAACTAACACAGTCCCCCCTACCGCCAGAAACGACACGGCCGCTACTGCGCAAGACCAGGCCTTGACAATCCATGTTTTGGCCAATGATTTTGACCTTGACGGGGATACGTTGCAAATCGTCAATCTAACGCAGCCAAACAATGGTATGGCGGCTGTGACATCGGATCAAAGGATTACGTATAGCCCGAATGCCGGATTTACGGGGGCTGATATATTCACTTATATGGCGACAGACGGACAGGATACTACCCCCGCGGCCCAAGTTGAAGTTAACGTTAATCCGCAGATTATACCGCCTGTGACGGATAGCACTAATCAATCTATGCTGTTGAGCGCCTCGGTAATAACCGATCCTCCCAGGATTGCGCTTTATTGGCCTGCGGAGGCGGATGTGCAGCAGTTTGAGATAAGCCGTAAGCTAAGGGATGAGACGGTTTGGACAAACGTAGCCATTGTGGCGGGCGCTACTACTTCCTACATTGATTCCAATGTGGAAATCGGCAAGGCGTATGAATATCGTATCCAGGAGGTGACAACAGGTAATTTCGTTCGCGAGAGCGGTTATATCTATGCGGGTATTGATATGCCGCTGGTAGAATCACGCGGTAAGGTAATTTTGTTAGTTGACCAAACCCAGGCCGCGCCGCTTGCCGCCGAATTAACCCGTTTGGGGCAGGACCTGGCGGGAGACGGTTGGATTGTTCTGCGGCACGACGTCTCACGCACCGACTCGGTAATAAATATTAAATCCATAATTAAGGCTGACTATGATGCGGATCCAGCTAATGTGAAATCCGTGTTTCTCTTTGGCCACGTGCCCGTGCCCTATTCAGGTAGTGTGAATCCCGACGCCCATCCCGATCATTATGGCGCGTGGCCGGCAGACGGTTTTTACGGCGACATGAATGGAACCTGGACAGATTCTACGATCAATATCGCAACCGCCAGCGACCCGCGGAACCGAAATATCCCCGGGGATGGGAAATTCGATCAAAATACATTTCAGCTTAATCTGGGGCTTGAACTTCAAGTGGGCCGGGTCGATCTGTCAAATTTGCCGGCATTTTCCCGGAATGAAACCGAGCTCTTAAGGCAATACCTCAACAAAGATCATAATTTCCGGCATGGCATTATGACCGCGCAAGCCAGAGGCTTGATTGACGATATCAACTGGTCGGGCGAGGGTTTTGCAGCAAGCGGCTGGCGTAACTTTGCAACTTTTTTTGGCTCATCCAATATCGTTGCGGCCGACTGGATGACGACACTGAGCACAGAAAGTTATCTCTGGGGTTATGGCTGGGGGCCAGGATCGTATACGAGCGCTTCAGGCGTGGCCACTACCGCGCAATTAGCAGCCTCGGATCCTCGCGTGGTGTTTACCATGCTATTCGGCAGCTACTTCGGAGACTGGGACTCGCAGGACAATCTCCTGCGTGCTGCGCTCGCAACCCCTACGTACACCTTAACCAGCGCTTGGGCTGGCAGGCCGCAGTGGGAATTCCATCACATGGCGCTGGGAGAGACCATCGGATTTGATACGCGGGTGAGCCAGAATAGCGATCTATCGATCTATCGAAACGGGGCTGGTAACCGTGGTGCGCACATCGCCTTGATGGGTGATCCCACACTGCGCATGCACGTGGTAGCGCCGGTTATGAATGCAGCCGGCAGCCGCAGCGGGGCTAATATCAATTTGAGCTGGACGGCATCAGCGGATGATATTGCAGGTTATCATGTATACCGGCAAGATGCGGCAGGGGCGTATCAGCGGCTTAATGAATCGCTGGTTCATACGACATCGTTTGAGGACCCGAATGCGCCGGCAGGCGCGGTTTATATGGTTCGCGCGGTAAAGCTTGAGAAGGCTGCAAGCGGCGCCTACTATAACGCCAGCCAAGGCATATTTTGGCAAGAGGATGGCAGTATACTCTATGGCGATGTCTCAGGCAACGGCGCTGTCACCGCCTACGACGCTGGCCTGGCGCTGGCGCAGGGCAGGGGCGCGCTGGAGGCCGCAGGAATAGCGGAGCGAGCGGTCAGTTAGCGGGTAGTAGATTGTTAAACTAAATCTTACAGGTTGTTGGGTAAGGGTAAGGAGGCCGGTTTAGTAGTTAGGCAAGGTAGTTGGGTTACATCGACAAACAACCTTACCCTTAAGTCAAGAGGACGCGCAATGAAAACCATATTTAAACTTATCATCCTGGCAGCGATAATCCTCGCCGCAATCCCTATGGCGCAGGCCTTTGGCAAAACCATCAATGCCGCCACCTGCAGCCAGAGCGATGTGCAGAACGCGATCAATAGCGCAGTCACTGGGGATACCGTGCTTGTGCCGGCGGGCAATTGTACATGGGGAAATCAGGTTACCCTGCCGGCAGGGAAAGACATTATTTTAAAGGGAGCGGGTGTGGGCAAGACCGTCATTACCGGCGCCGGGTGGCGGGCATTGTATATTGCTTCGGGTTCGCGCGTGACCGGCTTTGAAATCTTCCAGGATACGACTTATGAGGAGATCATCAAGGTGGAATCGCCGGGCCATAAGCGCTTTCGCATTGACCACTGCAAACTGGGCGGGGCGCCTTATGGCTATGCCCTCAAGATGTTTTATATTCTCGGAGATGCCTCGCGAGGCGGGCAGCCATTCGGAGTCATGGACAACTGCGAATTAACCGATATCCGCATCAACCTGATTGGCTCCAGTCCGCTTTATGCGTGGGAGATGTGGGCCGCGCCGCTCGACCTTGGAACAGATAGATTCTTCTTTGTTGAGGACTGCGCCATTAAAACGACCCATTACTGGAATTATATTGACGGAAATTGGGGGACTAGATACGTGGTACGACACAATCCATCAATAACGAATTCTTGGGCCGAAGTTCATGGAAATCAAGGAGACACAAGCAGGGGTGTTCGGGCGTGGGAAATTTACGGTAACAATTATAAGTATGACGATACTTACGGCGGCTACGCCGCGGTGCACAATATCAGAAGCGGCACAGGCGTTGTGTATGACAATGTTGTGACCGGGGGCAGTTCACAAGGCATGATGACCTCGCTTGGCATTGATGTCCGCCGGGCAGCAGCGGGAATATCACTGGGCGGTAATTTCCGCGACGGCAACGAGCCGATTCCCTCGCAAGGCACGGGCACTCATACGGGCGGAAATAGCGCTGTTGGACTAACTGATTCAACCAAAAACTGGGCCCCGGAGAGTCTGACAAAGGGAAGAGTTCTATCAACTGCTTACGGCATATTTGATCCTGCGTTTTGGATCTACAACCTCACCTCCGGCGCCTACGGGATTATCTCTTCACACACCTTAAATACCGTTACTGCGACGCTCTCCGGCGGCACGCGAACCACCTGGAACACGGGAGATCAGTACAAAATTACGGGCGGATATTGGTCGAGAGACGGGATTGGACGATCCACGGACGCCTACCTGGGAAACGAGAATAACTGGCCGCCGCAAGAGCTTGACCCCGCCTATTTCTGGAATAATAAAATGAATGGCAATCTGATGGGTGTTACGGTGCGTAACAGCACCGGCTTCTGGGCCCAGGAAGGCCGCGATTTCTTCGCCAACAAAGGCCCCAAGCCCGGATATACGCCCTACACCTACCCTCATCCCTTACGAAGCTCAGGGTTTTTGGCTGATGATCCAAATGCCCCGATAGTCTCTACAGCCTCCTTATTAAGGAAGAGCCCTGTAAATCCCCGTTACTTTGAGGATGCCTCAGGCAAGATTGTCTATCTGACCGGCTCGCACACCTGGAATAACCTGCAAGACTTTAGCAACTGGACAACGTTTAATTTCAATGCCTACTTAGATTTCCTCAAGGCAAACAACCATAACCTAATCCGCCTCTGGCAGATCGATGAACCAAATCTCAACTATTTTAACAATGCAGGAAACATTCTCCCCCTGCCTTATGCCCGCACCGGGCCAGGCCTGGCATCTGACGGAGGGTTAAAATTTAATCTGAACCAGCTTAACCAAGAGTATTTTGACCGCCTGCGGCAGAGGGTGAGCGCGGCAGGTGAGCGCGGCATATACGTCATCATTATGCTCTTTGACGGCTTTTGGGTAAATGGCCAGCCAACTCAATGGCAGTCGCATTTCTACAATCCTGCCAACAATATAAATGGTATGTCCGTATCGCTTAATCAGGTCTATACTCTGCAAGCGCCGCAGCTCCTGGCCGCTCAGGAGGCCTATGTCAAGAAGGTGATTGATACGGTAAATGACCTGGATAATGTGCTCTACGAGATCGGCAATGAAATGCCGAGCCAATCCAAAGATTTTCAGTATCATATGATTAATCTGATCAAGAGTTACGAAGCGGGCAAGCCAAAACAGCACCCGGTAGGCATGACCTCATTTGACTATACGACCACTGAAGTGCAAAAACTTCCCGGCAACGACTGGCTTCTCTTAAGCCCGGCAGACTGGATTTCGCCCTTTGGCGGAGGCGCGCTTTATACCGCTTATTCCACCAATCCGCCGGCAGCCACCGGCGCGAAAGTCATTGTCCTTGACACCGATCACATCGGCGCGCAAGGAGATTGGAGATATTGGGCCTGGATAAGTTTTACCCGCGGCCACAATCCGATTTATATGGATCCCTACGACTTGGCAAGCCGTCCGGCTGATACTGGATTGCGGGCGGCGATGGGGCACACCCTGCAATACGCCAACAGAATAAACCTGGCGGCAATGACTCCGCGCGGGGATCTTGCCTCCACAACCTTTGCCCTGGCCAATCCGGGCCAGGAGTACCTGGTATACCAGCCTACGTTGGCGGTATTTTCAGTGAATCTTCTGCCAGGGGATTATCAATTTGAGTGGTTTGACCCGCTGCAAGGCATCGTCACATCCACAGGAATCATTACTGCGCCAGGGGGAAACTATTATTTTAGTCTTCCTGCGGCCTATACCCAGGGCGCGGCGCTTTACCTTAAGGTGAGCTCTGCGCCTGCGCAGAGCCTAATTGCCCATTGGCATTTTGACGAAGGCTCAGGCGCTACTGCCAGGGATTCCGCTGGATACACAGATGGCCTGATTAGCGGCGCTATCTGGGCAGCCGGCAAGATTAACAAGGCCCTGGTATTCGACGGAGTGGATGACTCTGTTAATTTTGGCAGCGCGGCTATAGCTAACTTCGGTGCCAGCGACTTTACGATCAGCGCCTGGGTTAAGCTGCCGGCTGGAAGGACAAACGCCCAGATCCTCAATAAACGTTCGGTGTGCGATCATGCCAATTTTTTCAATTTGATGG
>MHHD01000048.1:6246-10605 GCA_001805895.1 Omnitrophica WOR_2 bacterium RIFCSPLOWO2_12_FULL_51_8 | reverse complement strand
CAGACGCCGTAGAGGAGCTGAAACAGCTTTTCGGGCAGGAGTTCAGCGCCTACCGGGAAAAGTGGGACCGGGTGAACCGGTTCGAGCTGGAAACAGAGTTCCCCCTGTTTCTCCACATCGAATCGAATTACAGATGCAATTTTCGCTGCCCCATGTGCACTCAAGGTGTTCCCGAACTTAAGGAAAAATTCGGCTACAGCGAGCGCCTGGAAACACCTGACATTGCAAAAATTCTGGAGCAGGCCAGGCAATACGGATGCCCCTCCATTTCATTCCAAGGAGACAACGAGCCGTTTCTGGTCAAGCAAATGCCCGATTGGTTCAAGATGGCCAAGGATGCGGGTTTTCAAGACATCATGGTGAACACAAACGGATCGGTGATGAATGAGAACCTGGCGGTGCGCATCGTGGAATCCGGGCTTACGCGGCTCCGTTTCAGCCTGGATGCAATTACCAGCGAAACTTACAGCAAGATTCGCATAGGCGGCAATTTTTCCAGAGTAATGCGCAATATCGAGACTTTTCTTGATGTGCGCAACCGCCTCAAGTCTGCCTTGCCAAAGATCGGAGTAAATTTCGTAAAAATGGCACTTAACGCCCATGAAGTTGAAGCGTTTGAGCATTACTGGGCCGACAAAGTTGACTACATCGTCATCCAAGATTTCATGACACCGGATATTCAGGGCGACTATCGACATCTTGATGTTACAGATCGCGCGCCCGTTCCAGAATTTCGCTGCCAACAGCCTTGGCAACGCTTGTATATTCGCGGAAACGGCGATGTTACTCCCTGCTGTGCGATGTTTAGCAGCTACCTCAAGCTTGGCAACATTCATGAACATAGCCTGGTGGAACTATGGAACTCTCAGGAAGCCAAGAGCCTGCGCAAACTTCACGCAGAAGGCAGATTCCGCGAGAACGCCGTTTGCCTGAAATGTTCTAAAAGTGCCGGCGGCGGTTAGCGACGGATGAGCAGCCACACACAGCACACGCCCGAACCCGGACGCCTGCTTGTGACCGCGTGCGATACCGGTTCGGCCAATGCAATGGCGCCGATGCTCGTGCGCCTTTCTCGCACTTATGTTGTTTTTGCGCAGGCCCCTGCTGCCCGTGTGTTTGATCGCTGGCGCATTCCTTATGTGCCAGTCCCGCAGTTCCAGTGGAACGAGCTGTCGGAGCGTGGCATGCGCATTCTTGATGAACAGCAACCTAGAGCTGTTTTAGCGGGTACATCCTGGGGCCCGACTGTGGATAAAGCGCTGACGCTCGCGGCACGTGAGCAAGGCATTCCCTGTGCAGCCGTGGTCGAACATTGGGATCTCTACCGTGAGCGTTTTTCAAGGGTGGCCGATGGGAAAATCACCGACCTTGATAAGTTCTTGCCGGACCGGATCTGGGTCAATGACGAAATTGCCTGCGCCGAGGCTACTGCAGCCGGCCTGCACGGCAATGTTATCGACGTGGTAGGCCAGCCCCATCTGGAGCATCAAATTGGAATGTTACTGGCACAAGGCATTTGCAAGCGCAACAACACCATCGTATATATCTCGGAGCGGGTGGGCGAAGATTTCCCCAATGGCTCTCCGCTCTATCGGGGGTTCGATGAGTTCAAGGTGCTGGAAGCGTTAATGAGCGCTGCCAATTTTTCAAGAACGAGGATATTGATCAAGCTACATCCGCAGGAACCTTTTGATAAATATACAAATATTATTGGCAGTGAATTCGGCGGCAAGGTGGAAGTATTAAAAGACGCAAATAACGCAGAATTGATCATGACGGCAGGGCGAATTGTTGGGATGTACTCGATGTTGTTGCTCGAAGCTGCCTTGGTGCGCGAAGACGTCATCAGTTTTATGCCTGGGGGAAATTCGTCGATGTTTATCGGCAACAGATTGGGCGCAACGCTCCCGGCGCAGACAACGAATGAGTTGAAGTTGCTATTGGGCGACTTGCAAGATGCGCCCGCCCTATCAATTACGCGGTTTGGGAGCCGTTTTTTGGGGTCTTCCGATCGCATGATCGAGGCTGTAGAAAGGATGATGGTATGAGTATTGTGGCAACCATACAGGCGCGGTTGGGCTCCACGCGCTTGCCTGGCAAGGTATTAAAAGAGGTTTGCGGCAAACCGCTGTTGCAGTACCAGATTGAGCGCATCCGCCGCTCACGCTTGGTGGACGATATTGTTATTGCCACCACGACAGGCGTAAATGATGAACCCATCGTCGAGCTTGGCCACAAGTTGGGTGTCGCTGTTTATCGCGGCCCGGAAGATGATGTGCTAAAGCGCATTGCAGGTTTGCTGAGCGAATACCGAGTCGACGTACACGTCGAGTTTGTCGGCGACAGCCCGCTCACAGACCCACAGATTGCCGACGAAATCATAGGGTTCTACCTAAAGCACAGAGAGCGCTACGATTACGTTTCCAACGGCATGGAACTCAGCTACCCGTCGGGCATGGAGGTGAATGTTTATCCTGCCGCAGCCTTGATTGAGGCAGAGAAACTGGTTCCTTTCGATGACCCCCTGCGTGAGCATGTCGATATACATCTGAGCAAAAACGCCCGTTATCGTTCCTGCTGTCTAAAAGCACCGCCTTATTTTCATCGCCCCGATATCTTTCTGGAAGTGGATACGGCACGCGACTTTGAGATGCTGTCCCAGGTTATTTCGCATTTTATTGAACGCGGCAAAGAGCATTTTTCCCTTTCGCAGATCTTGGATTTTCTGGAAACCCGCCCGGATCTCGTAAAATGGAACCAGAACGAGGAACGGCGCTGGTGGCAATTCAAGAACAGGCCCGCCGATGTATAAGGCAGCGATTATTGGATGCGGGATGATCGCGGGGCGATTCGAGGATTTCTCCACGTCAAGAACATATTCCCATGCCAAGGCCTATCGAAAAAACGGCGCCATAGGAAAGCTGGCCTTTTTTGATCCGGACGCCAATCGCGCACGAGAGTTGTCAGCCAAGTCCGGTGGGCAGGCTTTTGCCGCAATCTCCGAAATCATGGTCGATTTCCAGCCGGATATAGTGTCTGTCTGCACGCCGGATAATTTTCATTTTTCAACAGTCGAGCTGTTGATGCAGTGCGCATTTCTGCCTAAAGTAATTTTTGTCGAAAAGCCGGTTTGCCATGACCGTCATGAACTTGCCCGTTTGATAGAGATGGAGCGAACCTCAGGCACCCGGATCATCGTCAATCACAGCAGGCGGTTTGATGTAGCGCACGAGCGTCTAAAGGCGCTGTTGAGCTCCGGCGAGCTTGGGCCTCTTGTAAGAGCCCATGTGGATTACTATGGGGGGTGGCGCCACCTGGGGGTCCACATTATCGATATCCTGCAATATATGCTTGGCACCCTAATCGAAATTGATCGGGTTGAATACTATTGCGAGTCAAAATACAGTGACGATCCAACGCTGAACATAAAGGGGCATATAGGCAATGCCAGCCTGAGCCTTGTGGGCTTTCTGGAAAATTACTACCAGATCCTCGATATGAGTATCATGTGCCAGCGTGGCCAGATTAAAATAACCGATTTCGGCAATTGTATAGAGGTGTTCCGCAAGACCGTGAACGCCGAACAGGAAAATGTGCTTGTCCGTGATCAGGCCGCATCCGGGGTTGGAATGCGGGACTGCATCAGCAATGCCATCCGGTTGATCTGCAACTACCTGGATAGCGGAGATCAATCCATTATCGAGCCGTATGGCCTCGATGAAGCTCAAAACACCATGAACACTATTTGGAAGGGAACGGAGAAATATGCCTCTCAATCTTAAGCATCCGGCACTGGCGATCAATGGTGGTAAGCCTGTCCGCACAAAAAAATGGTGTGATAACTTTACTTTTGGCGAAGAAGAAAAGCGGGCGGCTGTAGCCGCAATCGAGTCGGGATATCTGTCAATGTTCGAGGGGTCATATACACCCGATCCGCCTTTCAGTTTTCACGGCGGGCCGCTGGTTCAGCAGCTTGAGAGGATGTGGTGCGATTACTACGGGGTAAAGCACAGCGTATCCGTAAACAGCGCCACTTCCGGCCTGTACGCCGCGATTGCTGCGCTGGAAATTGGCTATGGTGATGAGGTGATTGTTTCACCTTCGACCATGACCGCAAGCTCTGTTGGCCCACTGCTTTATGGAGCGATTCCTGTATTTGCCGATGTGGAGCGCATGACCAGTGCGCTTGACCCGGATTCAGTGGAGCGTTTGATAACCGGCAGAACCCGCTGCATCATTGTCGTGCATCAGTTCGGGATTCCGGCCGATATGGATCGGATCATGTCCATTGCGCGACGCCACAATATCAAGGTGATAGAGGATTGTGCCCAGGCGCATGCGGCAAAATATAAAGACCAA
>MHHD01000048.1:0-6223 GCA_001805895.1 Omnitrophica WOR_2 bacterium RIFCSPLOWO2_12_FULL_51_8 | reverse complement strand
GACGACCTTAAATATCGCCTGGAGCTTGTGCGGAACCACGGCGAGAACGTGGTTGGTCCCGCAGGCTATGAAAATATACTCAACATCATAGGATTCAACTACCGCCTGACCGAGATTCAGGCTGCTGTTGCAATCGAGCAATTTAAAAAGCTTGAGGCCATTAATCGCGCCCGTATCGGCTTTGTCAATTGGCTTAACGAGCGCCTCAGCCAGTTCGATTTCCTGGAAATCATGGATGGCCGCAAGGATTGTGTGAGCACCTACTACACCTACCCCATCCTTTTCCGCCCCGACGTGGCCGGTGTTCATGTCGAAGAATTCCGGACCGCGCTGAATACCGAAGGGATGTATTTTGCCCGGGGCTACAAACCTCTTTATGAGCAGCCAATTTACCAGAGGCGCATGCTGTTTAAGCATGGATATCCGTTTGGCGCACCTGAAAATCAGGGGAACATTGCCAATTATAAGCCCGGTGCTTGCCCCATGGCAGAGGCATTGCGTGATGAAGTTTTAATCAGCGAACACATCCGATTGCCGAACACTTTGGAGGACTTTCAAGATATTGTCAAAGCGGTTGAAAAAATATCAGGGGTATTCTAAACACTGACCCAAATGACTTTCAGAGAGCGCACACTATGACTGGTTGGCAACATACCAAAAGCAAGGCCTATATTGAGTCAGTCGAGCAACGGCTGTTGAATGTCAGGCTTACGTGGGTAGAGCAATTTCTTGATATTATTGCCGACAAAAGCGAGGGGCTTCCAGTCAGCATTAACGACTTCGGCTGCCAATCATTTCAATTTTACAAAGGACTAAAATTACGCTCACTGAATTTTGATTATCATGGTTACGATATAGAAAAAAAGTATATTGAGATCGGTTTGCGTGTATTCCCCTGCATGGCCGGAAAATACTCCCTCATGGATATTTCTGTCGCCCCCCCACACCGCGTAAGCGATATTTCAGTCATATCTGCAACACTAGAGCATATCCTCGATTACCGTGCAGCATTGAAAAACATCCTTACCCATACCAATCGCCTTGTGGTTCTGCGAACTTTTTTTGGTGATCGAACTCACTGCTCTGTCGCGCGTGAAAAGGGAGCATCTCACGATTACTTAATATGGGAGTTTTCGTTCTCAGAAATCATGGGTATTTTTGATGAATTGGGCTTTACTACGTCTATTTTCAGGGATCAATATACTGACTCAATGCCGAAATACCTTTCGCATGAATATGTTACAAAAGACATTGTTAGATCACAGTATGTTCTTGTTGGTGAACGAGCGACATAGTTATAACCACAAAATTAGGATCAATTAATCCAAGGTTAATTATGAAAACAATGATTGTTACAACCCCGATTCGCACGTACCCAACATCATTCCCGCCATTCGGCAGCTTAAGCATCATAAGCTATCTGCGCAAAAACGGTATCAGCGATGTCGAGTTCTACAATATTGACGGAAATCGACCAAGCTACGAGGATGCGCTCGCGCACATCCGTGAACAACGCCCTGAAGTTTTAGGCATCAGTGCGGTTGTTTCTACAGCCTATACATATACCAAGCAGTTGGCTCTCGATATCAAACGTATGCTCCCCGAGACATTGATCATCGTTGGAGGGGGGCTCGCGGCAAGTGCTGAGATTCTTTTGCGTCGAGCTGGTGTTGATTTGTGCGTCCTTGGCGAAGGCGAAAAAGTGATGCTCAATGTTGTAAAACGTGCGCAGACGACGCGCCGCCCAATGGATTTTGCGGACATTCCTGGCCTTATGTTACTCGATCAGTCCGGGAATTTAGTTAACACTGGATATGAAGAACCGCTATCGCGCGAAGAAATTTACGATATTGATTGGGCAGACCTGGAGAAGTCCTCCAACATTAATACATTCGTTTTCCCCGCTTTTAATGAAAATGGTAAAGCATTCCCTTGGTTTGCCAAAGATGAAAGAGCCTACCAGCCCCACCGTCGTAATAAAACGATTACAAGCTTACCTGGTGCCAAGGGATGCGTGGCTCGCTGCACATTTTGCCACCGCTGGGACAAGGGTATTCGCTATATCCCGCCGGAACTCATCGCACAACGACTCGAGTATCTGATTGAGAAATATAACGTGGGTTTTATCTCAATTGCTGATGAAAATTTCGGCACCGATCTTCGCTGGCTGACTGAATTTTGTAAACTCATCAAACCCTTTGATGTACTTTGGCAAGTCGCAGGCATGCGGGTCAATTGCGTCGATCCAGAACGACTGAAAATGATGCACGATGCCGGAGCCTCCAGTATTTGCATGGGCATTGAGACCGGTAGTGAAAGAATGCTTAAAGTTATGGAAAAGAAACTTAAGGTCGAAGACAATTATAATGCGATACGCTGGCTGCACGAAATTGGCATCGAACTTACTCCTGAAATTATTATGGGAATGCCTGGTGAATCGACCGAGACAGTTTTTGAAACTGCGGAACTACTGACTTTTGCCAAGACACTGGGGCCTGATCGAGACCCTTTGCATATCAGCATCAATTATGCCCAAGCGTTACCAGGCACTCCATTATATGAATTTGCGCGTAGAAAAGGTTTAATTGGGCAGGACATTGATTCCGAAGAACGCTATCTGCTTGACGTCTCAGATCGAAACGCCTCCAATATTACTGTTTCGCTCAACATGACCAATGTACCTAATTTTATCCGCCACTCGTGGCGCACACGCGTGATGTTCCGGGTTGCTGCTAATTACGTCCGTAAATTTGGTATCGAGCATTACCGCAGCAAATTGAAGCAAAATTCCAATTTTGAGCCATTTCTTCGCGGAATCAAGAAGGTCACTGATAACCTCATTATTGACCGTGGACAAGATATCACAAGAAATTCTGAATTAGGCCGCGATGAGGTACATTTGCCAAGTAATTGGACGCTGTTGCGCCAACGAAAGCTGGCATTGTTTGCATTACTCCATCCAGTGGTTGTTGACCGCTTTCAGCTCATTGCCATCCTGTATCATTTGGCACAAGTAATTATGACGGAAGGCATCATAGCTACATGTAAAGATGTATATAGCTATACCTTGGGTTCTAAGCGAAAGGAGTTATTGATTGAGCACGATTCGCTAAGAAAGATCGTCGATAAGCAACTCCCTCCGTTGGCATCTGATACGCCGGAAATGGCACCACTGCGGCGCGGGCGATAAAACGCCTAGTGAAATATTCCACTCTTGACGGTATTTATATCAATCTTTCATAGTCTTGTTTCAACCCGCGACCACTTCGACAAGCGCAGAACAAGCATGTCGTGTTAAAGGCCGATCTACAGAGCGGCTTTGATCGTTGGAATAAGTTCCATGCGGCATGCAACCCCTTTAATCTATCTTAATGATTCAGAGTATTCAAATATGCCAGCTAATCAATGCCCTCTTTGCAACGATACATCTCCAACACCGTATTGGACAACTGTTTGGAATGCGCCCGGCAAGCAAGTATTGCGATGCACATCCTGCGATTCCTTTTTTCTTGACCCGCTGGAAACTGAAGATGAACAGCGCAAATTTGACACGGAATATGATCATTACATTCAGGCAAGATCCGATCTTGTATCAAAATATACTCCCCAAACTTTTGACACTTTGGTTGATGAAAGTATTGAAGTTCGCTTCCGCGATCTAAAGCAATTCTTTGAAAATCATCCGTCAGTACTGGAAATTGGTGCTGAAAAAGGTGGTTTCCTTGACCGGATCGCTGATGCCGCCGGTCCTACAGTAGCAGTCGATTCTTGCCCGGAATACAGGGATGTTCTTCAAAATAAAGGTTACCGAGCCTACGCATACACCGGCGATCTACCTACAGGCGAAATCTATGATCGTATTTGCCTCTTCAGCCTGTTAGAACACATTCATAATCCTCAGCCATTCTTGTCACAATTGAAAGACTACCTTGCCCCCTCAGGATTAATGATTCTCGAAATCCCATCGTCCAATGACCCATTGATAAGTTTATACAACAACCAGGCATTTAAATCGTTTTACTTTCAGGCCATGCATCCTTACGTTTACAGTGAAAAGGCTATTAGAATGTTGATCGCGCGAAGCGGGATGTTGATCGAACAGATTATCTATAAGCAACGCTATGGTTTGGCAAACCATTTGCAATGGCTGAAAGATGGCATACCATGCGGAAACGCATTTCTTGCGTCGTTATTTGCAGGCCGTACAGATTTAGAATACATTAAATCGCTCGAATCCAGCGGTTATACCGACACGCTTTACGTGATCGCACGGAAAGCATAGGTCAACAAACTACTGTTTGAGATGCCTCGCTATCTACTCGTCAATTCCGATCAAGCACTTGATTCGTTTTCTCAATTATTCGGCAGTAATTGGCCGGATGACATTGTTTTTGTAGCTTCGACTTCTGATGGTATGGCCGCTTGCATTCGGGCACAGTTACCATATACAACACTTGATCTCTACAGTTCAAAATCAGAAATTATTAGCCTTGGCTGGCATAACTATGCTTCGCTGACTCTCTTTTGCGAACACTGGGATTTGGCTGCGCAAGATTACGCTCCATGCTTAAAAAATCGCAGCATCAAGCCGTTTTGCTTCGGCTATTTTGACCTGAAGATTCTTATCGATTCCATGTCGACAAAACTGCTGATGCTGAAGAATTTTATCTACCATGCATCAGGGCAGGAAATATTCTATTTACCAGAGCCTAACCACAAAATTGTGTCCGGAGAATTCCTGAGGCCTAGTAGTGAGGTAAATATGTTTTCTGTGCTACTGGAAACTTTTTTTAACGGCGAAGCAAGATTATCGCCTTTGCCAAATCCACGCGCCAATGGGCTATCTATTTTGTCTTCATGGCGCATATTGGCTCGTGAGAAGCTAAGAGCCTTACGTGGCGCTGCACGCACCTTGCAAGCATTCCGAAAAAATCGCACTGGCAGCAAGTACCTTTGCTTCAATTTTGGCCATGACATTTCATATGTTGTTCCACATTTGCTGAATCAGCAATTTCAGCTTATTCACCCGCCATCCGCTCCAGCAAACACAAACCCAGAGATTATCAAGGAGTGCCATTCTCTTTGGCAGATGCTATTAACAAGCAATAGTTTTAAAGAATTTTTTTCTCATGGAGAGGTTAGTTATTTTCCACTGATCAAGGACTCCTTGGAAGAATATGTCAATTCTGTATTGCCTCGCGCCATAGCAGAATATGATTACCTTTGCGAGTTATTACCTAAGCTTGACATCAAATTCTCATTGACTGGTACAGTCAATCTCGGCTTGGTGAATCGATGCCGTATGCTCGCTGCGCAAGACAGTGGCGCGCCTTTGATTACATACCAGGAAGGTGCGGGTTATGGATCCATCATTTCCCCCATCTACGATTTTACTGAAGTCATAGATGGCGATGCCATGCTGTGTTATGGCACAGGAAATATTGAGTATTATGATGATTTGGGAACTAGCACGAAAACTCTTATACCTGTGGGCTCTGCGCATCAGGATGCAATTCGCAGGGGGCTGCGCCATCGGCCACCACCAGATCAAATTCGAACTGTTATGTATGTCGGAACAGTGGTCGATGATAACGTAATGCACTGCCCAAATAATGGGCTGGTTAGCACTTTATACCGTTTGAGCCAATTCAGTATTTTTCGGCTTCTGGCTTCGCTGCCTGCTGGCACACAAATTATTGTGAAGCCAAAACCTTTTGATGTTTTCACCCCAGCAGCGCTTCAGCTTGCTGAATTTAAACGCATCCAAATCGAAACTCGCCGGTTTGAAAAAGTAATAAATGGAATCGATTTATTTATTCTGGATTTTCCCTCTACCGTATTATTAAGCTGTATCGCAACTACAGCCTATGTTTTTGTCCTGGCAGAAGAAGGCGTAACGGGCTTTACCTCAAAGCAAAAAGAGCGTTTAGAGAAACGAGCATATCTATTTGAAGATTTTGACTCTCTGGCATCCGCAGTTCGCGATATTGCGGTAAGCACCGCTAAATTTCCGTTGCGTTTAGACGACAGTTATTTAATGGCGTATAGCCTTTACATGCCTGACGGCAGATCTGCCGAGCGCGCAGCGGAAGTGCTGTCCGGCTTCTCCAAAAGCAAAAAGCTTCAGCTACCTCACACATAATGAGCAACCCAGACATACAAGCTGATTCGAGAGACAAAGCGCAACTATTGGAACAATTACGCATGCAGATTCGTGGGGAAG
>MHHD01000047.1 GCA_001805895.1 Omnitrophica WOR_2 bacterium RIFCSPLOWO2_12_FULL_51_8 | reverse complement strand
CATATCGGTTATCCGGTGATTATAAAGGCCGCTGCCGGCGGCGGCGGCAGGGGCATGCGCATCTGCCACAACGACCTCACCCTGGTTTCCAGCCTGATGACTGCGCAGTCTGAAGCAGAGGCGAACTTCGGGAATCCGAATGTTTATATCGAAAAATACATCGAGAGGCCCCGCCACATCGAAATCCAGATCTTAGCGGATAAATTCGGGCGCCAGCTTTACCTGGGAGAAAGGGACTGCAGCATTCAGCGCCGGCACCAGAAATTACTCGAGGAATCTCCTTCTCCGGCAGTGGATAGTAAGCTGCGTAAACGGCTGGGTGAGGCAGCGATAAAAGGCGCCAGGGCGGTTAACTACGTCAGCGCCGGGACAATCGAGTTTTTATTAGATAAACACAATGACTTTTATTTTATGGAAATGAACACCCGCATCCAGGTAGAACACCCGGTGACCGAGATGGTTACCGGAATAGATTTGATCAAAGAGCAGCTCCGCGTGGCTGCCGGGGAAAAATTGAAGCTCCAGCAGGACGATATCCAGATTAGAGGCGCGGCGATCGAATGCCGCATCAATGCCGAGGACTCAGAAAACGATTTTTTTCCCAGCCCCGGTAAAATCGAGACCCTCAATCTTCCCGGAGGCCCGGGTGTGAGATTGGACACCCATATCTATCCCGGCTACGAAATAACTTCCTATTATGATTCGCTGGTAGCGAAACTCATCACTTACGGGCGCTCACGCCAGGAGGCGATTAAAATCATGCAGCGCGCGCTAAACGAATTTTATATCGCGCCGATCAAGACCACCATCGGGTTTCATCTGCGGTTGATGTCTAACCCCCTGTTCCTCAAAGGCGATGTATCCACGCATTTCGTGCAGGAAATGCTTAAAGGCCAGGATAAAGGAGCGGATTAATGCAGCCGGAAGAATCGCGCACGGATTTAGGCGTAGTCAAAATACATAAAAATGTGATCGCTTCCATTGCCTCGCTTTCCGCCCTGCGGATCGAAGGGGTGAGGCGGATAGGCGGCGGGCTTTTCAGAAGCGGGTTGGCGGAGATCTTCGGAAAGTATGCTGTCCCGGCGGTAAGAGTAGAGATATCCAAGAACGAAGAGGTAAGGGTTGAGATCCCTCTGGTAGTGGATTTCGGTTTCAATATCCCGGAGGTAGCCAATAAAGTCCAGGAGAGCGTACGCAGCGGCCTCGAGAAGATGACCAACCTTTCCGTAAAAGATATTAATATAAATGTGCAGGCGATTGAGAAGCCGCAGAAGGAGGCCAAATGAGGATCCTGGGAGTGATGTTCTACGCATCCATACTGATATTGATCGGATTAAGCATGATTTTCTTCGGCATCGCCCTGTCTTTCGATAGATTGCAGCCGCAGACCATAGAATATATCAATAATTTCCTTGCCTTCATCCAGGATAACCCTTCCTCGAGGGTAGTGGCAATCCTTTCCGGGATGCTGCTGATATTAATCAGCTTCTCTTTTGCCCAGTTGATCCTGGGCAGGTTCCAACGTGAGAAAAATATCGCCTTCAGGACCTCTTCCGGCGAGGTGACTATCGCGTTATCGGCGGTAGAAGACCTCATCCGCAGGATTACCGGGATCATGCCGGAAATCAAGGAGCTCAGGCCGGATGTGCGGGCGAATAAAAAAGGCGTAATCACGGTTGACCTGCGGGTGGTATTAAAATCCGAAGCCAATATCCCGGAATTGACCGCCCGCCTGCAGGATATCACCCGTTCTAAAATCCAGGAGGTCTTAGGCATAGAAGAGCAAATCATCATCAAGATCCACGTCACTAAAATTATTTCGCCTGAGGAAAAGGACAAGAGGAAAAGGGACTTAGAGAAAGAAGAGGCCGCGATACCCTTTGGCGGTTATGGAAGGATTTAAAGGAGGGGTTCACCAATGAAAAAGATAGGCATACTTACGGGCGGCGGCGACTGCCCGGGCCTGAACCCGGTTATCCGGGCGGTAGTCAGAAAATGCTTCCTGGAAGGTTACGAAATTACCGGGATTAAAAATGGCTGGAATGGATTGATCGACGGAGATTCGGTAAAACTGGACCTGCTTTCTGTTTCCGGAATACTGCCTAAGGGCGGGACAATCCTGGGCACGAGCAGGACTAACCCCTATAAAAAAGAAGGCGGATTGGAAAAAGTAAAGGAGAATTTTAAAAAGCTCGGTCTGGATGCCCTGATCGCCGTCGGAGGCGAAGATACCCTTGGCGTCGCCTCAAAACTGATAAAAGACGGCATCCCTAACATTATAGGCGTGCCTAAGACCATAGACAATGATCTTTCGGCCACAGATTATACTTTCGGGTTTGACACTGCGCTGAATACCGCCACGGAATGCATCGATAAGCTGCATACTACGGCCGAAAGCCATCACCGCATCATCGTGGTGGAGGTAATGGGCAGGCATGCCGGATGGATTGCCACGGAGGCAGGGATTGCCGGCGGGGCGGATATAATTTTAATCCCCGAACTTCCTATCGATATCGAAGAGATCTGCGCGCTGCTGAGAAGACGCCATCAGCGGGGAAAAACTTTCAGCATCGTGGTAGTGGCGGAAGGGGCCCAGTTTAAAGAAGGCTCCTTTGTTTTACAGGAAAGGAGACTGGACGAATTCGGCCACGTGCGGCTGGGCGGGATCGGCGAAGCATTAGCCGCCCAGATCGAAAAAATAACCGGCTACGAAACCAGGGTGAGCGTCTTAGGCCATATTCAAAGGGGCGGCACACCTACCGCCTTTGACCGGGTCTTAGGCACCCGATTTGGGGTAAAGGCGGTGGAGCTGGCGAAGGACAAGAAATTCGGACGGATGGTGGCATTAGCCGGCAACAAGGTGATTGACGTGCGGCTTGAGGAGGCGGTGGGCACCCTGAAGACCGTGGATATGGAACTTTATGAAATAGCAAAGGTGTTCTTTGGATAACACCCGGCCATATAGGATTGGCCGGTGTTCATTTGCTATGAAGGAGAAAGATGAGAGACCGCATTAAAGATATCCTGCTGGAAGGCATCCAGGTCAAGGAGGACCTCCTGCGCACTAAAATCGGCCAGATCGTCGAGATTGCCGATATCATCATTGACGCCCTGAAGAGAAACGGCAAGGTAATTATTTTTGGCAACGGCGGCTCGGCCAGCGACAGCCAGCATATCGCCGCGGAGCTCGTCGGCCGCTTCAAAAAAGACCGCACTGCCCTGGCGGCAATCGCGCTGACGACGAACACCTCGGTGATCACCTCTCTAGCGAACGATTACGGTTATGAAATTATCTTCGCCCGGCAGGTCGAGGCGCTGGGGCAAAAAAATGACGTGGTAATCGGTATTTCCACCAGCGGCAAAGCCAAAAATGTGGCTGCGGGGATAAAACAAGCTAAAAAAATGGGCCTGAAGACTATTGCCCTTACCGGAGGCGACGGCGGAGAGCTGGCGAAGCTCGCCGATGTGTCGTTGATGGTCGCCTCGCACGTTACCGCCAGGATACAGGAGGCGCACATCGCTATCGGGCACATTATCTGTGAACTCATCGAGGACGCGCTTTGTTAAAGCAAAAAATAAAAACCCTGGGCGCATTAACGAAGATCGTCTCCCGGTTAAAAAAAACCGGTAAGACGATAGTTTTTACCAACGGCTGCTTTGATCTCCTGCATTACGGCCACGCGCAATATCTGGAAAAAGCCAAGGCAAGAGGGGATATCCTGGTCGTAGCGGTAAACAGCGACGGCTCGGTCAAAAAAATAAAGGGCGATAAAAGGCCCATCTCTCCGGCAAAACAGAGGATCGGCTTAATTGCCGCGTTAGAGAGCGTGGATTATGCGCTGCTGTTTGACGAAGCAAGCCCCCGCCAGGCGATAAAGGCGCTGAAGCCCGACCTTCTAGTCAAGGGCGCGGACTGGAAGGAGAACGAAATTATCGGGGGCGATATCGTCGCCGCTTATGGCGGCAAGGTTTCTACCGTGAAATTAGTCAAAGACTGCTCCACTACTAACCTGATAAAAAAAATTGCCGAAAGATATCAGCCGGAAGGCGGTTAACCGGATTATCGACGCCAATATCAACCGCGTAAAAGAAGGCTTGCGTGTCTGCGAGGAAATCACGCGCTTCCTGCTGAATAATCGCGCTCTCACCGCGGCGTTCAAGAAGGTGCGCCACGACATCGACCTAGTCATCCCCGGGCTGCCGGGCGCAAAAGATTTATGGAAAACCCGTGATTGCTCAAGAGATGTGGGCAGAAGTATCTCTGCCGGGGAGCTAAAGAGGGATAACGTAAACGACATTTTTTTTGCCAACATCCAACGCGCCAAAGAATCAGCCAGGGTGCTGGAAGAATTTTCCAAGTTGGCCGGCAGGCAGCCGGCCTTAGAGTTTAAAAAGATAAGGTATAGACTTTACGGGATAGAGCGCAAGGCCGCAAAGATAATTTTGAACACAGATTGTGGATAACTATCTATGACCCAGTTAGAATCAGCCAAGAGAAACATTATTACCGATACGGCCCGGCAGGTTGCCAAGTCCGAAGGCATCAGGGTTAAGGAGCTCCTGAATGTAATCGCGCTGGGGAAAGCGGTTATCCCTAAAAACAAAAGGCGCCGAGTCAAAATACCCTGCGGGATTGGTTATGGGCTGCGCACGAAAGTAAACGCTAATATCGGGACTTCTCCCGACGTCTGCGGTATTTCCGGGGAGCTGAGAAAACTGAAAATTGCCGTTAAATCCGGGGCGGACACGGTAATGGACTTGAGCGTGGGAAGAGGCCTGCAAAGGTTAAGGCGCAGGATATTGTCATCTTCCTCTGTCCCTGTAGGCACGGTCCCGATCTACGAAATTGCCGTGCGCGCTCAGGATAAATCCGGCGACCTCCTGGGATTTTCCGCCGAAGACTGCCTGGAGGCGCTTAAGGCCCAGGCAGAGGAAGGGGTTGATTTTTTCACCATCCATTCCGGCGTAACCGCAAAAAGCCTGGGCGCCTTAAAAAGTAATCC
>MHHD01000046.1 GCA_001805895.1 Omnitrophica WOR_2 bacterium RIFCSPLOWO2_12_FULL_51_8 | reverse complement strand
CAACGTGGTTAGCGGAAGAAAGCGAGGAGCCGGTAAATGAAAGTTAAGACTAGGTCAACTACCAGAAAGCTCGTAAGGAAGAAAGACACGCGTTTGGTGCCGAGAAAAAGATTCTGCCGCTTCTGCGTGGATAACGTAAAAACCATAGATTATAAAGATATCAAGAGGCTGGAGAATTTTATTACCGAGAGGGGGAAGATCCTCACCAGCCGCATCTCCGGGAATTGCGCGAAACACCAGCGCAGGATTACCGAGGCGATTAAAAAGGCAAGGTTTGTTTCGCTGATACCCTACAAGAAATAAAATGGAAGTAATACTGAAGCAGGATGTGGACAAGGTCGGTAAGGCCGGCGCAGTGGTCAATGTGAAAGACGGTTTTGCGCGGAATTTCCTTATCCCCAACCGGCTGGCCGTGCCTTTGACCCCGGCAAACTTAAAAAAAATGGAAGGGGAAAAGGCGGCTAAATCCCAGCAGCTGGAAAAATTTAAGCTCGAGGCGGTGAGGCTTAGCGAGCGGCTGTCGGCCCTTTCGCTGACCATTGCCGCCTTAAGCAAGGACGGCGAAGAGTTATACGGCGGTATCGGCGCCCAGGATATCGCCGCGGGCCTGAAAGAAGAGGGCTTCGAGATCGATAAAGGCGCTGGGGATCTATGAAGTAAATGTCAAGCTGCACCCCGAAGTTACGGCAAAGATTAAAGTTTGGATAGTGAAGAAGTAAATTTAAAGCATGCCCACGGAAGCCGCCTTAGAAAAAATCCCGCCGCAAAATCTGGAAGCGGAAATGGCTGTTCTCGGCTCGATGCTCCTGGATGAAAACGCCATCTCTGTGGCGATGGAATGCTTAAGCGAAGAATCTTTCTACAAAGACGCGCACAGGAAAATATTCGCCGCCATCTCCCTGCTTTTCAGCTCTAACAAGGCCGTGGATCTGATCACCCTTACCGAGGAGCTGAAGAAAAACGGCTCCTTGGACGAGCTGGGAGGGGTGAGTTTCCTCACCGCGCTGGTCAACGCCGTCCCTACCGCCGCCAATATCAACCACTACGTTTCGATAGTCAAGGAAAAAAGCATCCTCAGGGTCCTGATCAATAACGCCACCAGGGTGGTTTCTCTTTGCTACGAAAGCGAGGGCAATATTGACGAAGTGGTGGATACGGCGGAGAGGTTTATCTTTGAGGTGAGCGACAAAAAGACCCAAGGGTCGTATATACACCTTAAGGAGATCGTTAAGGACTCTATCGAGACTATCGACCGGCTCTACCAAAAAAAGGCCCATGTCACCGGCATACCGACAGGGTATATTGATTTTGATATCAAGACCGCCGGCCTGCAGCCTTCGGATTTAATCGTCATTGCCGGCCGGCCTTCGATGGGCAAGAGCGCCCTGGCGCTGGGAATAGCCGAATACGCCGGGGTGGTGGAAAAAATTCCGCTGGCAATTTTTAGCTTGGAGATGTCCAAGGAGCAACTGGTGCAGAGGATGCTCTGCGCGCACGCCAGGGTGGACGCGCATAAGGTCAGGACCGGATACCTCGCCGCTTCCGACTGGCCGCGCCTGACCGCGGCCGCCGGGAAGCTTTCCGAAGCGCCGATATTCATCGACGATTCTCCGGCGATTTCCGCGATGGAGCTGCGCGCCAAGGCCCGGCGCCTGAAGAGCCACCACGACATCAAATTGATTATCCTGGATTATATGCAGCTGATGCGCGGCTCCTCCAATATCGAAAACCGCCAGCAGGAGATTTCCGAGATCTCGCGTTCCTTAAAGGCGCTGGCCAGGGAATTGCGCCTGCCGGTGATCGCCATCAGCCAGCTTTCCCGCGCGGTAGAATCGCGCACCGACCATCGGCCGCAGCTTTCGGACCTGCGGGAATCCGGGGCCATCGAGCAGGATGCCGATGTGGTGGTGCTGCTGCTACGCGAAGAATACTATAACCCCACCTCGGAAAACCAGGGCAGGGCGGAAGTAATCATCGCCAAACAGCGTAACGGCCCGGTGGGTTCGCTGCAGCTCTCCTTTATCAAGGAATACACCCGTTTCGAAAATATCGCGCGCATCGAATAGCCGTTTTCCATTGATTTTACATTTTATTTCTTATATAATATCAGCCATGCGCAGAATCTTAGCCGTCTTTTTCTTAACCGCCTTCGTATTATCCGCCTTCGGCATGGCCTCTTTTGCCCAGAGCCAAAATACGGAAGTATCGCCCTCTGCCGACTCGCCTACCGGAGAGGCCGCGGGCCAGCCGGCGGAGGCCCCTGTCCCCCCGCAGGCGCAAGAAGACGTTAAACTCATTACCGCCATTGAGGTAAAGGGCAATAAGGCCATCAGCGCCAATACGGTTGTTTCCAAGATGAAATCCCGCATCGGCTCTCCTTATCAGGAAACCGTGGCCAGCGAGGACTTAAAACGGCTTTACCTCTTGGGCTTCTTCAGCGATATAAAGATCGACACCGAGCCTCACAATGACGGCATCAAGATCGTTGTTTCCGTAACGGAGCGGCCGCTGATCGAGAAGATTAGTTTCAGCGGGATAATTCATATCACTATGAAAGACGAGAAGCTTAAAGCACAGCTTAAGTCCAAAGAGGCGCAGTACCTGGACTATCCGAACTTAGACGAAGACGCGCGCACCCTGAAGAAGATGTATGAGAAGATCGGCTTTGCCCATGCCCAGATAGACTATAAGGTAGACGTGGATAAAGAGCGCAATAAGGCCAAGGTGGAGTTTCGCGTGCAGGAAAATAAAAGGGTGCGCGTCAAGGATATCTTTATCGACGGCAACAGTAATTTCACAGATTCCCGGCTGCTGAGGCTGATGAAGACAAAAAGGGCATGGCTCTTTAATGCCGGCGCGCTCAAGGAGGATGTTTTAAGGGAAGATATTGACCGCCTGAAGGCCTTCTACCGCAAAAATGGCTACAGCGACAGCGCGATAGATTACGAGGTTAAGCCCGGCGCAAAAAGGCCATTCTTATTGTCTATCTATATAAAAGTGCGCGAGGGGAAAAAATACTTAGTCGGCAATGTCACGGTGCAGGGTAACCGCGACATCGAGCAGAAAGACATCCTGGCCAGGCTTAAGGAATGCACCCCCGGCAAGGTCTTCAGCAACGAATCGTTAAAGGCGGACGTCGCCAATATCCAGGGCTTATATTTTGACCGCGGGTATATCTCGGCGCAGGTGCAGGAGGCTACCTCCCTGAATTCCTATACCGGCAGGGTGGATGTCCTTTACACCATCGAGGAAAATAAGGTCGCCTTCGTTGATAAGATTTACATCCGGGGCAATATCAAAACCAAGGATACCATAATCCGCCGGGAATTAAGGATATATCCGGGTGATAAATTCGACGGCGACAAGCTGCGGCGCAGCAAGGAAAGACTGCAGAACTTGGGTTTTTTTGAAGAGGTGAACTACGACACCGAAGACACCCAGGTAGAAGAGAGGAAAAACCTGGTAGTGGAGGTCAAGGAATCCAAGACCGGCACATTCAGTTTCGGCGGCGGCTACAGCACGGTGGATGATTTCGTCGGCTTTGTGGAAATCGAGCAGAATAATTTCGACTGGCGGAATTTCCCCTATTTTACCGGCGGCGGACAAAACCTGAAGTTCCGCGCCCAATTCGGCACCATCACCGGAGGCTTCGACATGAGTTTTACCGAACCCTGGCTTTTCGATTACCCGGTGTCTTTCGGTTTTGACGCCTATAACCGCAAACATAAACGCGATACCGATGTGGGTTACGGCTATGACGAAAATATAACCGGCGGCGACGTGCGCCTGGGGAAGGAATTATCCGAATTTCTGCGCGCGGATTTAGTCTACCGCTTCGATTATTTCAATATCAAGAATATTACCGATAATGCCACCGAAGATTTGAAGCAGGAAGTAGGCAAAAAGGCCATCAGCAGCATTACGCCCAGCTTCACCTTTGATACCCGCGACAATGTCTTTGACGCCAAGAAGGGCGACTTACTGACCGGTTCGGTGGAATGGGCAGGAGGGCCCTGGGGCGCGGATAAGGACTACTGGAAGTTCTTCGGCCGGGCGTCGCATTACATCCCGTTACTGCGCAATTCCTCCCTTGAATTCCGGGGCAGGCTTGGTTTATCCAAGCCTTACAGCGACACCGAGCGGGTGCCGATTTACGAAAGGTTCTTTGCCGGCGGCGCCTATACCATCAGGGGTTACGGGGAAAGGAAGGTCGGCCCGATTGACGCGGTATCCAAGGACCCGTTGGGCGGCGAGTCCATGCTCGTCGGCAATATCGAATATACCTATCCGGTTTTTAGTTTCCTGAAAGTAGCGGTTTTTTATGACGCGGGTAACGTCTGGCAGAAGATGCGCAAGGTGGGTTCAGGAGGCTTTAAGTCGGGCGCAGGCATAGGCGTACGGATCAAGAGCCCGATCGGCCCGATTATGCTTGATTTCGGCATACCCTTCAATAAAGCTCCCGGAGAGGAAAAGAAGAAAGGCGGCAGATTCCATTTCAGCGCCAGCCAAGGGTTCTAAGTGAGGCCACAGCTTATGGAGCAAATGAGATGAGCGGACATAAGTTGTCTGGCCGAACTTACCCCCCTCTTGCATTCTGCAAGAATGCAGGGGGGTTAATTCGCACATAAACTTACTCGCACTATCGTGTTCGTAAGTTTAGTGCTCATTAAAAAAGGAGGAGGTAGGAAGATGAAGAGGGTAACAGCGGTGGTTCTGGCATTTGCCTTTGTCTTGAGTATTTCCGCAGCAGCTTTTGCCCAGGCAGCGGAAAAGTTCGCTTACGTGGATTTAACCCGTATTTTTACCGAATACGGCAAAACCAAAGATTATGACAAGTCGCTGACCGAAAAAGAGGGCGCTTACACTGCGGAAAGAGAGAAAAAGGTTACTGAGGTAAAACAGACGCAGGATAAGATGAACCTGCTGAACGAGAAAGAAAAGGCCTCCAAAAAAACAGAACTCGATTCCAAAATCAAATCCCTCCAGGATTTTGACCGCCAAAAACAGGCTGACCTGCGCAAGGAACAGCTGGAGAAGGCGCAAGAGATAGAGGCGGATATCCGCGAGGCGGTGAAGAAGATCGCCGAGAAAGAGGGCTATACCATGGTTTTTAACGACCGGGTCCTGGTATACCAGAGCAAAAGTTTAGATATCACGGACAAGGCGATGGAGGGCCTGAATAAGGGGTATAAGAAATAGGCGAGGCCGTAACTTTGAGGAAAACCCTGAAAGAGATCGCCGAGTTTGTCGGCGGCGAAGTAGTGGGTGACGCCGGCACCGTGATTACCGGTGTCTCCGGCATCAAAGAGGCGCAGGGGGGCGACATTACTTTTGTCGCCAACCCCAGATATCTGCCTCTCCTGGAGAAGACGAGGGCCTCGGCAGCGGTTGTCTCTTACGAGGTCGAGGCCGCGGCCTGCGCGCTTATCCGCGCCGAGAATCCCTCCCTGGCCTTCGCGAAAATCGTTTCGTTGGCTGCCCCCGGCGAGCCGGCGCACTTTAAGGGCGTTCACCCCACGGCTGTGCTGGGTAAATCCGTGTCCTTAGGGAAGAATGTTTCCCTGGGGGCGTACGTGGTCATCGAAGACAACGTTAAAATCGGGGATAACTCCGTAATTTATCCCGGGAGTTTTATCGGCCACCACGCCGAGATTGGCAGTAACGGCTTAATCTACCCCAATGTTTCCATCCGCGAACGGGTCATCATCGGCGACCGGGTGATTGTCCACAGCGGCACGGTAATCGGCTCCGACGGGTTCGGTTTTGTGAG
>MHHD01000045.1 GCA_001805895.1 Omnitrophica WOR_2 bacterium RIFCSPLOWO2_12_FULL_51_8 | reverse complement strand
GGCCAGGTATCCTGCCATTTGTAACTATCCGGGTTATCCGGATTAGTATCGCCAACGGCAAAGGCATAACGGATCTCTTTCGTATCCGCGGCTAATTCATCCTTGTTTGCGCCGCAGGCACGGGTTAAGGATTCTCCGCTCAACTCGTATTTGACCAAGGCAGCATCCCGGAAGGCCTCATTACCCTGGTAGGCATCGATGACGGTTCTAAATTCCAGCGAGCCGGCGCCCCCCTTGAATCCGGAATCAATGTCGGAGTAAATAAAGGAATTTTTGAGGTCGGTTTCCATACGGTTGAGCGCCATCCGCGCCTTGAGAAAAACCGCCGAAGATGCGTCAAACTTACGATAGCTCATTATCCCGGTGGAAAACGCCGAATACATGCTTAAGATTACCACCGAGATAATCCCTGAGCCAATCAGCAGCTCGATGAGGGTAAACCCGGCACAGGTAATATTGTTCGCGCGAGCTTGGTTTTTCATGGTGATTTAAGCAGGTAGCTGGAGAGCGAAATTTCGTAATCTTTTTCCCGCATTCTCTCTTTCCAGGAGACGTTGAATTTGAGCAGGGATAGACCCCGATTTTCCAAGTCGCCATTTTCCCAGCGCCAGTTAAATCTTTGCTTAGTAGAATATTCCTCGGCTGCCGTTTCTTTCTTGGGCGGCGCGGCCCGCCGGTGCCTGATCTCCCAAATTTTATTTTCTGCCAGGTAACAGGCGCTGGATATGTTCTGGCTGAATTTCGCGCTGTTCAAAACTGCCCCGAAGGCGCGAAAGATAAAAATGACTGCCGAGGACAGTATTGCCACGGTGATCAGCACTTCCAAGAGAGTAAACCCCTTATTTGATTTCGATGGCACCTGCCGCTCCTTTGATTGCCAGGGTAATCTTTTTATTATAGGGATCGGTAAAAATTATATTCAGCGATTTATCCATACTGGCATCCGGGTAAAAATACAATTCGCCGGCCGGATGAGGTTCAATGGAAACAACTACCCCTGCCGGCGCTTCAAGGAGTTTCCCGTAATTACCTTTCACGGCCTCAAATTCATCCTTATTTTCATCCGCAGCTACATCCTCTTTTTTTTGGGTGGCCCGGAAATTCCGCTGGTCCGGCGAGATATTTAAACAGTAGATTTTTCCTTTCGCGGCGGCAGAGCCCTGCAGGTAGAGGCTCAGATAATAGACATCTTTAGCAAAACCTTCCAGCCGGAATCCGTAAAAGGCGTTTCTGAGGCGGGGTATGGATATGGCGGACAAAATTGCGATAATCAAGATTACTATGAGCAGCTCGATGAAGGTAAACGAACGTTTACCAGTTCTTGATGTCATCGCCATCATTCTCTATGCCGTTAGGGCCTGCGGAATACAACTGGTATTCGTTTCCGGAAAGTTTATAGATATAGAGTTTCCCCCAGGGGTCTTTGGGCTCCTTTTTCAGGTAAGGCCCCTTCCCCTCCTTTTTCATTAACGCCGCCAGGTCAGGAGGATACGAGCCAGTATCCATTTCATACATGTCTATAGCTAAGCCGATGGTGGAGTTTATATCGGCTTGGGCGGCGGCGATCTTGGCGTCTTTGGAGCGTCCGACTAAGCGCGGCATCACCATTGCCGCCAGGACGCTGATGATGATTACTACGAGCATCAATTCAATCAGTGTAAAACCCTTTGTCTCGCGCTGCTTATGCATATTTATCTTTACCCTCCCTATTGGGTATTGGGGGACACCCCATAATCCAATCGGCAGGGTGTCCCTTTCAGGGGACACCCTTAGCTTTAACTGATGGGGTGTCCCCTTATTGGTTAGCGCATGATTAAATTTATCTGGAATATCGGCAGCAGCATTGATAAGACAATGAAGCCGACAATCAGGCCCATTACCAGGATGACTACCGGCTCCAGCAACCGGGTAATCTCCTTTAAGGCGCGGCTGACCTCGCCTTCGTAATCGCAGGCGACACCCATCAGGGATTTGTCTAACGAGCCAGTATCTTCTACGATGGCGATGATATTGATTACCAGCTCCGGGAATAATTTTGAGCTTTTAAAAGAGCTGGAGAGGCTTTTGCCGCCGCTGATTTCTCCTTTGAATTTTTCCACCTCGGTTTTTAAAACTTCGTTTTCTATGATCGAGGCGGATATATCCAGCGCCGGGGTAATCGAGAGGCCGCTGGAAAGCAGCAGCGACAACGTGCGGCTCAAGCGGCTAATCTCAGTTTTTAAGATTATATTCCCCAGGATAAATAATTTCAGCTTGAGCCTGTGCCAGGCCATGCGCCCCTTTGGCGTCTTATAAATCCTGCGCAGCGTAAACACCAGTATCAAAAGCGCCGCAGTAATCATCCACCATTGGCTGCGCAGCGAATTCGAAATATTGATTAAAATCTGCGTGGGCAGAGGCAGGGCCTGGCCCATATCCTCAAACATCGGGATGAGGCGCGGGACCACGAAAACCAGGAGTCCGATCACGGTAAGGGCGCTGGCGGCGAAGACTATCGCCGGGTAAGTCAGGCCTGCGCGCAGAGAGTTTTTGAATTCTTCTTCTTCGTCTAAGAAATCCGTGAGTTCCTTGAGCGTGGTGTTCAGGTGGCCGCTGGCCTCGCCGGTGCGCACCATCGAACAGTAAAGGTTGGAAAATAAATTGGGAAAGGCGCTTAAGCTGTCCGATAGAGATTTGCCGTCTTTTATCCTGCCGGAGAGGTCCCTGATGATAGTGGCTAAATATTTATTGGGGGTTTGGTCCGCGATCATATTCAGGGCCTTGAGGATGTTAATCCCGGCTTCGATCAGGGAATAAAGCTGGCGGCTGAATTGCGCGATATCGCGATTGGATATTTTGCGCAGGTTCATCATCCCCGGTTTTTCCAGCTCCAGGGTTTCGTATTTTACCGAAATGGGGAAATGCCCCATCTTGGTGAGTTTTTCGACGGCGTCCTGTTCGGATTCGGCATCGATGTATCCGCGGCTGGTTTCCCGCGGCTGGGTTTTGGCGATGTAGGTGTATCTGGGCATGCTTTAAGCGGCTTAAACTTCTTCCGCTAATTCTTCCAGCTGGGTGACGCGGACAACTTCGGTCAACGTAGTCAGGCCCGCCTTTACCTTTTCTATGCCGTCCTGGCGCAGGGTGCGCATCCCCTGCGTAATGGCCTTTTGTTTGATCTGTTGGCTGGAGGAGTGGTTTAGGATCATTTCCCTGATTGGCTCGGTGACAGTCAGGATTTCATAAATCCCGGTGCGTCCGCGGTAACCGGTAAAACGGCATTCTTCGCAGCCCTTGCCCTCATAGAGCGCGGTATTTTCCAATTTGATTTCCGCGTCTTTAATCTGGTTCAGCAACTCTGGTTTCGGCTTTACGGGAACTTTGCATTTGGGGCAGATCAGGCGGACTAATCTTTGCGCGATCAGGTACTCCAGCGAAGAAGAGACCAAAAACGGTTCGATGCCCATATCCAGCAGGCGGGTAACGGCGCCCGCGGCGTCGTTGGTGTGCAGGGTGGAAAAGACCAGGTGGCCGGTCAGCGCCGAACGGATGGCGATCTCGGCGGTTTCGTAATCCCTTACCTCCCCCACCATCATTACATCCGGGTCATGCCTGAGCATATGCCTTAAGGCGGTGGCGAAACTGAATCCGATTTGCGGGATGACCTGCAGCTGGTTTACCCCGCGCAGCTGGTATTCCACCGGATCCTCAATAGTGATAATTTTTACCGCGTTGGAATTAATCCGCGCCAGCGCCGCGTAGAGCGTGGTAGATTTTCCCGAGCCCGTCGGCCCGGTGACAAAGATGATGCCGTGCGGCCGTTTGATTGCCGTCTCGATGATCTTTAAGTCCTGAGCGTAGAGCCCTAACTTCTCCAGCTCCAGGAAGAAGCGGGTGCTCAAAATCCGGATATGCACTGATTCCCCAAACGCGGTGGGCAGGATTGATACGCGCAGATCCATCTCTTCCTCGTTAATCTTAATTTTTATCCTGCCGTCCTGCGGCAGGCGGCGCTCGGCGATATTCAGCTGGGACATGATTTTGATGCGCGAGACGATCGCCGGCTGGAAGTATTTTACCGTCTCCGGCGTATTTATCTCGTAAAGCACGCCGTCAATGCGGAAACGCACGCGCAGCTCGTCCTGGAACGGCTCTAAGTGGATGTCGCTGGCGCGTTCGCGGATGGCCTCGGAGAATACCTGGTTTACGAATTTGATGATGGAGACATCTTCGGCCATTACCTCCAGGTCTTCGGCCTTTTCACTCTCTAAGCGCAGTTTCTCCAGGTTAGACCCCTCCTGGGAAATAATCCGTTCCAGGGTTTCCGCGCCCACGCCGTAATACTTGCTGATCGCGTCCTTGATTTCGGTTTCGCTGGCCAGCGCCCCTTTTACCTCTAAGCCCACCAGGAGCTTTATGTCATCCAACGTGCGCACATCCATCGGGTCGGTCATCGCCACGATCAGGCAATTGTCCTTGAATTCCACGGGGATGATCTTATAGTGGCTGGCAAATTTAGCCGGCACCTTCTGGATTACCAGCGGGTCAATATCCGCATCCTTAAGCTTTATGTAGGGTATGCCTAGCTGCTGCGAAAGGATACCGAACACGTTTCGTTCGCTGACGAATCCTAACTTGATCATAGCGGTGCAGATAAACTCGCCGGTTTTTTTCTGCTCGCTCAGGCCGGCCTCCAGCTGTTCGTTAGTAATCATGCCCTGCTCGATCAGCATCCTGCCGATAAGATAACTTCCTTTTATGGCCATAGAGCGCTCCTTAAATTTCCAACCATTTGATATCGATCAGCCCGTATTTCAGGCAGGCGGACTGCACCTCTTTAACTAACCGTTCCAATTCCAGCCCTTCGGAGATATTGGACAAGCTGAGGTTATAGACGATGGATTCCTTGGCCTTATTCGGGGCTTCATAAATTTTCTCAATCAGGGTATTATCAAGCCGGCTGGCGTAAGCCTGGTTGATCAACAGCAGGTCAAAGCCGGCGTTTTTTAACTGCGCTGCTATGTCATCGATGTCTTTAGCCGCGCTGAGTTCGTAATATTCGCCTTGTTCAGAGAGACGTTTAAAATGCCCGCTTAGATAAAGGTAGATTGCTTCTGTGGGTTCCAGGAATAATAGTTTTGCCTTAAGCAGCAAAGCCCTGACTTTTATCCCTTGTTTTACCGAAGTATCTAAAATTGAAACATCGCCGCGGCCCAGCACATCTGTCAGCTTAAGATAAAGCTCATTTATCCCCACCGGTTTGATGAATAAGCCGTCGAGGATATTCTCTTTGGTTAAATCTTTTCCTTCTTCCGGATAGGCGGTAACGGCGATGATTTTTACCGATGGGAATTTAGTTTTGATGATTTTCGCTACCTGCGCACCCTTTAGCCCCGGCAGCATCATATCCAAAATGACTAAGTTAACCTTTTCTTGTTCCATAATGCCTAAGGCATCTTCGCCGCTTAAGGTGCAGATTACATCATAGCCCTTAGTGGTGAAAAAATGCCGCAGCGAATTTACCACCTCTTCTTCGTCGTCAACAATCAGTATTCTGGCTTTTTCGTATTCCATCGTATTTTCAGCCTTCTTGTTTTAAAATTATAACTTAACTGGCTAAAAAAGTAAAGTTATTTATCGAGTCCTGGGCATAAAAAATCCCTCCTTCTACTATTAGTTGACGTAGAAAGAGGGCGAATCTAATAAAAAATAGAACCGTCCCCTTTACGCATAAAACATAAAACAGACGCTTTCCATTTTATAGCGGACAGTGCCCTCTGTATAAAACAGACGCTTTCCATTTTATAGCGGACAGTGCCCTCTGCCCATACAGGAAAGTGTCATAGCGAATATTCATGTGAGAAAAGAACGCTTTGCGCGTCTGTTATAATAGGAGGTGATACCTTATGCCTAACGGACCACGGTTCCTATTGGAGCATGCTTGTTACCATCTTATCACCAGAGGCAACCAGCGGCAAGCGGTTTTCTTGGATAAGGCAGATTATCAAGAATATCTGGCTCGCCTGTGTCTCTACAAAAAGCGCCACCCCTTCCTACTCTATGGCTATTGCCTGATGCCAAACCATATCCATATCGTAGGAGAGCCGCATGAGTTAAAAGATTTAGCCAGGTTCATGCAGGGCCTCTTACGCTCCTATACCGCCTATTTTAATAAACGTTACAAGAAGGTCGGCCATCTCTGTCAGGGTAGGTTTAAAAGCAAGGTTATCGCCAAAGACAGATACCTGATAGACTGTATCCAGTATGTAGAAAATAACCCTGTCAGGGCAAACTTAGCCAAGGCGATAGGGGAATATCATTGGAGCAGCTATCAGGAGCGTGCGTTAGGATCTGGGAATGGCAAAAAATTACTCAATGAGATAAGACTATAGGAGGTCCTAAAGGGGGGGCAGTTTCCAGCACAGCTTAGGGGCACTTTCCCGAACAAAATGGAAAGTGTCTGTTTAGTGTGTTTAGTTGTTTAGTTGTTTAGTGCTGTTTAGTGCCGGAATACCATCTTAGTTAGTTATCTTCTTTTCGAAAATAGGATTTTTACCCATTTAGCATCAGGATTTTTTCTTGCTAAATATGATAAAAGAATAACAGAGAGCAATAATATAGGAAGAATAAGAAAAATTATTTGTTTCTTTAGTATAAAGATTATTGATGAAGAGGCGATGATCAAAGTACTTATAAAAGTCACGTTTTTATCCTATATTTATCTAGTAAATATACTCCGTTCCACCGCCAGGTTGCCCATATTTTGGTGAAACTTTAGATGGTCCTTTTATAAATTTTAATGGATTGGGCTTTACAGTTCGTACCGCATTGCCAGGATTATGGGGTGGTAAGCTAAGTTTTTGCACCGCTTGCGGACCGGGTTCATATGGAGCGCCCCAACCCGGGCCTCTTGTTAAATATGGTGAACTGTAATTTTCAGCGCCTTTAGGATAATATTGGTAATAAGGTCTATTAAGATAAGCGCCTGTTTGACCAGCAGTTGTTAACACTTGCGTCGTTGCCATCCATGTATCAGCAGTCCACAATGAGGCAATTATTCCTGGTATACCCAGAGAAG
>MHHD01000044.1 GCA_001805895.1 Omnitrophica WOR_2 bacterium RIFCSPLOWO2_12_FULL_51_8 | reverse complement strand
TGGCGAGCAGGATGATTTCAAAGGCATCCCAGGCATCCACTTCTTTTAAAACCAAGGTTACCCTGCCGGTAACGTTTTTACCGATCACCAGATTCAACCCTGAGCGCGAGGCCAGCATTTTCAGCACGTCCACGATATCCATGCCTTTTATATCCAGGGTCAATTTATTCTGCGCCGGCACTGCGGCAGCCGCGTTTAAGGCAGCGTCCACAGCCGCGTCATGAGGTGCAGGATGCTGGTTTTCCGGAAGCGGAGATTGAAGATTGTCTTCGGCCGCGAGTGAATTTAAAGCCAGAATTACTGCCGAGCATGCTAAAACGACTGACAATTTATTTTTCACTATCGCCTCCTTTATAGATATAGTTCGAATTTCTGGCCCTTATAATCTATAATTACTTTTCCCTCTTTGATTTCGTCAATGGTCAGCTCGCCTACGGATTGCCCCTTGGTGAGATAATAAGTCCTGCGGGATTTTATGTCTTCGATCGCTACCTGGGAGGGATCCCCGGAGATGATCCCGACTAAGTTGATATCTTTAATCAGGTCTGCGCCGGCGGCGCTGGCCGGTCTTGCCTCGGTCTGCTGCTGCCGGGCGAGCTCATTGGCGAATATCTGCCGGCCCCTGATTTGCTGCAGATAATAGTCCAGCGGCCGGCTGGTTTTGGCTGGTTCGGCTTTGGGCAGGGGGGTTGTTTCTGTCTCGAACTTGGACAGCTCAAGCCGGGGGGTAAAAATATACGGCCAGCTGAAAGAAACCGCAAGGTAGGCGCAGGCGAATACGAAAGCCGGGAGGATAAGTTTTTTAAGGCCAAGGGAGGCCGAAAAATCGGGCGCCGGCGGTTTTTTTGCCTGCCGCGCCAGGGTAATCTGCATGTTTTCCGCGAAGGCATTGCGGCCTTCTTTTTTGCCTCCTTTAATCAGGCGCAGTAATTTTTCTTCAGGGGCGAGGTTATCCTGGCTCATTCCGCGTCTTTCCTGGCGATAAGTCCTCTGATCATCGGCTCGTCAACCAGCGGGGCCTCCCGCATTACCGCTTCCTTTAAGCCGTCGTGGCAGAGCATGGCGATTTTCCTGGGGTAACCCTGGGTAAATTGGTAGATCAATTTTATTGCCCCGTCGTTAAAAAGGGGGCTTCCGCCGTTCATCCCGGCCTGCTTCAGCCGGAATTCGATCATCTCCTTGGTCTCCTTTTCATCAAGGGGGCTGATGGTGTATTTCAGCGACACCCGGTCGATGAAATTAGGTATCCGTTTCACGCGCGGCAGGAATTCCGCCTGCGCCAGGATCACCAGCTGCAATAATTTATATTCATTGGTTTCGTAATTGAGCAGCGTCCTTAAAACTTCCAGATTGTCAGGGGTGATTTTCTGGCCCTCGTCGATTAAAAGGATGATGGTCTTGTCCTCTTCCACCCCTTTCAGGAACAAGTATTTTTCAATCGCTTCCTTAAAATCAATGGTAGACTTGAAGGCGGGCTTGATCCCGAACATATTGATCAGGTTCTGCAGGAACTGGAACTCCGATTTAAAAGCGGGGTCAAGGATCAAATGGAAGACAAAATCGCCCTCGTCTTTAAATGCCTGCAGCAGCGTGCGGGAGAGCGTGGTTTTGCCGGTGCCGACGTCGCCGAGGATCAGGCAAAGCCCGCGCCGCAGGCGGATGGAAATTTCCAGATTTTTCAGGGTAGCGTTGTGGTTGGCAGAGAGGTAAAAAAATTGCGGGTCCGGGCTGGTGGAAAATGGCTCTTTGTTCAATCCCAGAGATTTATAATAACCCATCTTTTATCTCTTTAATGGATTTGCCTTTTTTTCTTAATTCGCGGATGATTTTTAATTTTTCTATGGTGGTATCGTCAAAATAGCGGAAACGGGTAGCTGGACTGCGGCTGACTTCTCTGATCAGGCATATCTTTAAGTAAAATTTCAAGGTATGCACTGAGTAGCCGCTTAGGCGGGCTAAGTCTTTTATTAGATAGACGTTAGAAATTTCTACCCCCTTTACTCTCTAAATAGAGAGTATACAACTTTTATATTTGTTGTCAAGATAAATCTGAAAGGGCAATTATTTAAGGTTAAATTATCGATCGGAGGGCGAGATCTGACAGATACTGAAAGCGCCTTCGAGCATCTGCGAATTGGGCTTGGCGCTGAACTGGAACTTCTTCACCCGTAAGAGCGAGAGGGAGTTTTCCAGGTTGTAAATGAAACGCAAATACCCCTCCATCTCTCCTTCCAGGCTGACGTCCACGGTACTTTCCCGATAAAGGGCGGAGCCTTTGTTTCCGGTCTGCGGGCGAATGTCGATGATTTTTACCCCCGCCTCCTGAGCCAGGTTTTCCAGTTCCTTCAAAATTTCGACCAGATTTTCTTTTTGCCGGCCGGACGCGCGCTCATCCCCGGCGAACTTACTGTATTTCTCCATGATCTTTTGTTTCTGAGCGCGCAGGCGCTGGTATTTGGCTAACTTGAGCTTATTGAAATTAACCTGGCTGTCCAGCTCCTCATTCTTGCTGAATACCGTCCAGTCCAGGATCTTGAAAATCCCGCTCCCGATAATTACCGTCCCCGCGAGGCAGACGATGATCTTTTCCCTTTTGGTGAGTATCCTTTGCATATTTAACTGCCCCTGCCGCAGGCAATTTCAAAATCCATCACTTCGCCGGCGGGAGTTCTCTTCTTGGAGGCGTATTTTATCTTTATCTCGAATTTCCCGAAGACCGGTGATTTTTCCAGGCGCGCGATAAATTCCGGGACCAGGTTTAATTCCGGGGACACCCCGTGGATCAGGATCTTGCCGTCTTCCTCGTAACTGAAATTTAGCAACGTGATGCGCTCAGGTATGTTTTTATAAAGCTCATAGAGCACGTCTAAGCCGGACAACCTTTTTTTGCCGTAGTCCTCCAGGGCCTGGAACCTTTTTTCTATTTCTTCCAGCGGCCGGGCTTCGCCGGAAATCTTATTCAGCTCCGTTTTTATCCATTCCAGGTACCTTGCCTTATTATCTAAATTTCTGGCGGCAGCCAGGCCGGCAATCAGGATTATCGCCGAGAGGGAAAAAATCAGGCGCGCCTGAGATTTGCGCTGCAGGGAAACTTTAGCCTCTTCCTTCAGTTCCTTTGGCAATAAATTCAAATATTCCGATACCGGCGCCAGCCCCATCCCGATCAAACTGTGGAAGGAAATCCCTGAGGAAAAGATTTTTTCCCTTGCGCCCGCGGCGGCATCGATTCTCGCTGAAAGGTCTAATTCCTCAACCGGCAAGTCCGTCCCGCCGCTTAAGGCCTCGGTCAATCCGCGGGCGTCTTTATGGGTTTTGAGGATAACGATTTTCTGCGGCGGCTCTTTAGCCACATCTTTTAGATAGGCGTCGCGGGTCCTGTTTAGCTCTTCGGTAAATACCCCCTGCCAGTTGGGGCTGGAAGGGTCAAACTTAAAAGAGCGGCTAAAAAGCAGGACTTCTTGTTTGGCAATCGCCAATTCCACGCGGTCAACGTCGATATCCGCCAGTATTACCGGCGCGGCTGCCCTGGGGAAGAGAGAATTATAAAGGCTGCATAATCCGTAAGAGCTTAAAAACACGTTGAGCCGTTTTGCCTTCAGCGCTTCGGCGATCTTTACATAACGGCTGATGGCGTCCCGGTGGGCGATCACTAAGTTGATGTAGGTGAATCCTTCTTTATCCGAGGACAAAACCTGGAAACCGGTAATCAATTCGTTAGCCGGGTAAGGCAGGTAGCGCGCCGCCTGCAGGCCGACAATCTTTTCGATTTCTTCCGCGGCGGCCGCCGGGACCTTAAGGTACTTGCTGGTGGCCTGATTTCTGGGGATAGAGACGATCAGGGGGTTATCGCTGTAGCCCATCCCGCTGATTACCTCGGCCAGCTTTTGTTGTAATCTTATTTCGTCCGCTTCAGGGGGGATAATTTCCGCCTGCAAGACACTGAACTTATTTTTGCCGCCTTGCCTGCATTTGATGATTTTTGCCCCCAGGTCGTTCACCTGGCAGATAAAGGCAATACCTTTCCCCGCAGCAGTCTTCTCTTTTTTTGCCATTGCCATATTGGATATATGATACTATAATAAAACCCTAATTCAAGCTAATTTTCGTGCCAGTAAGCGATCTTCAAGCCGCTGCGGTTGATCACGCATTCGATCCGGCGGCTGGTCCCCGAATGAGCAGTAATGCCTTCGGAAATTAATCTGAAATTATCCGATTTTATATCGATCTTGGTCTTTATTACGTCGATAATATTTATCTGCGGGTCGCTCGGCTTAGCTAAAATGTCTTTCAGGTTGATATCGGTGAAAGTGCCGCCCTTGCTTCTGTAATCCATGATTTTTTCCAGTAGGCCCTGGGCGTCCTGCAGCGAAGCGCCCGTTGCTTGTTCGGCGCCACAGCTCAATAAGATATCCAGCGCCTTTTCATCAACCGTATTGATATTGACCTTTCCGCCGCCGTAGACAGTGGCTAAATCCCCGCTATTCTCATACGCGTCATACGCCAACTCTTGATAGCCGCCGCCCTTGGCCGCATAAAAGTATTTTAATACGGTAAGTAATTCCGCGTTAACCTTGAAGTGGCTTTTCTTGAAATCCTTGTATTTTTCGTCCTCTGGATTAAGGTTTGGGTCCGTATCCCCCCTCCAGACGCGGATATCTTTTGCGATTTGCCTTGCGTCCACGGAATTAACCCGGGGGTCCATGTAAGCGGCTAATTTAGCCAACTCGTTTTCCGCGGCGTAATTAAGATTAATTTTTCTTTCTTCGTCCCGCAGGTAGTATTCGTGTTTGTCGTCGTAGCTATAGGGACTAATATTGCAGGCATCCGAAGAGTTTTCCTCCAGCTTGATATTTTTAAAAATCTCTTTATTGTCTTTATCCAACCCGGTGCTCCAGGTTTGGGTTAAATAAACACGATCTTGCGGGATGCCCTTAATTACCTCTGCCGCCAGGTTCACGCCGGCTAAGGCCAGGTACCTGGCCTTTAAACTATCCCTCTGATAACGGGCGAGTTTCAGATTTATCGCGGCGCGGCGCCCCAGCCCGACCGCGAACATCGACAAGAGAAGCATGATCCAGAGGCAGATAATCAGGATAGAACCCTTCGGCGGCATTTTATTCTTCGAGTATAGTATCATATTTTATACATTCGCGGCCAAAAACCGCGCCATTTATGGCGCGGATGAGTTTTTGGCCGCTC
>MHHD01000043.1 GCA_001805895.1 Omnitrophica WOR_2 bacterium RIFCSPLOWO2_12_FULL_51_8 | reverse complement strand
CGAGTAGAGAAGATAATTTTGGCCTCGCTCGAAGAATATGGAAATGAAAATCCTCATTAAAAACGGCCGGGTGATTGACCCGGCGAATAACCTGGACGGGCAATACGATATTCTGGTGGAGGGTCTCCGGATAGCGAAAGTTGCAAAAAATATCCGCGTTGCCGCAGATGAGGCGATTGACGCCGCGGGGAAGATTGTCCTCCCCGGCCTGGTGGATATGCATGTCCATTTGCGCGAGCCTGGCAGAGAGGATAAGGAGACTATAAAGAGCGGGACCCTGGCCGCGTTAAAAGGGGGAGTGACAACGGTTCTGGCTATGCCGAATACCACGCCAGCAATTGACTGCGCAGAGAACGTAAAGTTAGTCAAAGGGATTATCCAAAAAACCGCGCTGGCCAATGTATTTATCTCCGGGGCGATTACTAAAGGGCGCTTGGGAGGGGAGCTTGTGGACATCAGGCAATTGAAAAAAGCAGCCGTAGTTGCTATTACTGATGACGGGGTTTCGGTGGAGGATAAAGAAGTTTTCGCGCAGGCCTTACAAGAGGCCAAGAAAGAAGACGTGCTGGTGATTTGCCACTGCGAGGACAAGGCGCTTTCCGGCAAGGGAGCGGTTAATCGCGGCCTGGTTGCTACGCGGATGGGTTTAAGAGGTATTTCCAATGAGTCGGAGTATAAAAGGGTGGAAAGTGATATCCGGCTGGCGGAAAAAACCGGAGCGCGCCTGCATATCGCGCATGTAAGCTGCGGGGAATCGGTAGAAATAATTTCCCGGGCAAAAAAAAGAGGGGCCGAGGTGACAGCGGAAGTCAGCCCGCACCATTTTTCTTTAAGCGAAGAAGCGGTCCTGGGATACGATACAAATTTTAAAATGAACCCTCCTTTAAGGAGCAAAGCGGATCAGGCGGCGCTCAGGCAGGGCCTGCGCGATGGGACTATTGACGCCATCGCCTCAGACCACGCCCCGCATACCGAGAATGAAAAGGACATAGAGTTTGACCGCGCGGAATTCGGCGTAATCGGCTTAGAAACGGAACTCTCCGCCGCGATCACGGAATTGCTCGAAAAACAAATCCTCGGTTGGCCTGAACTGGTGGAAAAATTTACCATTAATCCCGCGAAGATTTTAGGCATCAATAAGGGTACGTTGGGCCAAGGCAAAGACGCGGATATTGTTGTTGTTGATCCGCAAAGAGAGTGGCTGGTGGAGAAACAAACTTTACTTTCCAAGTCAAAAAACTGCGCTTTTTTAGGAAAAAATCTGCGTGGTGTGGTAAAATATACTATTTGCGGAGGGGAACTTTATATATGGAATTCATAGCTGATTTTCACCTGCATTCAAAATATTCCCGCGCCACCAGCAAAGATATGGATGTTACGCATATTGCCGAGTGGGCGAAATTAAAAGGGGTTGCCCTGATGGGCACCGGCGACTTTACCCATCATCTTTGGCTGGAGGAATTAAAGTCCAAGCTGGAAGACCTGGGCAACGGGTTATTTAAATACCAGGGGGTTTATTTTATCCTTACCGCCGAGATCAGCAGCATTTACTCTAAGGCCGGCCGGGGCCACCGGGTGCACAACCTGATCTTTAGCCCCTCAATGAAGACTACGGATAAGATTAACGCTACATTAGCGCGCCACGGAAACTTAGCTTCGGACGGCCGGCCGATCCTCGGCCTTGATTGCGCGGAATTAGCGCGGATTATTTTTGACATTGACGAAAACTGCATGATTGTGCCCGGGCATGCCTGGACTCCCTGGTTCAGCGTCTTTGGCTCGATGTCCGGCTTCAACCGCATAGAGGATTGTTTTGAAAAACAAACGCCGAAGATTTTCGCCTTGGAGACCGGCTTAAGTTCGGATCCCGCTATGAATTGGCGGCTCTCGGCGCTGGACAGGTTTGCTTTAATCAGCAATTCCGATAGCCACAGTCCGTCTAAGATCGGCCGCGAGGCAAATGTCTTTGACTGCGATTTAGATTATAAAACTATCCGCGAAGTTTTAAGGACTAAGGATAAAAAAAGATTTCTCTATACCATTGAATTCTTTCCTGAAGAAGGCAAATACCATTTTGACGGCCACCGTTTGTGCGGGGTAAGGTGGTCTCCAAAGGAAACCAGGGCCAACAGCGGCAGGTGCCCTAAGTGCGGCAAGCAGGTAACCGTAGGAGTGGTAAACCGGGTGGAGCAGTTAGCTGATCGTCCAGAAGGGTTCCGGCCGGAGAATGCCATTTCCTATCGTAGTCTCATCCCCTTAGATGAAATAATTGCCGATGCCAAAGGTGTAGCGAAAACCTCGGTTTCCGTAGAAAGGGATTACCGCAGTCTTGTGCCCAAGCTGGGTACGGAGTTTGAGATTTTGCTCAAGGCCTCCAAAGAAGAGTTGCAGAAGAACTTACCTGCCAGGGTAGCGGAAGGGGTGTTAAAGGTGCGGCAGGGCAAGGTGGAGATCAAGGCCGGCTTTGACGGCGAATACGGCGTTATCTCTATCTTTAGCGCTGAGGAGCAAGGGCAAAAAGCCGAACAGCAGCTCAAACTATTTTGATCTGCGCCTGTGGTTCGACAAGCTCACCACACGGCGCCTAACCTAAGCTATCGCGCCTGTGGCCCAATGGATAGGGCACCAGCCTCCGGAGCTGGGTGTGACAGTTCGATTCTGTCCAGGCGCACCATTATACTCAACCATATGCGTAAGAAAATTGTTGCAGTAATTGGTGGGCATACTTGTAAGAAAGAAGTGGAGCGTATCGCCTTAAATTTAGGCAAAAAATTGGCTAAAGTGGGTGATATTTTAGTTTCTGGAGGGCTAAGTGGAGTAATGGAGGCGGTTTGTCAAGGTTTTCAGAGTGCCGGAGGTTTAACCATAGGCATTATTACCAGCTACAATAAAAACGATGCCAATCCTTACGTAGATATTGTGATTCCTACAGGCTTAGGATTTGCCCGTAATGTGCTGGTAGTCAAGGCTGCGGATGTGGTGGTGGCCTTGCCAGGAGAGTCAGGCACACTTTCCGAGATTGCTTATTGTCTGCAGTTTGGCATACCGTTGATCAGCCTGGGATCCTGGGATATTCCGGGAGCGGTGCAAGTCAAGACAGTGGAAGAAGCGGTGAAAAAGGTTAAGGCGTTATTAAAGTAAACATGAGCAAAAATAAAAAGGTAGTCATCCTGGGCGGCGGACCCAACCGCATCGGCCAGGGAATCGAATTCGATTATTGCTGCTGCCATGCGGCTTATGCCCTGAAGGAAGAGGGGATTGACAGCATCATGGTTAACTGCAACCCCGAAACCGTTTCCACGGATTATGATACCTCGGACAGATTGTATTTTGAGCCGCTTACCTTCGAAGATATTATGCATATTATTGAGTTGGAAAAGCCGCTGGGGGTAATTGTGCAGTTCGGGGGCCAGACCCCGCTTAATCTAGCCGTGCCTTTGCGCAGGGCCGGGGTGCGGCTATTGGGCACCAGCGCCGACAGCATTGATATCGCCGAAGACCGCAAACGTTTTAAGGAAATGCTGCATAAATTAGGCCTGCTGCAGCCGGAGAACGGCACTGCCTTTACCTTTGCAGAGGCAAAGGCGGCAGCCAGGGGGATCGGCTATCCGGTGCTGGTGCGGCCGTCGTATGTCTTAGGCGGCCGGGCAATGGAGATTGTCTATGACGAGTCCACTTTAGAAAAATTTATTGCGGAGGCAGCCAGCGTTTCCGGCGAGCACCCGGTGCTAATTGATAAATTCCTGGAGGATGCCATTGAGGTAGATGTGGATTTAATCGGCGACGGGAAGGCCTTCTGTATAGGCGGGATTATGGAGCATATCGAAGAGGCGGGGATTCACTCCGGGGATTCGGCAATGAGCCTGCCTGCCTATACCCTTTCGCCTGGCACGTTGAGCAAAATCCGGCAAGCCACTTACAAGATGGCCAGGGAGTTAAACGTAACCGGCCTGATGAATGTGCAGTATGCGGTAAAGGGCGCTAAGGTATTTGTCCTGGAGGTTAATCCGCGGGCTTCGCGGACCGTGCCTTTTGTCTCTAAGGCCATTGGCGTGCCTTTGGCAAAGCTGGCCACCAAGGTGATGCTGGGAAAGCGGCTCAAGGATTTGGGCTTTACCCAAGAAATTATTCCTCAGCATTTTTCGGTGAAGGAATCAGTCTTTCCCTTTAACCGCTTCCCCGGGGTAGACGTAATTTTGGGGCCGGAGATGAAATCCACCGGCGAGGTAATGGGGATAGACAGCGATTTCTGCCGCGCCTACATTAAATCCCAGATTGCCGCCGGACAGAAATTGCCTAAAAAGGGCAATGTCTTTATTTCGGTGCGTGACGGGGACAAAAAGGCAGTGGTGTTTGTGGCCAAGAAGCTGCGGGATTTGGGGTTTTGCCTTTACGCCACCGCCGGCACTGCCGAGGCCCTGGGGAAAAATAACATCAAGGTAAAAGTCCTGCCGAAGATCGCCGAGGGCCGGCCGAATGTCCTGGACCTGATGAAGGACGGGAAAATCCAGATGGTGATTAATACCCCGTCGGGAAGGATCCCGCGGCAGGACGAAATAAGCATCCGCTCGCAGGTAATCCTCTACAACATCCCTTATACCACCACGATTTCCGGCGCACAGGCCACGGTGAACGGCATCGAGGCGATGTTGAAGAAAGATTTAGGGGTAAAGTCGCTGCAGGAATATCATGCCCGAACTGCCCGAAGTTGAGACGATCAAGCGCGAATTGGAGAAGGCGGTCTTAGGTAAAAAAATCACCGGGGTCTGCGTGCATCACCCTAAGGTGATCCGCGAGCCGTCGGTGGAGAAATTTAAAAAAGGGCTCTCCGGCGCGGTGATAAAAAATATCCTGCGCAAGGCCAAGCTCCTGATTTTAGAATTGTCCAACGGCAAGGCGCTGGCGATTCACTTGAAAATGACCGGGCAGCTGGTTTATCCCGGCAACGGGAGAACCAGCCGGGTAAGTTTTCGCCTTTCCGACGGGAAGACGCTGGATTTTAATGACCAGCGGCTGTTCGCCGAAGTGCGCTTGATTGATGACTGGCGCGCTTTAAAATTCGTCCGGGGCTTAGGCCCGGAGCCGTTTGAGATCGGCCCGGGACAATTCAAGGCGATGCTGGAGAAAAAGAAGACCAAGATCAAGCCGCTCTTAATGGACCAGGCCTTTATTTCCGGACTCGGTAATCTTTACGCTGCCGAGGCGCTCTTCCGCAGCCGCATTAACCCGGAGAGGCCGGCGCAGAGCCTAAGTGAGAGAGAAAAAGAGCTGCTTTTTAAGGAAATCAAAGCCACTTTAAGCGAGGCCATCGAACATAAGGGCTCTTCGGTGGACCAGTATGTGCAATTAAGCGGTTCGCCCGGCGGCTATGCCCGGTACCATAAGGTCTACGACCGGAAAGGCAAGCCCTGTCTGGTTTGTAAAACTCCGATCAAACGTACGACCCTGGGAGGCCGCGGCACGTATTTTTGCCCGCGGTGCCAAAAATAGTTGTCCCGGGTCACAAGATATGCCAAAATTATGTTCCATAATTTTGGCATGTTCGCCGGGATAAACTCGCGCATTGACTTACTCGTCCGCCAAAGAACTGTGGCGGACTCGTAAGTCAAGCGCTCATTTATGAAGAAGCGGATTAAGTTCAACGGATTTCTGATAGCTGCCGCGGCCGCGCTGGTCCTGTTCTTTCCGGGTATTTTTCTGCGCCGGGATGACACTGCCTTATCCGGGCAGGCAGCGAGGATAGCCGGGGCGCTGCTAATCCTGGCCGGGCAGTTATTGAGGGTTTCTGCCCGGGGCTATAAAGCGGAAAATTCCGCTAATGGCCGCCTGCTGGTTGAGTCCGGGCCTTATGCCCTGGTGCGCAACCCGATGTACTTAGGCATCTTTCTTATCGGCCTGGGCTTGGGATGCGCGCTTTTTCAATATTGGGCGATTTGCCTGTTCCTCGCTATTTTTGCCGTCCGTTACGTAAGGCTGATCTTCAGCGAAGAAAAAAAACTGCTGGTTATTTTCGGGAACAGTTTCGTTGATTATTGTAAAAAGGTGCCTCGGTTTTTCCCTTCTCCCAAAAAACTGCGGGGGAAAGAGATCCGCGGGTA
>MHHD01000042.1 GCA_001805895.1 Omnitrophica WOR_2 bacterium RIFCSPLOWO2_12_FULL_51_8 | reverse complement strand
AGGAATCTTGAGGGGGGCTCTTCCTAGTACGAGAGGGCCGGAAGAGACGAACCGCTCGTGTGCCTGCTCGTCTGCCAAGGCGAGCGCAGGGTAGCGATGTTCGGACTGGATAAGCGCTGAAAGCATCTAAGCGCCAAGCCATCTCCAAGATAAGGATTCCCAACCCGTTTTGGGTTTAGAAGGCACCTCGAAGACGACGAGGTTGATAGGCGAGGAGTGGAAGCGCCGTAAGGCGTGGAGCTGACTCGTACTAATCGGCCGTTCGGCTTGACAGGTTTTCTTTTCTGCCGGGACTATTCAGTTGTCAATTTTATGAAGTCATGAAATCAAAAGATTTCTCGGTGACCATACCGGAGGGGCCACACCCGTTCCCATTCCGAACACGGCCGTTAAGCCCTCCAGGGCCGATGGTACTGCCTGGGCAACTGGGTGGGAGAGTAGGTCGTCGCCGGGTTAATTTACCAAAGCCGGTGAAGGAAACTTCACCGGCTTTTTGTTTTTCCGGCAGTCCCCCATTAAGTTTCCTTCTGAGGATCGGGACAGCCCCATTCTCCGGAAATTGTGGTAGAGTGAAGACCCGTGAAATCAAATTCTCCGAAGAAGAAAAATAGACTCTGCCTTGTCATTTTGATTCTCTTTGGGATAGTTTTTTTGGGAAAGGAGGCCGTGACGAAGCCGGCCGCCGAGACGGCCGCAGCGGGGCTGGCGGTGGCCAAATATGAGGAACTGCTCACGGCGATTCGCGAGGCGAAGGCAAAAAGCCGGGGGCGCTTGGAAGCGCTGGTCGAAGCGGAAAAAGTGCGCGAGGCGTGGGAGATTGGGAAACTGATCGAAACACACATTTTGCATAATAAGCCCAGAGCCGATTATGACAAGCAAGTGGTGCAGAAACTTGCCAAAGACCTGGGCTCCAGCTCCACTGAGATTTGGTACATGTTGGAATTTGCACGTGCGTATCCAATTCTCCCGCAGGCGGGAGAATTGAGCTGGAGTCATTACCGGGAGCTTTTGTCTTTGGACGATCCCAAGGAGAGAGAAGCAGTTGAGAAGCAGGCGATTCGGGAGGGTTGGGGCCGGGACCGGGTGCGTGAGGAAGTGCGTAGAAGGAAAGCGTCCAGGCGTCCGGCAAAATCAGGTGAACCGAGAGAAGGACCGGCAGAAACAGTTTTGCGAGCCGCGCCCGGCCAGCCCGGCACCTACCGTGTTGTCAAAGCCCATTACGGAAGCAAGCCAAACCAGCTTGTCCTCGACCTTGGGTTTTCGAATTACCTGAGCCTCGGGATTATTACCCCGAGGCGAAGGCCCCAGGAGCCCGGCGAAGCAGGGCGACGCGGGGCCAGCGAGTTCAAAGAAGGGGACATCGTCTCAATCGTAGGGGCGCCCCGGGTGGGTGCCTTGCCAGACAGGCGGGCACCAGGCCCGCCCCTGCGTATATTAAAAGCCGCTACCGAGGCCGACCTTTTTACCTACGAAACAGAGATTCTCAAAGTCATCGACGGCGATACCTTCACGGCCGCTGTCAAGCTGGGGTTTGGTTTCACCACGGTGCAAACGCTTCGGCTCCGGGCCCTCGACGCCCCCGAAATAGAAAGCGCCGAGGGCCGCGAGGCCAAAGAATTTCTGGAAAGAATGATTCGTCCGGGCTCTCAGGTCCTTTTACGCACCCACCGCTCCGACAAATATGACCGTTACCTTGCCGACGTCTTTGTTGACGGTGACTACGTGAATCAAAAACTCGTGGACGAAGGATTCGCGGTTCCCCTCTCTCAGGGCGAGTGAGGGACGAGAGGCCCCGCCTACCCTTATTCCTAATGCGATGGTTAAGTCCCCCAGCCAACGGCGTTGCCCGGAGAGTATGGCTTGACAGTCATTTTTTCAGCTTCTATAGTGAACCGCTGACTTACTAAAAAACCGTCTACTTAACGGAAGTTTTGGACAAAGATTTTAAAAGGAGCCGTGACGTTGGACGTCAAAGAAGAATCTTCACAGGAATTCTCCAAACGGATTTTCTCCAGCCTTTCTCGAGGAAGATTTCCCTGGTCCTGCCAGTGGGAACTCACCTGCCGGTGCAACCTCAAATGTGTCATGTGCTATACGGATTCTTTCAACACCCCGGGGCGGATCCGCCAGGAGCTTTCCGCCGGGGAGATTTTCAATATCCTCGACGAGCTCCACGAGGCCGGCTGTCTGGAGATTACCTTCACGGGCGGGGAGCCATTTTCGAGGCCCGACTTCAAGGAAATTTATGAACGGGCCAGCAAGCTGGGTTTCCTCCTCACAATCTTCACGAACGGGACCCTCATTGACGAGGAGACCGCCGATTGGCTGGCCGAATACCCTCCCCAACGGGTGGAAATCTCCCTGCACGGAATCTCTGCCGGAGTCTTTGACGGCGTCACGCAGATTTCAGGCTCGTTCCGCCGCTGTCTTGAAGCGGTCAAACTTCTTCGGGAGCGGCAAATTCCCCTCGCATTAAAGACCGTCGGACTCACGGCCAATCAGGATGAAATTCTGGCCGTAAAGAGGTATGCCGGCTCTCTGGGAGAGGGGGTCGAGTGGCGGTTCGGCCAGTATCTTCGGGACAATTTGGCGAAGGACGGCGATCCTTTTCAGTATCAGCTCTCTGAAGATAAACTTCAGGAGATTGAAAGGGAGGACCCGACCCTCTGGCAGGCAAAGTGTGACGAGGTTGAGAAGTATAAATCGATCACAGGATGCAGTCCCAAACTCTACAGCTTCCACATTGACGCCTGCGGCCGGCTCCAAATCTGTTCCAACAACCGTCTCGCAAGTTATGATTTGAGGAAAGGTTCTTTTCAGGAAGGTTTCTACAAGGTGTTGCCGACCTTTTCCTGTCCGAGGCGCGCCGCCGAAAATCATTCAGAAATTCTTTCAACGTCAGCAAAAGAATAAAGGGAGGATGGCGAATCCATGAATGCTTCAACCGGTCAGCTGGACATTAAATTTGAAAAGAACCCCTCCGTGGTGACCCGGAAAGTGGCCGGCGAAACCATCCTCGTTCCCATTACCAAGAGCATTGGAAACGAGCCTTGTCTCTACACCTTGGACGACACGGCAACGTTTCTCTGGGAACGTTTGGACGGACAGCGCACCGGCCGTGATTTAGTAAACGAATTAGCCCTTTCCTACGAAGTGGGCCAGGAACAGGCTGTGACCGACGTCCAGGCATTCTTGGAACAGCTCAAGTCGGTGGAACTGGTTCGTTCTCTGTGAATTCCGGAATTTCTGAACAGGAGTATAAAGACTTCAGCCGACGAATTTGGGACAAAAGTATGATGAGCCCGCTCCCAACCCGGGCCCAATTTGAAATCACCTACCGCTGTAATATCCACTGCGTCCACTGTTACACGGATCCTTTTAACACCCCCGGCCAAGTCCGCCGGGAACTTGCCTTCGAAGAAATCCTCCGCATCTTTGATGAATTGAGGGAGGCCGGTGTTCTCTGGATGCTTCTGACCGGCGGCGAAGCGGTCGTCCACCCTCGTTTCAAGGAGATTTACCGGGAAGCCAAGACCCGGGGCTTCATCGTGAGTCTCTTTTCGAATGGCACCACGATCACAGACGACATGGCCGATTTCTTGGCCTCCGACCCGCCCTTCCAGTTGGAAGTGAGCTGTCACGGCGCCACGAATTCCGTCTTTGACCAAATCACCCAAATCCCCGGCTCGTTTCTGCGCTTTCAGGAAGGGATTCGACGGATTTTGGCTCGGGGCCTCCCTTTGAAGATCAAGACCAAAGCGATGAAAGAGAACCGGCATGAATTAATGAAGATCAAAGAATTCATTGAAGGCTTGGGCCTCGATTTTAATCCGAACACCACCATCCAACCCAGGCTGAATGGCGATCTCTCTTCAACCGACCACCGCCTCCTTCCGGACGAGATCGTTGAGCTTGAATTCGGGAACTTTTTGGATGCTGAGGAAAAGGCCTGTTCTCCAAAGGAAGAAAAACATAGTTCAGAAACTTTCCTTCAACCGCCTTCGCATGACCGGCTTTTTCGGTGCGGCTGCGGGACCAATGCCGTTGTTATTAACCCTTACGGTGTCGTGCGCTCCTGCACGTTTACGACCAGGCCGGCATTTGATCTGAAGGAAATGACCCTTCAAAGTGCCTGGGAAAAGCTGGTCCATGAAATTCGAAATGCGCGTTACGCCCCGGAGGTTCCTTGCCGGGTCTGTCCCGTCTATCTTTTGTGCGGCAAAAACCCGGCGATGGCCGTCCACGAAGCCGGTTCCGTGCAGGCCCCGGTGGAACATTTTTGCGGCGTGGCTTACGGCAAAGCGGAAAGGTTGACAAAGGGGAGTTCTTCGGTTGTTTACTCTTAGATTCAAGATCGGGCCGTTTGTCTTTGTGCTTGAAGCAAAACAGCCGCCGGTCCTTCCCGTTAGTTTCCCGTATGAAGTCTTTTTGGATTTTGGTGAAGAGCCCCCCGACTTCTTGATTCGGGTCCGGGACGACCCGAGCCCTCCCCTGTCGGAGGGAGAGATCGTTTCCGAACTTGAGGGAAGTTGGCGGCTCTGGGAAAAAGATGGGGTTCATCGCCTGGAGATTCTTGAAAAGGTCGGTTACAAACCACGATTGGTTGTGCGGTTTTCTTCTGACTGGAAAGGGGTTGATATGTGGATAACCCGCCCTCTCGTTTCTACCTCACCTTTTGGAGCTCTGTGGTGTGTGGGGGAAGCCTTGGAGCCACTGGGCATGTGGTGGCTTGTCTCGGCAGTTCCTTCAAAAAAGCAGGTTCTCGTCTGTCACGGGTCCGCTGTTGTTTGGAAAGAGACCGGTTTGGCCTTCATTGGACCTTCGGGTTCAGGAAAGAGCACGATGGCGGACCTTTGGAGCAAGGCAGGCGGTGCTCTTGTTTTAAACGACGAACGAATTCTGATCTGGCCTGAGGATAGCGGTTGGAGAGTCAGCGGGACTCCGTGGCCTGGAATGATTCAAGAGGTATCGTCTGACAGGGCATGGCTCAAGCATCTCTTTTTTCTTAGAAGGCGAGGGCCTAATGGATTGAGCCAGTTGAGCGCCCTTGATGCCTTCGAGCGTTTTACGCAAGAAATGTTTTGTCCTTTTTGGTCTGTTTCCAAGATGGAGGATAAACTTGGGATGGCAGGAGGCCTTTTGCAGGAGGTGCCATCTGGCGACTTAAGTTTTGTTAAGGACAACTCTGCCATTCGCTATTTGGAAAATCTCCTATGTAGCTCTGATAGAGCAGAGGCATTGGAGGCGTTGTGAGCGACACGCACTTCGAAGAATGGATCAGCAGGTTTCGTGAGCAGGATGCATACCAGCGGGTTCCTGTGCGTG
>MHHD01000041.1 GCA_001805895.1 Omnitrophica WOR_2 bacterium RIFCSPLOWO2_12_FULL_51_8 | reverse complement strand
GCCTTTATTATGGGCACCGGCACCCACACCAGTTACGCGCTGCGCCGCAGCAAGGACCACATCTTGAGGTTCCTGCGCCTTTACGAAGAAATCAGGGCAAACTCGATAGATGCGGAGTGGCTGGCGGATATCGAATACAAGGACAATATTTTCCCGAACATAGATTATCGGGCGCACCAATAGTGCGCTGTTAAATCAATTTCTCTGTGTAGTTGGGCTAATGTTAGGATGCCGGTTTGGTGGTTGGGTTAGGTTGTTTGTCGATGTAACCCAACTACCTTGCCTAACTACTAAACCGGCCTCCTTACCCTTGCCCAGCAACCTGCAAGATTTAGTTTAGCAATGTAATAGTAGCGTAAAGCGCAAAGCGCAAGACTGAGACTTAAAATTTAGAGTTTTGTAAACTTTAAGCTTTACGCTTTAACTTTGCGTTTTGCGCTTTAAGCTAACATGTTGGAAAAGAATAATATTCCCCGCCACGTTGCGATAATTATGGACGGCAACGGCCGCTGGGCAAAGGAAAAAAGCCTGCCGCGCACTGCCGGCCACCGCGAGGGCGCCAAGCGCGTGGAAGAAATCGTCAAGGCGGCGGCGGAATTGGGGGTTAAGGCAGTTACCTTTTTTGCCTTTTCCACGGAAAACTGGTCGCGGCCGAAAAAAGAGATCGCCGCCCTGATGCGTTATCTGAACGACTTCTTGAGCCGCCAGATAGAGGAATTAGACAAAAATAACATCCGTTTCCGGGCGATTGGCCTGGGCGCGCCGCTGACTCAGGCGCTGCTAAAGAAGATCAGTGACGCGGAGGAAAAGACCGGCGATAATACCGGTTTGATCGTGGTCCTGGCGCTTAACTACGGATCGCGCCAGGAGATCGTGGAGGCAGCCAGGAATTTTGCCGAGGACGCCTTGCGCGGTAAGAAAAGAATAGAGGACCTGGACGCGGGGCTTTTCGCTCAATACCTTTGTACCGCCGGAATGCCCGACCCGGATCTTTTGATCCGCACCAGCGGAGAGATGCGCATCAGTAATTTTCTGCTCTGGCAGCTTTCTTACGCCGAACTTTATTTTACGCAAAAATACTGGCCGGATTTCCGGCGGGCTGATTTTGAAGAGGCGCTTTCCGAATACCAGAGAAGGGAAAGAAGGTTCGGGGCGGTCTGATGTTAGAGAAGAGGGTTATCAGTTTCGTCGCGCTCATCGCGGTTACCATCGGCACCATCTTCGTTGACTGGCTTTGCGGGATAGCGGTCGCCGCCTTCATCGCCGTCGGCCTGCACGAATTTTTCGCGATGCTGGAACACAAGGGCATCCGGGCCTACAGGTGCTTCGGTCTTGCCGTGGGGCTGCTGATCCCCTTTTCAATAACCTTTCGTTTCGAATCTACCAAAGGATGGGAGCTGCTCTTTATTATCCTCTCGCTGTTAATGCTGATCTTGATGCAATTCAGGAGCAGGCAGAATTCAGGGGTGACCGTGGGAATTTCGGCTACCCTCTTCGGCGTAATTTATGTTTCCTGGTTTTTTAGTTTCCTGATCAGGATCAGGTATTTGCCGGGCGGCCTGGGCCTGTTGGCCGCTGTCCTCTTGATTACCAAGCTGGGAGATATAGGGGCATACCTGGTGGGGGTGCGCTTCGGCAAAAGGCCGCTGCTGCCAAGCATCAGCCCGAAAAAATCGGCCGAGGGAGCGGTCGCCGGCCTGGTTTTTAGCCTTGCCGGCGCGTTTATCAGCCGGCCATTCTTGAATTTCAGCGGCCCGCACCTGGCCGCGCTGGGCATTGTCTTAGGCATCATCGGCCAGCTGGGGGACCTCTCTGAGTCGCTGGTAAAGCGCGACTGTCAGGTGAAGGATTCAGGGAGTATCCTTCCCGGCATGGGAGGGATCCTCGATGAAATGGACAGCCTCTTATTTACCGCGCCGGTATTTTACTTTTATATTAGCACAATTTTAAAGTAAGCAGCACATTATGAAACATATAGCCATATTGGGCTCAACGGGTTCTATCGGGCAGAATGCCCTGGAGGTGGTCAGGCATTTCCCGGATAAATTTTCTGTCGCCGCCTTAAGCGCGAATTCCAATGCCGCCTTTTTAGCTCGTCAGGCAAAAGAATTCCGTCCGGATTATGTCTGCGTGGGGGACAGCGCGGCTGCCCGGAAGCTGCATTCGGCCCTGCCTAAGAAGACAAAAATATTTTCCGGCGCGCAGGGCCTGCAGGCGATTGTCCGCGAGAAAAAAATCGACCAGGTGCTTCTGGCAATCAGCGGCTCAGCCGCGCTCCTGCCGCTCTTGGCGGCGATAAACAGCGGCAAGCAAATTGCCCTGGCTAATAAAGAGGCGCTGGTAATGGCCGGCTCCCTGATTAGGGAGCAGGCACGGAAAAACAAGGTTAAAATTATTCCGGTAGACAGCGAGCAATCGGCGATCTGGCAGTGCTTGGATGGCAGGCCGCAGGAGAAATTAAAACAGGTTTACCTCACCGCTTCGGGAGGGCCTTTCCGCAGGACCGCCGCTAAAGAATTACGCGATATCCCGGTGGCCAAGGTGATCCGGCACCCCCGCTGGAAGATGGGGAAGAAAATCAGCGTGGATTCCGCGACCATGATGAATAAGGGCCTGGAGGTATTGGAGGCGATGTTCTTATTTAATCTGCCGCCTGAGAAGATCAAGGTGCTGATACATCCGCAGGCGCTGGTCCATTCGATGGTAGAATTCATAGACGGGGTGGTCCTGGCGCAATTATCGGCGACGGACATGCGCATCCCCATCCAGTACGCGCTTGCTTATCCGGAGAGGCTCTCTAATTCCCTGCCGAGGATTGATTTCTACAAGCTGGGTAGTCTTGATTTTGCGCAGCCGGATTTCCAGAGGTTTCCCTGTCTAAAGTTGGCTTACCAGGCGGCCGCCCGGTTAGGAAGCGCGCCGGCAATACTGAATGCCGCTAACGAAGTTTGCGTGGAAGAATTTTTGAAAGGCAGGCTTAAATTTACCGCTATCCCGAAAGTCATCGGGCGGGTAATGGACAGGCAGCGCCGTGATGCCCATCCCGGTTTAAGCGGGATATTGGCAGTAGATAGCTGGGCGCGGGAAGAGGCATTGGGGATCATAGCGAGGTTCGACAGATGATCAGCTTCTTTATCACCATAATTATCTTAAGCGTCCTCATCCTGGCGCATGAGTTCGGCCATTTCGTATTCGCCAGGCGGATGGGCGTGCGGGTGGAAAAATTTTCCTTAGGTTTCGGACCGCGCGTCTGGGGCGTCAAGGCCAAAGGCACGGAATATTGCCTGAGCGCCATACCCCTGGGCGGCTACGTGAAGATGGCAGGCGACGACCTGGGAGAATATAAGGGGGCAAACGACGAGTATTTTTCTAAAAAACCGGGCAAACGTTTTTGGATCTTGTGTTCCGGCTCCTTGTTGAATTACCTGATGGGATTCCTTCTTTTCTGGCTGATATTTTTTACCGGATACCCGGCGCCCACGGCTAAGGTCGGCGGCCTGCTTGACGATTTTGGCGCCAAGGCCGCAGGGCTACAGCCCGGCGACCGCATCCTTTCGGTGAACGGGCAAAGGGTATCCCTCTTTGAGGAATTACAGAATATTATTCAGGAACAAAATGCGCTGAGTAAGGTTACCTTGCTGGTGCGGAGGGATAATCAGGACAAAATTATAGAGGTGTCGATTAAAGAGAAAGAGACGACTGATTTATTGGGCCAAAAGCTCAAGATAGGCCTTTTGGGCGTTATTCCCTCCGAGGAGACCGTTACCGTCAGGCACGGGCTAATACCATCGCTGGCGTTAGGCGCCAGAAGAACCTGGCTGCTTACCGTCTTGACCTACAAGGGCATCTGGTATATGGTTACGGGAAGATTATCCCTGCGTGAATCAGTGACCGGCCTGCCCGGGATTTTCGTTTTGACCTCCAAAGCCGCCCGCGCGGGCTTAAGCGCGGTATTAAACCTGATGGCGGTCTTAAGCATAAGCCTGGGCCTTTTTAACCTCCTGCCCTTTCCGGTCTTAGACGGCGGGCACATCCTGTTCCTCGGCCTGGAGAAAATCCGGGGCCGTCCCTTGAGCGTAAAGGCGGACCGCGCAGTGACGCAGGCCGGGCTGGCAGTGCTGGTGACTTTGGTGATCTTTGTGACCTACAATGACCTGATGAGGTTTTTTGGAAAATATAAATGAAACGGCGCAAGGCAAAGGTAATCAAGATCGGCGATATTTGTATCGGAGGCGAATACCCGGTAGCCATCCAGTCTATGGCCAAGACTAAAACCTCCGATGTTGCCCAGACCGTCAAACAGATAAATTCATTGGAACGGTTTGGCTGCGAGATTATCCGCGTGGCGGTTAAAGACGGACAGGATGCCAGGGCGGTAAAAAAGATTAAGGCGCAAACCAGATTGCCGCTGGTGGCGGATATCCATTTTGATTACCGCTTAGCGCTTCAGGCGATAGACAACGGGGCGGATAAGATCCGGCTTAACCCCGGCAACATCTTTAGAGAAAAAGAAATCAGAGAGGTTGTCCGCGCCCTGAAAATTTCCGGCCTCCCCCTGCGGATCGGGGTAAATTCCGGCTCGCTGGGGGGGATGGAATCAAAAAGGTCCGCACTGCCGGACAGGTTAGCGGAGAGCGCCCTGGATTATATAAGAAAAATCGAGCGGCTCTCTTTTTATGATTTGGTGATTTCGCTCAAAGGTTCGAATGTGCCGGATACCGTCAGGGCCTACCGTAAGATAGCCGCGGAATGCGATTATCCTTTGCATCTGGGAGTGACTGCCACCGGGACGCCCTATGCCGGGGCATTGAAATCCAGCATCGCCATCGGGTCCCTGCTCTTGGAAGGCATCGGAGATACGATCCGGATATCGCTGACTGACCAGCCGGCGCAGGAGATCAAGGCGGCGAAAATCATCCTGGAGTCGCTCTCCCTGCGCGAGTTCGGCCCCAGGATCATCAGCTGTCCCACCTGCGGCCGCTGCGAGGTAGATTTGACAAAAGTCGTCAGGGACCTTGAAAGGAAACTATCCACCATCCCTGACTGCCGGCAGGCAGGCACCATCCCGCTAAAAGTGGCGATAATGGGCTGCGTGGTCAACGGCCCGGGCGAGGCTAAGGAAGCGGACTTAGCCGTTGCCTTCGGTAAGAAAGAGGGGTTATTTTTCAGGAAGGGAAAGGCAATCAAAAAAATTCCTTATTCCGGGTGCGCCGATTATTTATTGCGGGAGATTATTGAGGCATCAGTGAGGAGGCATACTTAAGTGGTTAACCCATTATTAAAGGAAAAGATAAAAAAGAGGTTAATTGCCGAAAACAGCGCGCAGATTGAGGAAAAAGATATCGCGGCCTTAAAAG
>MHHD01000040.1:10316-15679 GCA_001805895.1 Omnitrophica WOR_2 bacterium RIFCSPLOWO2_12_FULL_51_8 | reverse complement strand
CAAAAGTGCCGTATTTTTCGTAAATCCTGATCGCGATGGAGATCACCAGGGCGGTCACTCCCAGCCCAATAACGATTGAGGTCAGGACCAGCGCCTGCGGAAGCGGATCAACCATATCCAGTATGTTTTGGCCCTGGGCATCAATCGGCGCCCGGCCCTGGAAACGGTACCCCAGTAAAACAAAAAATAGATTCATCGAGTATTCGATGATGGCCAAGCCGATAATTATCTTGACTAAGTTGCGCTTACGCACGACTCCGTAAAGGCCGACGCAGAATAACACTAAGCACAGCAGGTAAAGCGTCATCCTTCGGCTCCTTTCAGTCGCTCAGGATGATGGTGAGCAAGCGTAGCGCGTCGAACCATCATAATTATCTTACTTCGTCAACTAATACAAACGAAATAAATAAATTTATATACCCTGTTGCACAGATGATCGCAGATGAGAAGATACAGCTTAGCACAGATAAAGGAATATCTGTGATCATCTTGCATCTTTCCATCTGTGCTAATCTGTGTAAAAAGTATTTTATAATCCCTTTTTAGACCTCTCCAAGATCACTAATGCCAGAAAGATGGCAAATAACCCCACGCCTACTTTTAGACCGATGGCGATATTACTTAAGGGAATGGTGCCGGAGCTGAAAAGCTTAAAATGTTCGCCTTTGCCTAAAATATTCAGGAAAAACGAACCGCCGAAGAACCCGAGGAGGCCGATACATAAGAATATCAGCGCGCCGATGCTTTCCAGGTTTGCCGCCATATTCTTGGACACCTTGCTTACTGCCGCGTCCTTCCCGAAGGCAATCATCAGGTGCACAAAAGAAAGCGCGATAATCACTCCGCCGGCAAAACCCCCTCCGGGTGAAAGGTGGCCGTGCAAGACAATATAGATGCCAAACAGCAAAATCAACCCTATGGTGAGGCGGGTGATGGTCTTGACGATTAAAGACATCCCGGCGCCGGGATGATCAATGAAAGGGTTTTTCTTCATTGCGCCTTCTTCCTCCCCGGCCGGCGTAAAATTGCCATAATCCCGATTACGGAGGTAAATAATACTGTAGCCTCACCTAATGTATCATAAGCCCGGAAGTCTAAAATTACGGCGGTAACCAGGTTGACCGCGCCGGTCTGGGATTTTCCTTCGGTCAGGTATTTTTTCACTACTGCCATAATCGGATGGCCAAAGCCGGGCAATTCTTTTAAAGCGGCGGAGGCGAAGAAAAGAAAAACCGCAATAAAAACTAAGGTAGAAATCGTATTAAAAAACCAGCGCCCCTCAATAATCAAAGGCAAATCCCTTTTAATCGTGGCGCGAATTAATATAATCAGGCACAGGATTTCCACCACCAGCTGGGTAATCGCCAGGTCCGGCGCCTTTAAAATCAAAAATGCCAGGCACAGCGCAAAACCAACCGCCCCCACAGCGATCACGCTGGACAAGAGGTCCTTAACCTCAAGGGCGGCGATTGCCGCAAAAATCATGAAGAATAAGAGAATGTGCAGCTCCATATTATTTAAGGAAGAGAAACAAAAATAACCCGATCATCCCCAGGAGTGTCCAGACCAGATACGTGGGCAGGACGCCGTTATGCAGGTACTGGAAAAACCTGCCGATGCCGAAAACCGCTGCCCTGCCTTGCTCGTAGAGATCAAAATACCCTGCCTCTGCCTTATTATAAGCGGCTTTTAAGCACTTGAGTTCTTTAAGCGTATTGTAAAAATCTGCGCCGCTGACCCGGTTTTCGTCCAAGGCAACAGTCTCTCCGCCGATGAAAGCCGCATCCTGGCGCACATCCGCCCTGGCCCCTTTTAATTTAAATGCCCAGAGGCCTAAGCCCAGCCCAAGCAAGATTAGCAAACTAGACGCAATTGCCTGCCAATCCCCTAAGAAACTTACGGCTCCCACCGCAGGAAAAATAAAGTATTTCAAGGGAACTTGATAAGCAAATATCCCGAAGATGATGCAAATGCCTGCCAATATAATCCCCGGCAGCCACATCTGCCAGGGGACCTCGACGCAGGTCCTGCGGCCTAAGCCCTGCGCCCGTCCGAGGAAAACCGCGTGGAGCAGTTTCATGAAACTGGCTAAGGTAAGACATGAGCCGAACATCGCCGCCGCCAGGCAGAAAATGCTGACCGCCTGCCCGATGCGGCTCGCCGCTTGAAACTGGGCAAACAAACCCTGATAGATCATCCATTTGGAAACAAACCCGTTAAAAGGCGGCACCCCGGAGATAGAAAGGACGGCGACAAGGAACGATATATAGGTAAGGGGCATCCGCCTGCTCAATCCGCCAAGCTTATCTAAGTCAGCCGTATCCGCGCGGTATTCCACGTTACCCGCGGCAAAAAAGAGGCCGGATTTGTAGAGCGCATTGTTTAGCATATGAAACAACCCGCCGGCGATACCGATAGGATTACCGGTGCCGATGCCTAGGACCATATAGCCAACCTGCGAAACCGCATGATACCCCAATAGCCTTTTCATATTATGCTGCGCCAGGGCCATCATCACTGCCGCCAGGATGGTAAAGGCGCCTGTCAGCATCAGGAATATATTCATCGCTTGATGCAGCACAAATAGCTCCAGCGAGATTCTCGCCAAGAGGTAAATGCCCAGCAGTTTATCTATCGCTGCCGGCAGATAGGCCGCTACCGGCAGCGGCGCCGCTTCGGCGCAATCCGGTATCCAGGAATGAAACGGCATCGCGCCTGCCTTGGCAAAGCAGGCCGCGGCAATACATAAGTAGGCTAAGACTGATAACCCATTATTTAACTCCAAACTTATCCTGTCCATCCGGAAATGGCCGCTTAAATAATAAATAATGCCGATGCCTAACAGCATCAGCGCGTCTGTCCCGCCGACAATAATAAAGGTTTTTTTTGCTGCTGCGTCTGAATTGCCCGCGCCCAGGTTAATCAACAGGTAGAGCAGTAAGCCCAGGAAACCCCAGAATACCGCCAGTAAAATCAAGTTATCGGCAAGCACTACCCCTATAGAAACCAGCGCAGTAAAAATTATATAGATATAATACAGTAAGACATGGGTTCTTTCAGCCGTAGGGCGCTCGCCTTTCCTCAGGCGAAAAAATTGCGGGATAAATTTAGAAGAATACACCGCAGTCAAACCAGTAAACAACAAAATAGCCAATGCGACAAAGCTGCTAAGGGGGTCTATTCTAAAGCCGGCCATTTTTTAGACTCTCCTCTAACTTCCTGGTTTTTTCCTGCGACAACCTGATCAGGTCCCAGCCGTTCATAATTTTTTTATTATCCGTTTTATTGAGCACCGTTACCCTCTCCGTACAGCAGTAACAAGGGTCCACCGCCGCCAGGGTAAGGGTGGCATCGGAAATGGTGCCGCCGACTGCGCCCACCTTGTCCGAAGCGACATTCATATAGCTGGGGGCGCGCACCTTGAGCCTCACCGGCCGGTTAGTGCCGTCGCTCCTGACGTAGTGGAAACACTCGCCCCGCGGCGCCTCCACCCTGCCTATCCCCTCCCCGGCGGGGATCTCCCTGACATCAGCGTCGATCTCGCCCGGGGGCAGGCCTTTGAGGCATTGCCGGATGATGTTTACCGATTCGTACATCTCCAGGATCCGCACGATGGTCTTGGCAAAGACATCGCCCTCTCTTTCTACGATCACATTCCAATTCAACCGGTCGATTGCCCCGTAAGGCTCGTCGCGCCGCACGTCGATATTTACCCCGGAGGCGCGCGCCGTCGGGCCCACCACGCACCAGTCTATTGCCTGCGCCTTAGTCAGGATCCCCGCGCCTTTGAGCCTGGCCTGAATCACCGGGTCATCCATCACCGCCCCGCGGAATAAATCCAGCGCCGGCACCAGGTCATCCATCGCCTTCTTTAATACCGGTATATCGTCGTCTTTTATGTCGCGGCGCACCCCGCCTACCTTAAACATAGCGTAATTATTGCGGTTGCCGGTAATCATCTCAAAGCAATCGAGCACCGGCTCGCGGTACTTCCAGGCCCACATCCAAACTGTATTATAGCCGATAAAATGCCCGGCAAGGCCCAGCCACAGAAGATGGCTGTGGATCCGCTGCAGTTCGTCAATGAGCGTGCGGATGTAGAGCGCGCGCTCCGGCACGACATTGGCCTCACCCCCCAGGAGATCCTCGACTGCCAGACAATAGGCATAGGGGTGGCTGGAAGAACAAATTCCGCAGATACGTTCCACCAGATACGGCACCTGATCAAAATGCTTATCCTCCGCCAGCTTCTCGATACCGCGGTGGTTGTAACCGATGATGATATCGATATCTACCACCCGTTCGCCCTCGACATAAAGCTGGAAAAATTCCGGCTCTTCCTGTAAAGGGTGGTACGGGCCGATGGGTACGATGACTTTATGGGACATATTATTTATTAACTACTCTCTCTTCTTAACGGGTAATTCCCCTCCGGCCAGTCTTCTGCCAGAAGCAGCCGCTTCAGATTCGGGTGGCCTTTGAATTTAATCCCCAGCATTTCCCAGATTTCCCGCTCGATCCATTCCGCCCCGGGAAATAAGCGGGCAAGGGAATCAATTTCCGGATGCGCTTTGTCCCGGAGGAGAACCCGCACCGAATAAAATTCCCCGTTCTTGTCGTAACTAAAATGGTACAAAATCTCCAGCGCCTCCGTGGTATCCGCTCCGGAAGCGATGGCGAATCTCAGACCCAGCTCCTTGAATAACAGCCGGGCGGCCTCAAGGATATCCTCTTTCGCCACGGTAAAATAAACCCGGCGGGAAGACTTTTCCTCCCAGGCAATAATTTTATTGCCCAACCTCTCTCTGATGGCATCCTTTATAATCATCATTGCCGCCTGCTATTCAGCCGACCTTAATTTATTTACCAGTTTCACAATGCCGTCAATAATCGCCTCGGGCTTCGGCGGGCAGCCGGGGATATAAACGTCTACCGGAAGGATCTTATCTAACGGCTCAGGGCAATTGTAACTGAACCTGAACATATGCCGGGAAAGCGCACACTGCCCTACCGCCGCCACCAGCACCGGCTGGGGCGCCTGCGCGTAAATTTTCTTTAAGATGGACACGGACTTACGGTTCATCGCCCCGGTCACGACTATGGCATCCGCGTGCCTGACCGAACCCACTAATTGAATCCCGAAACGCTCCACGTCAAAACGCGGGGTAAAACAATCCAGTATCTCGATGTCGCAGTTGTTGCAGGAACCCACGCTGGCGTGGAAGACCCAGATGGATTTGGTTAAAGCCTTGAGTTTAAGATTCATTTCGGCCGACTTAATACCCTATTATCGCTAAACCAACCGCTATCAACGCCAAAGCGGTAACCGGCCCCCAAAAGAAGCGCAATGCCTGATCAATGCG
>MHHD01000040.1:0-10264 GCA_001805895.1 Omnitrophica WOR_2 bacterium RIFCSPLOWO2_12_FULL_51_8 | reverse complement strand
CAGGGGCTGGCCGGAGTATTCGATTAATACGCCGGCCATCAATTCCTGTTCCGCCTCGGAAAGGTCAAAAGGCGCCAGGCCGGCCTTGGCCTGCAGGCAGATCAGCGCCGTAATAAACGCCAGGGCCCCTGACCAGGAAAAGAGGTGCGGCCCGGAAACCATCTGGTAGTTGATGATTTCGCCCAGCCGGATGCTTCCCGCGCTCTTGACGGCGACGGTAATCACGGACAAAATCAGCGGCAGTTCATAGGCCAGGGCCAGCTTCATCTCCCGCGATGCCCCCACCGAGGCCAGAGGATTGCAAGAGCTGGAAGCGCCGATGATCGAAGCGATTGCCGGGATAGCCAGGAGATAAACCATCACCACCAGGTCCCCGCCGAAACCCTGTGGCTGCGGCAGCATGGCGCATCCTAATATCGCCGCCGCCAGGGTCACGGTTAAAAGGCCCAGGTAAGGCGCCAGTAAAAAAGTAACCTTTGCCGCGCCCGCGGGAAAAACTGTCTCTTTGCCCAGCAATTTTAAAATATCATAAAAATTCTGATTCCACGGCGGGCCAACGCGCCATTGCAGCCGGGCGCTAAGCTTGCGGTCTATCCAGCAGGCCATCAGGCCTGCCAGAGCGCTAAAGAGAAAGCCGGGGAAGATTAGAAAGTTGAGCAGGAGCCTTGTCATGTGTCATGTGTTATGTGTCGACGGAGCTATCTTTTTTTCGGCGGCTGCAGGTCTTCCCTCGACCATTTGCGGCTATGCACTGCCAGGCGCTCACCGACAAAATAAATATCTTTTTCCGGGTCCTCGGATACTTCCTTAATCTGGACCGCCTTTTCCGGGCAGCTAGAAACGCATTTAGGAAATTTCCCCGAGAGGCCTACGCAAAAATCACAGCGGGAATCTAAGTAAGGGATAAAATCATGGAAAATTATGCCGAACGGGCAGGCCACGGAACAACATTTACAGCTGGTGCAGCGCATCTTGTAGCGCCTGATATGGCCGTCGCCTGAGCGCTCCAGGGCGCGATGATAACAGGCATTGACGCAAGGCGCCTCCTCGCAATGCCGGCAGATAGTCGCGAAGGCGGCGTATTCCCGCAAAGAGGCAATGCCGTTATTCTGCGGGTGGTAGAAATAATCGCAGGCCGCCCGGCACTCTGCGCAACTATTACAAATCTCTAAATCAATGAAAAGCCGTTCCATATTTAATTCTTATTCCCAGATATCATGAATATTTTTCAATTGTTCATAAGCAAATACCGGGCCGTCTTTACAAGCATAGTATTTGCCAATCCGGCAATGGCCGCATTTACCCAGGCCGCAGGACATATTTTTTTCCATGGAAAGGAATATCGCCTGCGCAGGAAACCCCAGGTCCAGCAGTTTTAAGGTAACGAACTTCATCATGATCGGCGGACCGCAGACTATCGCCGCCGCATTGGCCAAATCCACGGGCAGATTATCCAGGACGGCAGTTACCAGGCCCACCTTGCCGTTCCAGGCAGGGTCGCCCACATCCACGCTGACCGCTATGTCTAATTTTTTTATCTTTGACCATTCCGGCAGGGATGATTTATAGATTATATCCCCGGAGGTGCGCGCGCCATAGCGCAGGACGATCCGGTTATAATTGCCGCTGGCGGAAAAAAGGCTAAAGAGCAGCGAACGCAAAGGCGCCAGCCCCACCCCGCCGCCGACGATCAGGATGTCTTTGCCCTGAAACTGGTCCAGGGGGTAGCCTTTGCCAAAAGGGCCGCGGATGCCTACCGAGGCGCCTTTGCCCAAGGCATGCAGCCGGGAAGTCACCGCGCCGACGTTCATAATGGTGAGGTCGATCTTTTCCTTGACCGCCGGGTCAGAGGAAGGGGTAAACGGCGCCTCGCCCAGGCCCGGCACAGTCAGTTCGATGAATTGGCCGGTGCGGAAAGAAAAGGCCTCCTTCGGCCTGATAGAGAAGGTCTTGATACTAGGGGTTTCCGTAATTACATCCTCAATTACCGCTTCAAGCGGCTGGTAGATATTTTTCTTCATGCAGTTTTCTTAAGATATAACGTATGTCGATTTTTCCCGGGCAGACCTCGATGCAGCGGCCGCAGCCGCAGCAGGCCTGAAGGCCGAGATTCTCGATAAAAAAATCGAATTTTTTTAAATATCGGTTGCGCAGGCGCATATAGCGCATCCGTAAAGGATTTGCCCCGCCGGCCACCCGGCTGAAGTTCTTCAACAGGCAGCCATCCCAGACGCGGATACGCTTATGAGCCGCTGCGCCCGGCTCATCCGCCAGTAAAAAGCAGTGGCAGGTGTCGCAGATAAAAACGCACCCTCCGCACTCCACGCAGGTGCGCATTTGTTCCCGCCAGACAGGCGAGTTGTAACCGGAGAGGACGATATCCTGGAGCGTCTCTTTTTTGGGTATCTGATGGTGCCGCAGATGCTCCTCCAGTTTATTGATCACGTTTCCCCTTTTAGCGGCGCGTCCGGAAAGCTGGCCGGCGCCGGCAGGGGTAAGTATGGCAGAAAGCGAATCAATGATCCCGCGCGCCTTTCCCGAACCGATATCCAGCAAAAAGCCGTTGTTTAAGGGCGAGAGGTTGAGATCAAATCCTTCGCTAGGATACGGGTTTATCTCAAAGGCGCGGCAGAAACATGATTCTTTAAAGCCGGGGCAGTCGCCGCTGATAATCAGGGAACTTTCTCTGCGCTTTTTATAAAGCGGGTCCTCCTGTTCTCCTCCCAGGAAGACAAAATCCAGTATTCTTAAGGAAAAGAGGTCGCAGTTCTTCACCCCGCAGATGGCCAAGGGCTTTTCTGGCGCGGGGCCTGCGCCGGAAAAATAATCGCCGATTTCTTCTTTGAAGTTGGCCAGATACGCCCGGATGGGCTCAATGCAGCGGTATTCGTTGAAAATAAAATCCCGCGCGCCGTCAGGGGTATGCCTTTTGAAGGCGTAATCATCTGTGGGCAGATTAAATCCGTAGTCGCATTTTATTTTTACCGGGGACTCGGCTTTTACCGGCAGGTAGAGCTCATAGTCCTGGGAAATGCGCGCATAAAAACGGGGAAGGTCTTCATTTTTAAGAAAATATGTCTCCATGACTGATTCTTCTCTTCGTCTATACAAATCTTAGGGGGCTAGTGCGCTGTCATATTAAGAATTAATTTGACAGCGCACTAGGGGGGCTTAATTTCTGTTTTACCAGGTCGCTGACTAACTTACCGTCTGCCTGACCGGCGGTCTGGGCAGTGACCTCTTTCATCAGCTTACCCATATCCTTCATCCCCGAGGCGCCGGTTGCGGCAATTGCCGCTTCAATAATCCTTTTGATCTCCTCAGCCGAGAGCTCCGGCGGCAGGTATGGCTTGAGGAGCTCCAACTCCTTGGCTTCCTTCTCCGCTAAATCCGCGCGGTTACCCTGCCGGAACTGAGCAGGATGCTTTTTACCCCATCCCTGGCCCTCATTGCCTCTTTGTAGTCATTAAGAATCTTTTCTTCTAACATATTAAGCGACCCCCTTATTTTAATATCGTTTCATACTATTACAGGCTAATCTGCAACACAAGCAAAATTCAAGAACATTCCGCTGGGGACAGGTTACGCTTGGCTTTAGGGCAGATGCAAGATTGAGTTGGCAGACGGTAGGGGTTTCTTATCTTCCTCGCTACCTCTACAATCTCATTACATCTATCGCAGGCAGAGACCCATTTACGCCTTGAATTCTATCGCTTCATAGAACTAAATATTAGCCAAATAGAACCAAATAAAGCCAAAATCATTCCCATAACACTAGAAAATGGTATTTTATATATTAAACCACTCATAAAAAAAATATATCCAACGAAAAGTAATAATCCAGATGAAATTGTATAAACCGATTTGTCACTTTGCATAGATTTTATTACTTTATTTTCTTTTATCCGCCATCTCAATATTAAGGCAATCCAAAAATAAGGCTGTAGTATAATCCCCGTTATAAATCCTAAAGGATTAAATACTTCTGACCTTAATTGGTCAACTATAGCCAGCAGTAGCGTAAGAACGATTAAAATCCAGCTCAATATACTATAAATTTTTATCTTAGCAGTAACTTTCATTTTTTCTTATCCCTTAACAAGAATTCAAAGAAGAATTCAATACGCTGTCCGGAATTGCCTAAACCACAATGGTTAACAAAACAAATCCCAAGAACGGAATCCCTATTTCCACACCTTGAGCTGGGTGAAGTAAACTTTAAATTTCCTGAAGAATTTCTCGGCCTTTTGCTTCTTCCTCTGAGGCACAAGCACGCATCCGGCAGATAACTTCTGCCCGCCTATTTCGCCCAAAAGGCCTTTATAGCTGTATTTGCCCTTTTTTCTGCCGTAAAGCTCATTGTTAAATTTTGCCTTCTCATTCTGGCCGAGATTGCTTATCTGGAATGAGTATATCAATTGCGGCTTCTGCTCTAAAAGCATTGATGATGGAATGTCGGCAGGCTCCTTGAGATAAAGAACTTTGCCTTCCTGGAATATGTTCTGAAAGAGGCCTGAATCAGTATTCCCAAGCTCTTTTAATGTCCTTATTGTCGGCTGGATATTTCTGCCGATTTTCGTTTCAATGCTGATAATGCTATCTTGCGCTTCTTTGAATGTGTTTTTTTTAGATGTAAGAATGAGCAAATCAATGTCTGAGCGCGAAGTGGCCTCACCCCTTGCAAAGCTGCCGTAAAGGATGATTACCCTCACATCATCAATTTCTGAAAGCGCTTTTACTATCTTCTTAAATACCCTATTCATTGATTTTCACCCCGAGCCTTTTCTCAAAGAATCCGGTTATTATCTTGAGGTTATCCATTACTTCCTTTGCCCTCTTGCCATTTACTCCATCATATCCCAAATCCCCATAGGCAAACCATATCTTCCTCATCGCCTTGTTCACTTCAGCTGAAAAGTTTTTGTTGGAGTATTCGTGCCTGCTCTGGTGATCGCCGAAATGCTCATTATTCCTTGCGGCATCAGCCTCAACCAACTGCTCAACGACCTTTGTTCCCAAATCACCCACCACAGTGCTCTGTTTATTTTCATAAGCCTCTGCCGTTGCCTTCAGCTTTTCCTTTGCAAGCTTGATGTGTTTTTCAAAATCGCCCATTTATAACCTTTCTTTACTGTATGGAAATATGCCCTGAAATCCCATTTTTTCCTTACTATAAGGAAGAGTATATATAGATCTTTCCCCCATGTCAAGATATTTCATTGACTTTTTGAGCGGGAAGGAAAGCGAGATCTTAGGTAATAGTTCAGCTCTTGGAAGTGGTTGTGTCATTGCGAGGAGCGACAGCGACGAAGCAATCCCTTTTTGAGATTGCTTCGCCCCTTCGGGGCTCGCAATGACCCCGACGAGCATTTCCGAAAGCTGAACTGTTACGATCTTAGGAAATTTTAAGGGGTTGGCGGGGGGCTTAATTTCTGTTTTACCAGGTCGCTGACTAACTTACCGTCTGCCTGGCCGGCGGTCTGGGCAGTGACCTCTTTCATCAGCTTACCCATATCCTTCATCCCCGAGGCGCCGGTTGCGGCAATTGCCGCTTCAATAATCCTTTTGATCTCCTCAGCCGAGAGCTCCGGCGGCAGGTATAACTTCAGGATCTCCAATTCCTTTGCTTCCTTCTCTGCTAAATCCATGCGCTGGCCATGTTGGAATTGGGCGATGGAATCCTGATGCTGTTTGACCTGTTTCTTGACCACCGCAATGATCTCAGGGTCATCTAACTTATCCTTCTTTTTCGCCAAGGCGGCATTCATCATCTCCGCGCGCAGGGAACTCAATAAGGTGCTCTTGATGCCGTCCCTGGCCTTCATCGCCGCTTTATAGTCGCTCAAGATTTTTTCTTCCAGCATCATACCATCCTTCATACATAATGAACACCGGCCGATCCTATATGGCCGGATGTTTCTAAAATAAAACCAACTTTCTAAAACCGCCCAACCTTTTTTCCAGATCCTGCTGGCGCAAATTCGCCGTCCGCTTGATCCCGAATCCCTCAATATTGAATGAGGCGGCAACCGTGCCAAAGGCCAGGGCCTTCTTCAGACTGGCGTGGTTTATTTTCTTCACCTTGGTTAAATAACCCATAAAACCTCCGGCAAAGGTATCTCCGGCGCCGGTAGGGTCCACTACCCGGGCAGTAGGGTATGCCGGCAGGGAAAAGATCGAGCCGGCGCCGGAAAACAATACCCCGTGCTCGCCCTTCTTGATCAAAACCATCCTCGCCCCCAGCCGGCGCAGCTTCTGCGCTGCCTTAACTAAGTTATGCTCGCCGGATAAATCCCTGGCCTCCTGATCATTGGCCACGTAAATATCCACTTTTTTCAACAGCCGTACCAGGGCCGGCCGCTTATTTTTAATCCAGTAGTTCATGCTGTCCAAAGCCACTAACTGCGGAGAACGCATGCAGCTTAAAAGATGCCTCTGGATATCGGGGTCAATGTTGGCCAGAAATATATGCCGGATCGACCTTTGCTCGCGGGAAACCGCGGGCTTAAAATCCGCCAGCACCCCTAATTCCGTGCTCAGGGTCAGGGCGGTGTTCAAATCCCCCTGGTATTCTCCCTGCCACTGGAAGGTCTTGCCTGCGGAGCGAATGAGCGAAGTCAGGTTGATGCCTTTTTGCCGCAGAAAGGCGATATGCCTGCGGGGAAAATCCCGGCCGACGATCGCCACCAGGTTGACGCCGGTGAACAGCCGCGCCGCCATGGCAAAATGCACGGCTGATCCGCCAAGCATCCGCCTCCTTGCGCCGTAAGGCGTCTTGACCGTATCCAGCGCTACCGTGCCTAAGACGATAATACTCATATCTTCCCTATCATACAATAAATCCCGAGATAATACAACTCGGCCTTCCCGGGGCGATGGGGCGATCCATCCACACACCTCCACTTTTCACTTGACAAGTATAAACTATGTTATATACTTGTATTGCAAGCTGGGAGCAATCCCGGACTTGCGAAGACACGCGGACCCGCTCTCACGAGCGGGTTTTTCGCTTCTTAGGCCCGTTATACCACCTTCCGAAGTCTATATACCGAGAGCATACCGGCCAGAGTTCCTTTGCAACCAAGCCTCTTACTCCGAACACATAGTTATGCTTGCCTTTTAGTTTTAGCCGCTCAAGAGGCTCTTTCATATCGGAATCCCCGGAAAACAACAAAATCCCGGAAACTTTTTCCATTGCGTCAAGGATATCCAGCGCCATTTCAACATCAAAATTACACTTAGGCTCTTCGATAACTACCCCTTGTTCCTGTAAATAAGCTATCAGTTCATCCAGTTTAGAATGCGCGTTCTGGTCAAATAAACCTTGAGTAACCGGTTTGCTGATGACAATTGCCCCGGTCTTCCTAAGGCACTGATGAAAGTTTTCTGATTTAAGCAGTTCCCGGGTGTTTAATCCGTAATAAATCCTTATCTCTTTCACTGAAAGGATGCCAAATAACTGTCGAGTGACGGAATAAACTGAAAAATCCCATTTGAGCGTATCTTGCCAATGGAACATATTGGTTAAGTCAAGATACGCAATCAAACTTGTTTCTTTGAAAAAATCATATTGCTGAAGGAGCGGCATGTCTTTCGTCATTATTTTTATTTACTGATCAAGTATTCTGATAAAATAACTTCTCTGGGCGCGGTGTTGTAATAGGAATTATCCACAAATCCTTCGGAGAAGAAATTTTGTGGGATCCCCTGCTCGAACTTAAAGAGAATCTTTAAAGGATTATTCTCTTTCTTGATTTCTTTAACGAGGGTTTCAATCGTCTGTTTAGGCAAAACCCTCTCTTCTAAAGCGCTGCTCTTCTTTAGTTTTCGCTAAAAGATCGTGCGTTTCCTTATCAGCATTGATACCTACGAGAATGCGAATTTTTTCAACTTTCTCAAGCGGCTTGTACAAACCCGTTTTTTCATTTGTGAAAAACGTTAGGTCTGTATGCATAATATTGTCTTCCATAAAAACCGCTTCCGTCAATTACTTTCTATATGAAAAGCGGGACGCAACAATCAAACGCGCTGAAATTCTGCAGGCAGCGGCGCGCGCAGGCGCAGCAGCTTGCCGGTTATCGGGTGGATAAACTCTAAGTCTTGCGCGTGCAGCATCAGCCGTTTGGCCCGGACTTTAAAATCCCGGCGGAAGGCGAATTTCGCATCGCCCAGCACCGGGTGGCCGATTTGTTTGAAATGGATACGGATCTGATTAGTGCGGCCGGTAAGCGGCCTTATCTCTACGACGGAAAAATCCTTTTTCTCTGCTGCCAATTTATAATAGGTAAAAGCGCTTTGGCCGGCAACGGCGTTTTTTATGGCGCCCTGCGCCGCCGGCAAGCGGCCGTTTACCCAGGCAAGGTAATTTTTTTTCACCTTTCTTTGCAGAAAAAGCTGCATTATTTTCTGCTGGATGGATTTGCCTTTGGCATAGACAATCAAGCCGGAGGTTTCGCGGTCAAGCCGGTGGCAGGGGTGCAGACGGTACGGCAGGCCTCTTCCTTTTAAGTCCGTGTTCAGGATACCGGTGAGGGTGCGCGATGTTTTTCCGGGAGCGGGGATGGTGAGCAGGCCGGAAGGCTTGTCTAACACCAACAGGTAATCATCCTCATAGATGACTGGTATATTCATAGCTTAACAACCGCCAGCTTATACAATCTCCAGCATCCTGTCAATGGCCTTTTTGGCGCGCCCGCGGATCTCGTCGCTGACTCTGACTTCTTCCTTAAGCTCCTCCAGCGCCCAGAGGATCTTTTCCTGCGTGGTGCGCTTCATATTCGGGCAGACCGCTGCCTCAGAAGCAGGATAGAACTCCTTGCCGGGGTTATCTTTCTTCAGCCGGTAGATCAGCCCCACCTCTGTGCCGACGATAATCTCGTGGGCCTCGGTCTCTTTGGCGAACTTAGCCATCTGGCTGGTAGAGAGCACCGCGTCAGCCAGGGCCACTACCTGCGGCAGGCACTCCGGGTGCGCCATCACCTTGGCAAAAGGGTGGAATTTCCTCTCGCGCCTGATGTCTTCCGGCAGAATCTTGATATGCGTAGGGCAGTAACCGTTCCAGGAGACGAGCCTTCTGCCTGTCTTTTTGGAGACATAATCCGCAAGGTATTTATCTGGCACAAAGATAATCTCTTTCTCTTGCTTCAGGTAATTTACTACGGCTACGGCATTGGTCGAGGTGCAGCAATAATCCAGCTCCGCCTTCACCTCCGCCGAGGTATTCACGTATCCCACCACTGCCGCGCCGGGATGTTCCTCTCTTAATTTCCTGACATCCGCGGCGGTAATCATATTAGCCATCGGGCAGCCGGCATTGATGTCCGGGACGATGACCTTTTTATCGGGGGAAAGAATGGACGCGGTCTCCGCCATAAAATGCACCCCGCAGAAAACGATCGCCTCGGCCTCGGTTTTCGCGGCAATGCGGCTTAATTCCAGCGAATCGCCCCGAAAATCCGCCACGTCCTGAACTTCGGGCAGCTGGTAATTATGCGCCAGGATTACCGCGTTGCGCTTTTTCTTCAGCTCAACGATCTTTTTTACCAAGGGAGACCGGTCTTTCATCGGTAGATTATTTTAATACCTCATCGATTATTCCGCCGCCGAGGACAATGTTTCTGTCGTAAAACACCGCGGCCTGCCCGGGGGTAACGGCAAATTGAGGCCTTTTAAAAATGACCTTGATTTTATCTTTATGGGCAAGGAGCTTTGCGGCGGCTGGTTTATGATTATACCTTATCTTTACCTGGACGGCAACCTTCTTTTTAAAATCTTTGCCTGCCTGCCGGCAAGGCAGACCGGCAAAGCGCGGGCTTTTGAGCAAAAATTCGCGCGCCATTGCCTCCTCCCGCGGCCCTAAAAAAATCCGGCCGGCCCGGGGGTTGATCTTGACCACATAGGCAGGATACCCCAGGGCAACCCCCAACCCTTCACGCTGGCCAATGGTGTAATAAGCGGCCCCCTGATGCCGGCCCAGGACTTTCCCTTCCCGATCCAATATTAACCCGGGCCGGAGGCCGCCTTTTACCCGGCTTTTTAAAAAAGCGCGGTAATTATTTTCCGGCAAAAAACAGATCTCCTGGCTTCCCGGTTTATCCGCCACGCTCAAGCCGAATTTACGGGCGAGCGCGCGCACCTCTATTTTGGTATAATTACCGAGAGGGAAAAGAATATGCCGAAGCTGGCCTTGGGTTAAGCGGTAGAGAAAGTAAGACTGGTCTTTGTGTTTATCTTTTGCCTTGGCAAGCCGGTATTTTTGGGTCCT
>MHHD01000039.1 GCA_001805895.1 Omnitrophica WOR_2 bacterium RIFCSPLOWO2_12_FULL_51_8 | reverse complement strand
AGGCTAGATTCATAGAGCGTCTGCATGCCTGAGGCGCGGGCCGTATCCCTGATCTTCTGAAAAGAGGCCTTCTGGTTGATCAATTCCCGGATCTCTTCGCTGGCTGCCATTACTTCGGCAATGCACTCCCTGCCCTTGTAACCGATATTATTGCATTTGGCGCAGCCCCGGGAGCGGTAAATTAAATCCGCTTTTATCCTTACATTTTCAAATTCACTGCCTTTTGGTTCGTAAGCCTCTTTACAGTCCGGGCAGAGCCGGCGCACCAACCTCTGCGCTACCACTAATAATAAGGAAGGCGCCAGCATATAAGACTCGATCCCGATGTCTATCAGGCGCGATATGGCCGAGGGCGCGTCATTGGTATGCAGGGTGCTTAAAACTAAATGGCCGGTGAGGGCGGCGCGGATGCAAATCTGGGCGGTCTCCAAGTCCCTGACCTCGCCCACCAGCATCACATCCGGGTCCTGCCTTAAGAAACTGCGCAGGGCCGCGGCAAAGGTCAGCCCGATCTCCGGCTTGATCTGCACCTGGCTGACGCCTTCCAACTTGTATTCCACCGGGTCCTCAATAGTGATAATATTCTTGGTCACGCTTTTGGTCTCGTTAAGGATGGCGTAAAGCGTGGTGGTCTTGCCGCTGCCTGTCGGGCCGGTTAAAAATACCAGGCCGTAGGGCGAATTAATCGCCCGCCGGATAGATTCTAACTGCTTGGCGTCAAAACCAAGGCGGTTTAAGTCCAGCGAGATCTGGCTGCGGTCTAAGATCCTCAAGACTACCTTTTCGCCGTAAATGGTGGGGATGGTGGAGACGCGGATATCAATCGGCCTCTCCTCGATCTTAACTAAGAAGCCGCCGTCCTGAGGCAGCCGTTTTTCGGCAATATCCAGCTTGGCTAAGATTTTCACCCGCGAGATAATCGGCAGCAGCAGATGGCTGGCCGGCGGCGGGATCTCATAAAGCTTGCCGTCAATGCGGTAGCGCAGGGAAATCTTATTCCGGAAAGGCTCGATATGAATATCCGAAGCCCGTTCGTCGATCGCCTGGCGGATGATCAGGTCAACTAATTTCACTACCGGCGCCTCTTCGGCGCGGGAAATCAGCTTCTCTAAGCTTAATTCCTGATCAAAGGATTCTCCTTCCGCGGGCAGGGCCTCCAACGGCGTAGCGCTGTAACTGGCCTTTACCGCCGCGTTAAACATCGCCGACTTCCCGTAAAAATCTTCGATTGCCCTGGTGATATCCGAAGGGGTGGCGATCACCGGGTTGATTTCGTAACCAGTGAGCTTTCTTAAATTATCGATCAGGATCAAATCTAAAGGGTCGGCCATAGCCACGGTGAGCGAGCGGAGCGTGCGGGATAAAGGCAGGATCAGGTTCTTAAAGGCGTAATCTTCGCTGATCAGCCGTTCCAGGCCCTGGCCGGCAGCGGGCTTGAGCATCCCGGCGCCTAAGGAGAGGTAAGGGATGTTTAATTGTTTCCCTAAAACCGCTACCACCTGCTCTTCCTTCACCAACTCTAATTTAACCAGCACCGCGCCTAAACGGCCCCCTTCTTTTTTCTGGTAACTGATGGCCTTTTCTAACTGTTCCGGAGTAATCAGGCCTTCTTTAATCAACAGCTCACCGAGCCTTAAATACTTTTCCCTAGCCATAAATATTCTTCGACCGACCCTTGACATTGCAACGCAATGTCAAGGGGAGTGGAGAAGATAGACGCTGTTCTCGACTCGCCTGAGCGCAGTCGAGGGCTCGCTCGAACAATAACAGGTTATCTCTTTTTTTCAAAGCTATTCAGCGCGGCAGCCACTTCCAGGCCGCGGCTGGCGCCGGAGACGGTATTTTGCTCCCGCTCCAGGGAATTCAGCCGGCGGCCCTGGGCAAGCTTTAAGTCGGCGCTATCCCTGATGATATGGGGCGTGATAAAAACCATCAATTCGCGCTGTTTGTTTTTTTCGTTATCTCCGCCCTTATGCCGGAAGAGCAGGCCGACGATGGGAATATCGCTGAAGAACGGCAATTTCTTTTCCACGGTGAAGGTTTCGTTGCGCAACATCCCTCCCAAAACCACGGTCTCCCCGTCTTTGATCCTGACCATGGATTTGGTACTGCGCTCCTCGGGATCCCGGTAGACATAGTTGGAGCCGGCGCTGGTAATGGTATTGCCGCCGGTCGCGTCGGCAACCTTGGGATAAATGAACATAGTGATCTCGCCGGTATCAATGTTGACCTGAGGAGTGACCCGCAGGATGACGCCAGTCTCAACCCTTTCCGCAGAGACCGCGGTTGTCCCGGCTGAGCCGCCGGCAGCGGCAGTCACCGAATTTACGCCGATGGATTCCTGAGTGGCAATTCTGATTTCCGCGGTCTGGTTATTTAAAGTCAGGAGTTTCGGCCGGGCAAGAAATTTAGTATCGGTCTGGGTCCTTAAGAAATCAAGAGTTAACGTGGTGCCTAATAGCGTTAATATCGAAGGCCCAAACCTGCTAGCGCCCCATGAGCCAAAATCCCAGTTCCCTCCGAATGAGTTTTTATCAGGATCTATGGAGCGGGTACCTATCTTAGTTGAACGGTCACTGCCAAAAGGAAAATTCGTTTCCTTGGTCCCGGATATAGTAAACTTAACCAGGGTTTCCGGCCAGTTCACCCCTAATTTATCCACGGTATTCTTGCTTACGTCTAACATTTCCACTTCCAACAGGACCTGCGGGGCAGGCACATCCAAAGAAGCAATTACCCTGGCAATAACTTCTAAGCGCTCCGGGCTGTCCGTAACCACCAGGCTGTTCGTCCGGCTGTCTTCAACCACTGACCCGGCTTCGGAAAGCAGTTTTTTCACGGCGTCGGTAATGCCCGCATCTATTGTAGTTCCTGCCCCTATGCCCCCTTGAGCGCCAGAACCTGTATAGCCGGAGCCTATATTGGCGGAGGCGTCTTTTTTTAAAGCCGAATTGGAAACTGTGGCGTATTTCAAGTTGAAGACTTTTGTTATTGTCTCCACCCGCAGTTTACCCCAGTCCTTGACGATAAAAATATTGGCGTCGCGGTCCAGCTCGTAGGTCAGGTTATTGGCCACAAAGAGCTTATCCATCGCCTTCTTCAGGGGGACCTTATCCAGGTAAAGGGTGATCTTCCTGTCCTGCACCGCCTCCGAGGCGATAAAATTCAGGCCCGATTGGATGGAAAATACCTTCAGGATATCCTTCAGGTTAGCGTCCTGGAAATCTAAGGAGATCTCCGGTTCAACGCCCGGGGACAAGCCGCTCTTTGCCTCCGCGTTTAGCCGCGGCATAAAAAGCATGAAAGTAATCAGGACAGAAATAATAGCGGAGAGCGATTTTTCCTTCATTTTTATCCTCCTAGTCTTCCCTTTTGTCTTTTCTGATTCCTGCCGCGGGCGCCGGCAAGCTGAACTGCTCGCCTTCAAAGAATACCACTACGCCGTCTTTACTGATATTGGTAACGCGCGCCCTTTCTATAATATCTCCGATCTTCAAAACTTTATTATTGATAATCGCCTGCGGGAAAATGCCGCCCCAGATCAGGCCCTGCAAGGTCAATGCCGGAAGCGGGATCTGCTTTTTCTGGGTTTCCTGGGGCGCGGCCGCGTCCTGAATTTTGATCACCGGCTCTTTAAAGGGATCCCTATAGGCCTCTTCGTCAAATTTTACCCGCGGCCGCTCAATCACTATCTCCGCGGGAGGCGTTTTTTCCCTCTCCTCAATCTCTCTTATTGCCTTAAGCTCCGCGGGGACGGCAAATACGCCGGCCGGCAGGATAGCCGAGAAAATCAAAATGCTTAAAAAAACGCGCCTTGCCCTTTTCATCTTATTCCCTAAAAGCTATTTTACTGACCACCAGGCTGACGTTCATATCCTGGGTTTGCCTGTCGGAATTAATGCCGACGCTCTCCACCACAAAGAAAATCGGATGGTTTTCCAACGCGCTGATAAACCTCCCCAGGGCCTGGTAACCGGAGACAACAATGTTAAGCTGAAAGGCCGACTTTGTGTAATCGTCCTTGCGTTCTTCGGGCGCCGGACGGATAGAGGTGATCCTGACATTAAAGTCCTTGGCAATCGCGTTCAAGACGTTGATGACGGTAGTGGCCTCTTCGCCGGGGAGGACTTTTTTATAGGCATCAATCTTTTTTTCCAGCTTGCCGAGGTTGTCAAAAACCTTGTTTTTCTTTTTCTCTTCGGCGATATTCCTGTTTATCGAAGCTAAATCCGCGCTTTGCCGCTTATAAATATTGCCTGAGACAATTACGGCTAATATGATTAACGCCAGGTTCATAACAATGTTTTTATATTTATTGAGCGATGCGGACAATTCCATAATGCCCTTTCTTAATAGCTTGACCCGCAGGTAACCACAAAGCTGGTTGAGCTCTCGCCCGCGAATTGGGCGCGGTCCAATGAAACGATATTGATATTCTTGTAATACCTGGTAAAATCCGGGCTTCCTTTTAAATTGCTCACGAACTTGTTCACGGTCTCGATTTCCTGGCCGCTGTCCGCCAAATAGACCCTCCCCTGCAATGTCAATTCCGCCCGGTTATCTTCGACTTTCCTAAAGGTGAGCTGTGTCAGCCACACCCCCGCAGGCAGGACGCGGGGTATGATATTGAGCTGATCCGTGAGGTAAAATTGCTTCTTCACTAATTTATCTAAGTTCTCTATCTTTTGCCTGCGCTCCAGCTCCTCTTTGACCAACTCATCATAACCTGTCTCCTGCCCCACTGAAGCCACCTGCACTCTCGCGCTGCGGATGTCAGCCAATTCCTTTTGCAGCGGCCGTTTCTGGTAACTTCCGTAAATAAAAGTGGACAGACAGATCGCGATGGACAAAGAAACTACCCGGAAATCCAGCCGTAAATCCCTTAATCCGGCGAAAAGGTCTTTTTCGCCGGTCTTTTCCTTTAAAACCGCCAACCTTTCCCTGGCCGCCAAAAGGTTAAGCTTTGGCTCGGCCTTCAGGACCCGGGATAAGGAAGCGCAGTATGCCTTCAAAAACGTAAGGGCGTAGGGAACGGACTTGTCTATGGTTTGCGCGATGTCGATGAAATGAGCGGCAAAGCCCAGCTCGGTAATAAATGCCACTATGTCCTGCCGTGATTCCTGGCAGGACAATAGATACATCTTCTTGATAGTCTTAGTGGGGAATTTACGGTGGTAATAATCCAAGGACACGCGGGTTTCGTTTTTTAGTTTTTCCAGCGCCTCCGGGATATTCACTGGCTTCTCCGGAAGCTTGCCTTGCGGCTCGGGGTGCCCTGCGGTTAAAGAAATATCGCGGCTAAAGAGCGGGAAGCCATCCTCCAGGACCATAAAATTAATTTCGTCTTCTTCCTTTAGATCAGCCGCCAGCACGCCGACCACGCCCCGGCCGTTTAACCCTGCCAATTTCAGGCACCTGAGGATGCTGAAGGCCGAATACTCCACCGCGTTGATTTTCAAATCCAACTGGTTTAAGATGGAAATATGGCGGTCAAGGGTCTCCTTCTTGATGCCGATGTAGAGCACGAGGCTGGTGTGGCTGAGCCTGTCTAACTTGATCTGGAAGTCGGCGATCACCTCTTCGATTTTGAAGGGGATGTATTTTTTGGCTTCAAAATTGATCGCGCTCTGCATTTCCTGCCGCGGCAGGACAGGCATCTGAAAGGTGCGGATGATCAGGTCCCTGCCGGAAAGGCAGATGGTCGCCTCTCTGGCGTCCATCTTATTCCTTCTCAATTCATCCTTAAGCAAGGCGATGATCTCTATGGTCTTGACTTCGGCGGGAACCTTTTTATCCAGCTCTCCGTTGTAAACCGCGGCCTGAGGGATCAAATTATGGTTTTTAACTTTTTTCTTCTCGGTCTCGACCATACTGATCGCCTTGGGCCCGAAATATATCCCTAATGAATTCATCGTCTTTCTCCGTATTTAAAATCTTGGGAAAATCGCCTTCTGCTCTGCAGCCAGCTGTCTACTTCCCGACGGTCAAACCTCCAGACGCCCCCTACCTTGATGCCGGAAATCTTCCCCTGGTGCAGCCAGTTATAGATGGTCTGTTTCTTCAACCTCAAGTAATCCGCTAATTCATCAACGTCAATCAATCTGGTCATGGTTGATACATTTTTTTTAAAAAACTAGCTGGAATAAATAAGTCTTTTTAATTGAACCATAAAAGTTATATATTGTCAAGTATTTTCTATAATATACTTACTCAAACTTACTTTTAGCGCTGATTATCCGTCGGAGAATAATAATCAATTAAAGTTCATTACTTTATAATAGACTTACTTTTATTATAATAAAGTGTTAAAAGGTGTTAATTAAGCGGCAAGGACTATGGGGGATTAGTGTAGGCGTAGTTGGCGGCGGCTTTAATGCAAAAACCGGTATCGTCTGGCGGCGGGTTGCAGTTCGAGACATCTTTTCCGATCACCTCGATTTTAACGCTCTGGATGGAAACCGGAAAATTACTTTCTTCTATTTTATTAGAAGACGCGCCCGCGGGAGCTGGTGGACAATTATCAAGAACCCTGCAGAGGAAAAAAGTTTTTGTTTCATCGTCGGCTGGCTTCCAGGCAGAGTCATTAGTCCTTAGCTTTTCATACGCATAGTTAATCCCGGCCATCGAGGCATAATAGGCCTGGATGCGGCTGACCTGATGGTGGGTCAGGCGGTAATGGCTGGAAACGATATTCAGGATGGCGCTGGTTAAACCCATTACTACTAAGATAGTCGCCATCACCACTAAAAGCGCCACTGCCTTTTTTCCTGAACCAAGCTCAGGCATTCTTCCTTAAGGCGATGCGGTATTCGCCGCCGTCAACCTGCTGCAGCAGGACATGCCCTTCCCTGGCCAGCCAGCCTAAACTAATCAGGACATTATCGCGCGGCTTGTCAATCCCCTTGACCAGCCGGGCTAGATTTGTTTCGCCGTGTTGGTCCAGGAAATGCCAGATGTCGCCGGCGACGATGCCGATTTCGGTAATCATCTTCTACCTCCGTAAGTTCTATTCTCTTGACCCAAGGTTATTATAAATCAAAATACCGCGCGGTCAATAACTTTTTATTCCTTCTTATTATAGCTCCCGCAGCGCGGGCAGACGGAAATTTTATCCTCTTTGGTGTTGACGTAATTATAGGTACAGACCGAGCAGAACCAGATAAACGCCGGATTCAGGCTTAATTCCTTGTCTTTTTGTTTCCTGCTGAAGACCCAGATGACCAATAACGCGCCCAGCGAAACGGCGGTAAACAAGGCTACGGTTAAGGAAAAGTCTATACTGATCATGCGAAAACCAAGAACCTAATCTTCCCGCGAGAGATCGATCTTTACCGTCTGCCAATGGTCAGCGGCGGTTAGATCGGCCTGCCGCACGAAAAGATAATGCCAGATATAGCGCATGCTTAAGAGATCCACCTCCAGGTTGCCGGAAGAAATCTTGCGCTTGATCTCAAAGGTATTCTGCGCAGTGTGGGGTACCAGCCTGAAACTAAGCTCCACATGCGCCACCTGCCGGTCACGGAAAAAGAGCGTGAAGTGATAGGGCAGGACGGGGTGGAAGATAATCCCGCCTTCCGCTCTTTCCCGGGGAATAGGCGGGGGGGGCGCCTTATAGGCAAAAGGAGCCTTTTCCCTGCCGAACACCGCCGGCGAAAATGGCTTAAAGAAATACCCGGATACCGCCTTTAACTCCCCTCCTGACTGTTGATTTGGCGCGTCCGGGAGGTGCGCGGGAAGGAAAAATTTATCTTTCTTGAGCAACGCGGCTTTAGGAGCAACCTCAGGTTTAACCACCTGCGAAACGTTTAAGATCTGCCCCCAGAAATTCACCCGGCCGGAGCCTGCCGCAGGCATCACCCGGCCGAAAGAGAAACCGAAGATACTAAATACCGTAATATGGCTGAGCAGAGAAATAAATATTGTTTTGCGGAAAAGATGATTAATCATAGCTAAATGGCTATTAAAGGCATGCAGGGCAAACAGGGCTATGAGGGCAATAAGGCAACAAGGCTATTGAAGGGCAAAATGGCTATAAAGGGTTTTCCCTTGGTAGCCCTTCTGCCTTTTTAGCCCTTTACCCCTGTTGCCCAGATAGCCTTGCCTGCCTTGTTTGCCTCTGTAGCCTTGCCTTTTCATTCCTGATTAGTCGCGATATTGATCTGGCTGATGCCGAGGTCACGCGCCAGGTCCCAAATCTCCACTACCCTGCCCAGCGAGGCCCGGCGGTCGGATTTGATCAGTATCGGCTGGTTCCTCTTGGCCGCTAACTTAAGCAGGGATCTTAATTCCTGCGTGGTGACCACTTGAGCATTAAGGTAAACTACGTTTTCGCTGGTAATCATAATCTCGATATTCTCATATTTTACCGCTTCGCTGGTGACTGCCCTGGGTAGATTTACCTTTATCCCCGGCTGCATCACAAAACTGGAAGTAAGCATAAAAAATATCAGGAGTTGAAAAACAATATCGATCAGCGGCGCGATATCAATCTGTTTCAGGCCGTGCTCTAACTCCATCCTTCCCTTGAACCTCACTTAATCCTCCGTCAAAAAATTCACCAGTTCCGTCGAGGCCTTTTCCATCTCCAGGATAAAGTGGTTCACCCGGCTGGCAAGGTAATTATAAGCCACGAAGGTCGGAATAGCCACAATCAGCCCGGCGACCGTGGTCAAAAGCGCCTCCCAGATCCCCCCGGCCAGATCCCCCGGCGATACCGGATGGAAGCTGGTAGACTTGGCCTGAATGGTCTGGAAACAGCGGACCATCCCGGTGACCGTGCCCAGCAGGCCCAGAAGCGGCGAGACATGCGCGATGGTGGCCAAGGCAGTCAGGTTTTTCTCTAAGCGCGGGATCTCGTATAATGAGGCGTCTTCAATGGCTTCCACGATCTGCGGCTTGGGCCGGTCGTATTTTAGAATTCCTGCCTTGAGGATATTGGCGACCGGGCTCTTGATGCCGTCGCAGAGGCCCAGGGCCTCCTTGGTGTCGCGGCGCTTCATCTTCTCCAGGATGCTGTTTAAAAATTCCTGCGTATCGATGGCTTTTTTATGCAGATACCAGAATTTTTCCAGGATGATCGCCAGGGCAAAGATCGAACATAAAAGTATCGGCCACATTACCGGCCCGCCAGCCAAGAACACCTGCCATAGGCTCATTCTGTAAAGGTCCATCTTGTCCTCCTTAACGACTGGTAGATCTTGTTATCTTACGTGTTCCTTTATCCACTCCATCCTCTCCCGCGCGTACTTGGCCTCCGCGGTATTCAGAGAAACGATTTTCCGGTAAATACCCTGCGCCTCTTTGAAATTCTCCTTATCCTCATAAATTTTAGCCACTCGTAAAAATGCCTTTACCGCAAAGCCATTGTCCGCCGGATAGAGGTAGGCGCATTTAAGGTATTCCTCGATGGCCTCCTGCGTTTTCCCCTGCGCCTGTAAAACCTCGCCGATCTTTAGCTGGATGGCGGGCACCTCTTTAACCGGCGCGATACTTAAGGCCTTGCGGTAAAATTCCAGCGCCGCGCTGTAATCAGCGCGTTTAAAATATAGCTCTGCTATCTTGGGATAAATGATGTTGTCCAGCGCCGCGCCTCCCCCAAGGATCTCTTTATATGCCCGCAGCGCGGAATCTTCTTTGCCCGTTTTGCCGTAGATGTCCGCAATGGCCACCGCGGCTTGAGCGCTCAGGTCCGGCTTGCCCAAGGCAACTACTTTTCTAAAATTATTCACCGCTTCTTCATGCCTGCCCTCTTCCTCGAAGCTGGATGCCAGGGCGTAATAGGCGTCGGAGACTAAATTACTCTGGGGAAAATCCTGGGTCAGCGAAGAAAAATAGCGGCGCGCCAGCTCAAAGTCATTATGCCGGTAGTAATATCCGCCCAGCCAGAACATAATCTCGGCGGTGAGCGTGGAGGCCGGGTATTTCGCGCGCAGGCGCTTGAAGCGCGCAATGGCTTCCTGTTCGTTCCCTAACTGGTAGAAACAATCCGCCATTTCGTATTCCGCCTTCTGCGCCAATTCCGTGTCCTGTCCGTAAGCGCCGGCGATATGCTTAAACACCGCGATGGCCTCGTTGAATTTCCCCAAATTATAAAGGCTTGAACCGAAGAGGTAGAGCGCCTGCGGCTTTAAATTACTGTCGCTGAACTCTCCCTGGAATTTCTTAAAAACCTCAAGGCTGGAATCGTAATCCTGCTTTTGGAAATAGGCCAGGCCCAGGGCGTAAGCAGCGTCGTCTAAAAGTTTCGAGGCGGGGAAATTCTTCTTTAAGCTCAGGAAGCTTAAGACCGCCCCGTCGTAATTTGAGCTCTTGAGCAGCGCCAGCCCCAACTGGTACTGTACGTAGTCGCTGTAAAAACTATCCGGGTAATCCTTCAATATCGCATCGTAAGTTTCCTGGGCCTTCGGGTAATCGCCGGAATCCTGATAGGCGTCTCCGATCTGACAGAGGGCGCTCGCCTTGACGGTCTTGTCTTCGCTGGTCCTGGCGATCTTCTGGAATTCTTTAATCGCCTCCTTAAACTCCCCCTGTTTCAGATAAGCCCAGGCCAAGCTGTAATGCAGCTTGTCCCGCATCTCGCCCGAAACCTCCTTGAGCTCTTCTTTTTTCAGGGCCTCGGTATAAACCGCCGCTGATTCCTGGAATCTGCCCGCATTATAAAACGCGTCTGCCTTGCCTAAGTAGGCCTGGACCAAAACTAAGGGGTCGGAAGTCTGCGCCAGCAATCCGTCGTAGATTTTCTGCGCCTCGCCTGGCCGGTTAGTTTCGGCAGCCAAAATCGCCTTGCCCAATAAAAACGCTTCCTGACTCTTCTTTTCCAGGTCCCCTGGCTTTAGCTGGGTAAGTATGGCCTCTGCCTCCTGGTACTGTTTTAACTTAAGGCGCGACCAGGCCTCCCCCAGCCGGGAAAGGGCCTGTAATTTTTCATCGCCCGATGACGCGCCGGCCCTGCGGTAGCCATCGATGGCCTCTTGAAAGTTATCGGAATAATAATCCGCCTCGGCAAGGTAAAAATAAAGATAGGGCAGGATCGCCGCGTCCTTCGCGTAAACTTTAAGATAGGCGCCGGCCTTTTCTTTGAGCTGGGCGTAACCTTTAAGGTTATAAAGGCACTCGATGATCTTCAGCGGCGCGTCTTTGCCCTGCGGTTCCCGGGGATAATCCTTTTCCACTACCCTGAAATATTCCAGCGCTTCAGTATATTTACTCTCCTGGAACAGGCACCAGCCCAGGGAATAATTCGCCGCGGCAATATAGCCGGACTTCGGGTATTCCTCAATTATCCTCTTATGGAATTCAGCGGCCTTGGCGAAATTATTGGCTTTAAAATGCACCTCGGCAATCCAGTAAAGGGCGGCGTCTTTCATTGTCTTGCCGGAAGACCGCTGCAGCAGGGCCTCAAATTTAACTAAGGCATCTAAGAACTTAGACTGGCGGAAGTAACACTCCCCGATCAATAATTCCGCCTCGCCTGTCTTGGCGGAATCGGGATAGGTCTGCAGGAAACGTTCCAGCAGCCCTAAGCTGACATCGTAGAAACCATCCTCAAAGGCCTTATTGGCCACAAACAGCGCCTCTTCCTCCCTGGCATCCTGGGCATAGAGAGACAAATTCGAAATTCGAAATTCGAAATTCGAAACAATAATCGATGACCAAATGACCAAAACCCAAAACTTAAATGTTTTTAATCTAAATTTTTTGGATTTAAACATATTTATTCCTGTGGTTACTATACCACTTCTCTATCCATCCTTCAATACTTTCCTCAGGAACTGCCCGGTATAAGATCTCTCGACGCGGGCAAGCTCCTCCGGGCTGCCGCAGGCAACCACTTCCCCGCCCTTGTCTCCCCCTTCCGGACCAAGGTCAATAATATAGTCGCAGCATTTGACCACCTCCAAATTATGCTCGATGACAATCACGGTATTGCCGCGCCCGACCAGCCGGCGCAGCACGGAAAGCAATTTTTCCACGTCGGCAAAATGGAGGCCGGTGGTCGGCTCATCTAAGATATAAAGGGTCCTGCCGGTAGAGCGCCGGCTTAATTCCGCGGATAATTTTATCCGCTGCGCCTCGCCTCCGGAAAGGGTGGTGGCGGATTGGCCCAACTGGATATAACCTAAGCCCACGTCATTCAAATAGGCCAGGGTATGCTCTATCCGGGGGATCTTGGCAAGAAGGCCTAATGCCTCCTCCACGGTCATCTCCAATACCTGGGCGATAGACTTACCTTTATACAGCACCTGCAGTGTCGCTTCATTGAACCTCAGGCCCTTGCAGATATCGCACTTCACATAGACATCCGGCAAAAAATGCATCTCTATCTTTTTG
>MHHD01000038.1:1468-7021 GCA_001805895.1 Omnitrophica WOR_2 bacterium RIFCSPLOWO2_12_FULL_51_8 | reverse complement strand
AAAGGTAAAGTTTTACTATACGCTAAACGCTCTACGCTGTACGCTATCCAATTACGATTATGTTAGAAGATATTTTATTACAAGTCCAGAAACCCGGCCGTTACATCGGCAGGGAATGGAATGTCTCGCGCAAAGACTTTCACCAGGCGGAAATAAAAGTTGCCCTCTGTTTTCCCGATCTCTATGAGGTGGGGATGAGTAATTTAGGCATCAGGATCCTCTATGGCCTGCTGAATAGTATCTCCGGCGTCGTATGCGAAAGGGTTTTTGCCTGCGCGCAAGACTTAGAAAAAATCCTGCGGGAAAGCCGTACGCAAATCTTTTCCCTGGAGTCGCGGCAGCCGTTATCCTGCTTCGATATTGTCGGGTTTTCCCTGGGGTCAGAACTTGATTATACCAACGTCTTGAACATCCTTGAGTTGGGAAATATCCCTTTGGAGGCGTCTCTGCGCGATCGCCGCCACCCGCTGGTAATCGGAGGCGGGCCCTGCGCCTTGAATCCAGAGCCGATGCACGAATTCTTTGACCTCTTCGCCATTGGCGAAGCTGAAGAGCTTATCCTTGAACTGGTCGGAGTTTTACGCGGTGAGCTGATCAGGTATAGAGACGGGCGTATCGCTAAACAAGAATTATTGCGCCGGCTGATTTCTGTGGAGGGGGTATACGCGCCTTCCCTGTATGAGGTGCGCCAGGAAGAATCTTCCGGCCTGATAAAAGAATTCCGGCCTAAAGAAGATGGTATCCCGCTGAAGATTAAGAAACGTTTCGTCCGGGATTTAAACGCCAGTTTCTTTCCCCGGGAGTGGCTCCTGCCATATATTCAGATCATCCATGACCGGGTTACCTTGGAGATTATGCGCGGCTGCCCCAATCGCTGCCGTTTCTGCCAGGCCAGGTCCCAGTATTATCCCTATCGGCAGAGGGATAAGGATAACCTCTTAAGGCTCGCCGCTCAAGTTTACCAGAATAGCGGCTATGAAGAGATATCGCTGGCCGGGCTATCCGTGAGCGACTATTCCGGCATCGAGCAGCTTCTTGAGGGGATGTTTAGCCTGTTTAAAAATAAGGCGGTAGCGGTATCGCTGCCTTCTCTAAAATCTACGTGCCTCGTCGGTAATCTTTCCCGCCTGATCGCACAGGGGAAGAAGACCGGCCTGACTTTCGCCCCCGAAGCCGGCAGCGCCAGGCTCCGTGATGTCCTGGCCAAGGATCTTGCCGAAGAGGAATTTTTTCATAACCTTTCGCAGGCCTACCTATCCGGGTATCAGCGCGTGAAACTTTATTTTATGCTCGGCATCCCTTTTGAGAGGGAAAAAGACTTAGACGGCATTGTTAATTTCTCCCTCAGGGCCTCGCGCCTAAAAAGGGAGGTAACCGGCGGCGGCCCTGCCCTGGTAAATATCAGCATCAACAGCCTAATCCCAAAGCCGCATACTCCTTTCCAGTGGCTTAAGGCGGAAGGGCAGGAGGATATAAAAAAGAAACAGGAATACTTAAGGAGCAGGCTGAGAGACAAAAGGCTTAAAGTAAGTTTCCACAACCGCCAGATGAGTTTCCTGGAAGGGGTGCTTTCCCGCGGCGACCGCCGCTTGAGCCGTGTGATCCTGGCCGCCTTTAAAAAAGGCGCGCGCTTCGATTCCTGGGATGACTACTTTGTCTTACAGCGCTGGCTGGAGGCGTTTTCCGATTGCGGGATTGACCCGGATAGTTATCTGAAAGAAAAAAGCCCGGATGAATTTCTGCCCTGGGATTTTATTGACTGCGGGATAGATAAGCGGGCTTTGGCAGGCGAATTTAATAAACTTATTGCAAACACATAAGATAAGAGGTATAATTTTTCCTACCGGAGGTGGAATAATGGGGAAAAATATCAATAAACTTTCTCTTGCTTCATACGGCCTGAAATATAAATTAAGAATTTCTTTTTATCTGATGTCAGTTTTGCCTCTTTTGGTCTGCGTGTACTTAGTCGCGAATCATATCTTGCCCGGGGCAGGTTTCAAGGTTGACATCACCTTATCCATATTTATCAGCGCGATTATCGCTTGTATCGGATTCTTTGTGGTCAAACAAGTTTTTGACCGGGTGGTGGCTATTGCCATTGAGGCGAAGTTGATTGCCTCCGGGGATCTCGGCCGGGAATTAAAATCAGACGCCAGGGAATCAGACGAAGTGGGTGATTTAAGCGAATCGCTGAACCAGCTGACCCAGCGTATCCGCAGCAATATGGATGAGCTTAAAAGTTACAGCGAAAAAACCACCGAGATCAATATCGAAATCCAGAAGCGCGTGATCATACTCTCCATTCTGCTCCAGATAAGCTCCCTGATCTCGCAAGGGGCCAAATTAGACGAGATATTGAGATTGATTACGGATAAATCGCGCCTGCTGGCTAATTCCGATATCGGTTATCTGCTCTACCGCGAGGAAGGCCAGGAAATATTTACCATGAAGTCTGCCGAGGGGGCGAATGCCAGCTACCTGCTGAAAGTTTCCGTCGGCCCGAAAGAAGAGCCATTCCATAAGCTGATTTTATCCGGCAGGACCTTAATCGTTGATAAAGACAACGTCTTGCCGCCTGAAGCAGCGTCAGCCTTCCGCGATAAATTCAAGCTGAATAATACCCTGGTGCTGCCGGTAATTTTAAGGGGCAGGGCCATCGGTCTCCTGGGCATCGGCAATACCCGGGAGACTTTTCTCTATAAGAAAGACGACTCGGATCTATTGGATATTTTTTCCAAGCAGGTGGCGATTGCGGTAGAAAACGATATCTTGATGCACCACGTGGAGAAGCTCGAGATAAAAGATGCGCTTACCGGCCTCTACAACGAAGGCTTCATCCGTAACCGCCTGCAGGAAGAGATCAAGAGGGCGATTACCTACCAGCGGCCGTGCGCCTTCATTTATATCGATGCGGACGACTTCAAGAAATTTCAGCAGAGTTTCGGTTCTCTGCATGCCGAGTCGGCTTTGAAAAAAATCGCCTTCCTCATCCGGGAGTCCATTACCGAGATTGACCGTGCCGGCAGGATCGGGGATGATGAGTTCGGGGTGCTTCTGCCGGAGAAAAACAAGCGCCAGGCGCAGGAAATCGCCGAGAATATCCGAAAGAAAATCGAATTTAACTACAGCGAAGAGCAGGATCCCGGCAGGAAGATTACCGTCAGCGCGGGGGTGAGTGAAAACCCTTTAGACGGGGTAGACGCGCAGGAGCTGATAGACAAGGCCAAAGAGTTAGGCCAGGCAGCGAAAAAACAAGGGAAGAACCGCGTAGTGAGCTTTAAAGAACCGCCGGTATATCTATGATCAAAAGAATCGTCAATAAACAATTAGGTGAGCTGCTGATCGAACGCGGCGTGATTAACCAGCGCCAACTGGAAAAGGTGCTTATCGTCAAACAGGAAAAGGGCGGTTTGATCGGGGAAATCCTGGTAGAGTTAGGTTATGCCAAAGAGGAAGATATCGCGCAGGCCTTGACCGCGCAATACGGGTTCCCTTACCTGCCGTTGAATAACTATGAAATAAATGCCGAGATCGTCAATATTATCCCTGCCCGGGTTGCCCGTCAATACCTGCTGATTCCGATAGATAAGATTGGCAGCAACTTAACGGTAGCGATGTCCAATCCCCTGAATACGCAGGCGGTGGAGGACGTGGAGCTGATGTCCGGATGCAGCGTCCAGACCTTTGTCGCCACTGCCTCGGATGTCAAGCGGGCAATCGCGAAATATTACAAAGAGAAAGAATGATTTCTCTCAAAGACCGCGTCACGGAAATCCTCATCCATAACAAACTTATCACCCAGGAACAATTAGAGCAGGCGCTGCAAGCGCAAAGGCAGAAGGGCGGGCGGCTCAGCGACATCATCGTGGCGTTTAAGTTTGTCAAAGAACACGAGCTCATCTCCGCTTTAAGCGAGGGCTTGGGCCTGCCCTTAATCGATTTAAAACGTTTCAAGATAGACCTGGAAATCGTCAAGCTTATCCCTGTCGAGATTATCCGCCATTACCAGATCATCCCGGTTTCCAAAATAGGCAACACCGTCACCCTGGCGATGGCCGACCCCCTGAATATCTTCGCCATCGACTATGTCTCATCGCTTACCGGTTACAGGATAAACCCAATCATTTCTTCGGCGCAGGATATCTCGCAGACTATTGAATTGTCTTACCCGGATGCCACCAGCGGTATTATCGATGATTTGATGAAAGAGATGACTACTGCCTCATCCATCGAGTTGATCAAGGAAGAGAGGGAAATTCTGCCCAGCGAGCAGGAGCTTGACCGCGCCAGCCACGAGGCGCCGGTGATCCAGGTGACGAATTTGATCCTCGAAGAAGGAGTGAAAAAGAAATCCTCCGATATCCTGATAGAGCCGTTTGACAAGACCCTGCGGCTGCGCTTCCGCATCGATGGAATCCTGCGGGAGCAGAAGAGCCCTCCCAGGAGCATGCACGCGGCGATAGTTTCGCGTATCAAGGTGATGTCTGATCTGGATATCGCGGAGCACCGCCTCCCGCAGGACGGGCGGTTTAAGATAAAAATTATGGGTAAAGAGGTGGATTTCCGTGTTTCCATACTGCCTTCTAGCTTCGGCGAAAAGGTCGCCCTGCGTATCTTGGATAGGGCCACCGCAATGCTGGACATAGACAGGCTGGGGTTCAGCGGCGAGATGATCTCGAAACTAAAGAAGGTAGCTGTCCTGCCGCACGGCATGATCCTGGTGACCGGACCGACGGGAAGCGGCAAGACGACCACTCTGTATTCAATCCTGAAATTCGTGGACAGCCCGGAAAAAAATATCGTCACCGTGGAAGACCCCGTGGAATACCAGCTGGAAGGCATTAATCAGGTCACTGCCCGCACGGATATCGGACTGACCTTTGCCGGCGCGCTGCGTTCCATTTTAAGGCAGGACCCTAACGTGATTATGATCGGCGAAATCCGTGACTATGAGACCGTGGATATCGCAATCAAGAGCGCCCTCACCGGGCATCTGGTGCTTTCCACGTTGCATACTACTACCGCCCCCGGCGCTATCGTGAGATTGGTAAATATGGGGGTTGAACCGTATCTGATTAATTCTTCTTTGATTTGCGTAGTGGCGCAGAGGCTGGTACGTAAGATTTGCGTCAACTGCAAAGAGGCATATCCCCTCAAGCAGGAAATTGCCGTGAGCCTGAGGCTGAAGCTGGACGCCGGGGGCGGAAGGGCCGGCTTTTTTAAGGGCAAGGGATGCCCTCAGTGTTTCAACTCCGGGTTTTCCGGCAGGACCGGGATTGCGGAAGTCCTGATGCTTAGCCCAAAGGTAAGGGAATTGATCCTTTCCCGTCAGCAGGAGCACCAGATCAAAAAACAGGCGCGCAGCGAAGGGATGAAGACCCTCAGGGAAGACGGCCTTGAGGCGGCGCTGAAAGGATTGACCACGTTAGAAGAAGTATTGCGCGTTACCGCGCCCGACGAGTAATATAAAATATGCAAACCCTGAAGGGCAATATCATCAACATCCTGCTGAAAAACAAGGTACTTACCCAGGAGCAGCTGGATAAGGCG
>MHHD01000038.1:0-1454 GCA_001805895.1 Omnitrophica WOR_2 bacterium RIFCSPLOWO2_12_FULL_51_8 | reverse complement strand
CGCTTAAGGCGCAGAAATAGAAGAACGTTCCTTTGCGCGCGGTGCTGGTGCAGCAGAAGTTCATTTCCGAAGAGATGCTGCTCTCGCTTCTTTCCGAACAGCTTTATATCCCGTCGCTGCACCTAAGTAAGTATAAGTTTGACCAGGGCATAATCAATCTTGTCCCGGAACGTCTGGCCCGGCAGTATAATCTTGTCCCGCTTTCGCGCATGGGCAATACCATGACCGTGGCGATGTCCGATCCGCTGAATATTTTCGCGCTGGATGATATTTATAATATCACCGGCTGCGAGATCGATATAGTCTTGAGCCCTGAGGAAGAGATTACCCGCGTCCTGAACGACCACTTTAGCGGGGGGGTCAAGGACATGCAGAATATCCTGGAAGAGGACAAGTTAAGAAAATCCGGCCTGGAGGCAGAAGAGAGAGATATCGAGGTGGTCAAGGAGGAGGAGATAGAGCTTTCTAGCGCAGTCAAGGAAAGCGAGAAGCCGCCGATCGTGAAATTGGTGGAGTTGATGCTGAATCAGGCCTTAAAAAAACGCGCCTCCGATATCCATGTCGAACCGGAATACGATTCTCTGCGCGTACGCTACCGTATCGACGGCGCACTGCATGAGGCTTTCAAAGTGCCAAAGTACAATCAGAATGCGGTCATCGCCAGGTTAAAGATTATCTCTAATTTGGATATCACCGAGAACCGTATTCCTCAGGACGGCAGGTTCAAGGTGAAGTTCGAGGGCAGGGAAATCGATTTTCGGGTCTCCTGCCTTCCTACCACCTTCGGGCAAAAGTTTGTGCTGCGCGCGCTTGACAAGTCTAACCTTTCCATAGGCCTGGACAAATTAGGTTTTGCCGAAGCGCCGCTGGCGGTTTTTAAAGAGGCTGTCGGTAAGCCATTCGGGATGATCCTGGTTACCGGGCCGACGGGCTCGGGAAAATCGACCACACTGTATTCGGTATTAAACCAGCTCAATACCCCGGAAAAGAATATCATTACCATCGAGGATCCCGTGGAATACCAGATTGAGGGGATTACCCAGATTCAAGTCAAGCCGGACATCGGGCTGGACTTTGCCTCGGGGCTGCGGTCTTTATTGCGGCAGAGTCCGGATGTGATCCTGATCGGGGAAATCAGGGACGCGGAGACCGCGGATATCGCGATTAAGGCGTCGCTCACCGGGCAGATGGTGCTTTCTACGTTGCATACTAATGACGCGATCTCCAGCATTACGCGCTTGATCGATATGGGGGTGGAGCCTTTCTTGGCCGCCTCCAGCCTGATCATGCTCTGCGCCCAGCGGCTTTGCCGCAAGGTCTGTTTTAAGTGCCGGAAACCGATTGAGGCGCCACGGGAATTATTAGATAAGATTGGATTCTGGGAGAGCCTGCGCCGGCAGCGATGGGAAACCGGCAAGGCCGTTTTTTATGAGGCCAAAGGATGCAAGTATTGC
>MHHD01000037.1:5945-11353 GCA_001805895.1 Omnitrophica WOR_2 bacterium RIFCSPLOWO2_12_FULL_51_8 | reverse complement strand
ATCGTGACTCCCAAAAGAAACGGTTTCTTCCCCGCCCTGGAGTTTTGATCCACCGCCTTCCGGGCCTCCCGCATCATCTCAAGCCCTCCCAGCGTGTGAACATTGAACATGAAAACACCCCGTTGGGCGATCACGGCCGAAGTCCTGGCCACAGTCGTCGGAATGTCGTGAAGTTTTAAATCCAGAAAAACTTTTCCGCCGGATTTCTCCACTAAATCGACGGCCCGCCAGCCGTGGGCAGTAAAAAGTTCGCTTCCGATCTTGTAAATGGAAACGAGCTCGTCAAGCTCGCCGATAAGCTTTTCGCAGACTTCCAGGTTCGGAAAATCAAGAGCGACGATAAGAGACAAGGCTTCCTCGCAATTCCCGGATGGATTTGATTTTTTCCTTCTGACAGAAAACACGAACCCCCGAAAGGATATCCATCGTAGCACGGGGGTTCACAAAATTGGCCGTTCCGACTGCCACCAGATCGGCTCCGGCAATCAAAAACTCAACCGCATCTTCCCACGTGGTGATTCCCCCGGACGCAATCACCGGCACCTGAGGCATCGCCTGCTTTACCTCGTAAACGTAACGGAGAGCGATTGGGCGAAGGGCAGGGCCGCTCAAACCGCCTGTTCCGGCCCAAATCCTGGGCCTTCTCGACCGAATGTCGATCGCCATCCCCCGGACCGTATTGATCAGACTGACCCCGTTGGCGCCGGCCCGGACTGCTTCCCGGACGGATTCCAAGACGTCTCCGAGTTCTGGAGAAAGCTTGGCAAAAAGAAACAAGCGGGTATTTTTCCTGACGGCCCGGATTGTTTTCGCAATCAGTTTCTTTTCCCGAATGGCCCGGACCCCGCCCGCCTCCACATTGGGACAGGACAAATTCAGCTCAAGCGCCGTGATCGACTTCCGGTGATAGTCCAATGCCCGGGCCATTCTGGAAAAATCAGCGGTCGATTCGCCGGCGATGTTGACGATGAGCGGGATCCGATTTTTTCGGAAGTAAGGAATTTTGTTCTCGACAAATTCAAAGAGGCCTTTATTTTGCAGGCCGATGGCATTGAGCATCCCGGCGGGGGTCTCGCAAATCCTGGGCATGGGGTTTCCCGGCCGGGGATGAAGGGTAATGGTTTTTGTAATGACCGCCCCCAGTTTCTGATAATCCACAAAATCCTTCAGTTCGTCCTTGACGCCGAAGGTCCCGGAGGCAACGGTCACCGGATTCTTGAACCGAAGCGGCCCGATCTTTGTCGTCAAATCCACCATTTATCTCACCGCCCAAGTTTCCCGAGGGGGCGTCTCTTCAAATTGAAACACCGGCCCTTCTGTGCAAGAGCAGGTCCAGCCGTAATGCGTCCAAACCATGCATCCCAGGCAGACGCCGACGCCGCAGGCCATCCGCTCCTCCCACGAGGCCTCACCTTCGACGCCAAAATGGGAAGCAATTTCCATCACCCGTTCCATCATCCGGGTCGGCCCGCAGGTCTGGATGAAGTAAGCCTCCGGATCAAAATCATCTTTTTTGAACCATACCTCCAAAGGCCCCGTCACGAGTCCCCTTACTCCGTAAGAACCGTCCTGGGTGGTGTGAAAAACCCGGGAATGAAACTTGCGGATTTCGCTGAGCGGCATCACTTCATGCCGGCTTTTCGTCCCGATGTAGAACCGGTCGCAGCCGTAGCGCTCAGCGAGAAAAACAAGCGGCGGCACGCCCACGCCGCCCCCGACGAGGATCCTCTTTTTTCCTCGAATCTCCCTGGAAAAACCCCGCCCCAGCGGGCCCATCACTTGGAGGCGGTCTCCCTTCGTAAGCTTTGAAAGAAGCTCCGAACCCCGTCCCAGGATTTCATAGAGGATTTCAATCCGCTCTCCTCGAATCCGGTAGTAGCTGAAGGGGCGCCTCAGAAAGGGGTCCCAGCCTTCACGAACCTTGATCTGGACAAATTGCCCCGGTTCAACCCCTGAAGCCAAATGCTTTGAGCGGAAGGAAATTTTGAAATACTTGGCATTGACTTTACGGTTTTCGAGGACGGTTACGGTTTCGTCGTGCATAGGGACGGGTGGTAGTCTTGGAGGGCCCGGACCTCGAGGTTTCCCTTCGTGGCCGATTCAATTCCGGAGACGGCCATGCGGGCGGCATTGATCGTGGTAATGCAAGGGATATTAAAGGAAACTGCGAGGGAGCGGATCTTGGCTTCGTCCAACATCGGTCCTTTTCCGGAAGGGGTATTGATAAGAAGCTGAATTTCTCCGTTCCGAATGAGGTCTGCAATATTAGGGCGGCCCTCCACCAATTTCAAAACAGGTTCCGCATGAACCCCTGCCTTCCTGAGAAATTCAGCCGTGCCCCGGGTGGCCACCAAAAGGAAACCCAGTTCCGCCAGCTTCCTGGCAATGGGAACAATTTTGGTCTTGTCCTGATTTTTCACGCTGACAAAAACCTTTCCCTTGAGAGGCAGTTGGGCCGAAGCGGCGCTCTGAGACTTATAAAAGGCCCGTCCCAGCTCCTCATCGATCCCCATCACCTCCCCGGTCGACTTCATTTCCGGCGTCAGAATGATGTCCACGCCCGGAAATTTGATGAAAGGAAAAACGGATTCCTTGATGGCGATGTGCTTCGGCCATTTCTCCTCCGTAAAACCGAGTTCTTTCAAGGTTTTCCCGGCCATGGCTTGGGCTGCATAACGGGCCAGCGGCACCCCAATGGCTTTGCTGACAAAAGGAACCGTCCGGGACGCCCGAGGATTGACTTCCAGGCAGTAAACGGTTCCCCCTTTAATGGCATACTGGACATTCATGAGACCGACCACCTTGAGGCTGCGGGCGATCTGTTTGGTCTTGGTCAGCAGTTCTTCCACAAGCTCCTTCTTGAGAGAGAAGGGCGGAAGCACCATGGCGCTGTCGCCGGAGTGAATCCCGGCCTCCTCGATATGCTCCAAGACCCCACCGACCACAAAAGTTTTCCCGTCTCCCAGGAGATCCACATCGACTTCGATCGCATCCTCCAGAAACTGGTCAATCAGGACCGGATGTTCGCCGCTCGCTTCCACCGCCAGGGCCATGTATTTGGCAAGAGAGTCCTCATCGTAGACAATTTCCATGGCCCGCCCACCCAAGACGTAACTGGGACGGATCATGACCGGATAGCCAATGAGACGGGCGACCGATCTGGCTTCCTCGAACTTGAAAACAATTCCGCTCTTCGGCTGGCGAAGTTCGATTTTATCGAGCAGGTTTTTAAATTTCTACCGGTCTTCCGCAATGTCAATGGACTCGGCGGATGTCCCGAGGATCGGCACACCTTCCGCCTCCAGGGCCTTGGCCAGATTGAGCGGGGTTTGGCCCCCAAGCTGCACAATGACGCCCAGGGGTTTCTCCCGCTCATAAATATTCAGCACATCCTCCAACGTCAGGGGCTCAAAGAAAAGCTTGTCGGAGGTATCGTAGTCCGTGCTCACAGTCTCGGGGTTGGAATTCACCATGATGGTTTCGTAACCGAGTTCCTTCAACGCAAAGGCTGCCTGCACACAGCAATAGTCAAACTCAATCCCCTGACCGATCCGGTTCGGACCTCCGCCCAGAATCATGACCTTGGGCCTCGATGAGGGAATCGTCTCGTCTTCCTCCTCATACGTGGAGTAAAAATAAGGGGTATAGGCACGGAATTCGGCCGCACACGTGTCCACGAGTTTAAAAACAGCCTGAATCCCTTTCTCTTTTCGAAGGGTCCGGATTTCTTTCTCTGTCATCCCCCAATAGAAAGCCAGTTGACGGTCTGAGAAGCCGTATTGTTTCGCCTTTTTCAGGAGGGCCGGGCGGTCGGCGGCCCCCCGCTCCAAAAGCTCTTTCTCCAAATCAACGATTTGTTTGATCTGCTCCAGGAACCACGGGTCGATTCCCGAACTCTTGGTGATCTCCTCAGTGGTGAGTCCGGCCACGTAGCCATACTTAATATAGAAAATGCGATCCTCCTTGGGGATCGAGAGGCTGCGAAGAATTTTATCCTTAAGCTCCGGGTTGATTTTTGCCGATTGGATCCACGCTGTAAATTTTTCACGGGTCTCGAGCGCCTCTCCAAAGACCTTGTCCCGTCCGTCACCCCCCAGCCCGAAACGCCTGATTTCAAGTGAGCGGATCCCCTTTTGAAGCGCCTCCTTAAAGGTCCGGCCGATCGACATCGCCTCGCCCACGGATTTCATCTGGGTAGTCAGGGTGGAGTCGACGCCTTCGAATTTCTCAAAGGCAAACCTCGGGATCTTGACCACACAGTAGTCAATTGTCGGTTCGAAGGAAGCAGGGGTAGTGCGGGTAATGTCGTTGGGGATTTCATCCAGCGTGAAACCCACCGCAAGCTTGGCCGCAAATTTGGCGATCGGAAAACCCGTGGCCTTGGAGGCCAGGGCCGAGGAACGGGAAACCCGGGGGTTCATTTCGATCACGACCATCCGGCCCGTGCGGGGCTCCACCGCAAACTGGATGTTGGACCCGCCGGTTTCAACCCCGATTTCGCTGATAATCTTTCGGGCCTGGTCCCGCATCCTCTGGTATTCCTTGTCCGTGAGGGTCTGGGCCGGCGCCACCGTGATGGAGTCGCCGGTGTGAATCCCCATCGGGTCAAAATTTTCGATCGAGCAGATCACAACGAAGTTGTCCTTCACATCCCGCATCACCTCAAGCTCAAACTCCTTCCAGCCCAGAACGGATTCCTCGATCAGAATCTCGTGGATCATACTGTATTCGAGTCCGAGACGGGCCCGCATCTCCAATTCTCCCCGGTTAAAGCAGATGCCGCTTCCTGATCCGCCCAGGGTGAAGCTCGGACGAACCACCACCGGATAACCGATGCCGTCGGCAACCTTCAAAGCTTCTTCGGCGGAGTAGGCAAAATCCGAACGGGGAAGATCCAGGCCGATTCTTTGAATGGCTTCTTTAAAGAGTTGGCGGTTCTCGGCCTTTTTGATGGCTTCGTAGCGGGCCCCGATCAATTCGACGCCGTATTTTTTAAAAATTCCCTTTTCGTAGGCCTCGACCGCCACGTTGAGACCGGTCTGGCCTCCCAACGTAGGAAGGCAGGCGTCGGGTTTTTCTTTCTGGATGACCTTCTCAAGAAATTCGACAGTAACGGGCTCGATATAGGTGCGGTCCGCCGTGCCGGGGTCCGTCATGATCGTGGCCGGGTTCGAATTGATCAGGACCACGGTGTAGCCTTCCTCTTTGAGGGCCTTGCAGGCCTGTGTCCCCGAATAATCGAATTCACAGGCCTGGCCGATGATGATGGGCCCCGAACCGATAATCAGGATTTTTTGAATGTCCGTCCGCTTAGGCATGATGACTGACCATCGCATAAAAGCGTTCAAAGAGATAATCGCTGTCGTGAGGACCCGGTGAATTTTCCGGATGATACTGGACTGAAAAAA
>MHHD01000037.1:1678-5406 GCA_001805895.1 Omnitrophica WOR_2 bacterium RIFCSPLOWO2_12_FULL_51_8 | reverse complement strand
GAGATGAGCACGTCACGGCCTTCACCCAGTCAACACCGACGAGGCCGGGGGAATCCTGGACTTTTTTTACAAGGGCCCGGGGGTCAAGTTCCGTCGTTGAGATGCCACCCTTCATGGCGCCCCGGTCCCGAAGGTGTTTCGTCAATTTTCGGGTGTCCACACCCTGGATTCCGACGACCCCGTGTTTTTTCAAGTATTCGCCAAGCGTCATCCGGGAGCGGAAATTGCTGACGACGGGGCTCAACTCCTTCACGACAAATCCCTCCACCCAGGGCCGGCCCGACTCTTCATCGTCTCCATTGACGCCGTAATTTCCGATGTGAGGATACGTCATGGCCACGATTTGACCTTTGTAGGAGGGGTCGGTCAGGATTTCTTGATAGCCCACCAAGGAGGTGTTAAAAACCATTTCTCCGTAAGTCTCGCCTTCGGCGCCGAAAGACTCCCCTTCCAGCGCAAGACCATCTTCCAGCGCAAGCAGCGCCTTCATCAGAATCTCTTCCCTCGCCTCAATACGTCCATCGTTTTCCCATGCAAAGCGTGGAAACCACCTTCCCTTTTAATTTTCTCCCGATGAAACAGGAATTTTTCGACTTGGAAACAAGTTCTTCCGGTGTCACGGTCCACTCCCGATTCAAATCCACCAAGGTGAAACCGGCCTCGGTCCCCTTCCGGATTTCTCCAAATCCCCGAGGCAGGTGAAGAATTTCAGCCGGACGGGTGCTCATCTTCACGACAAGTTCGGCCAGGGAGAGTTTCCCGGAATGGACAAGTTCCGTCAGCGAGACCGCAAGGGCGGTTTCGAGCCCGATGACACCAAACGGGGCCTCATCAAACTCGAGCATCTTCTCTTCCTCCGTATGCGGGGCATGATCCGTGGCAATACAATCAATCGTCCCGTCTTTGAGGGCCTGCTGAATCGCCTCGACATCCTCCCGGTTTCGAAGGGGAGGATTCATTTTGAAATTTGTGTTGTAGCCTTCAACGGCTTCTTCCGTAAGCGAAAGGTGGTGGGGCGTCACTTCCGCTGTGACCAAGAGGCCCTTCACTTTGGCCTCTCGAATGAGCTGGACCGACCGGGCGGTTGAAATGTGGGCCACGTGGAGACGGGCCCCGGTCAACCGGGCCAGTTGAATGTCCCGGGAAACCGCCACTTCCTCGCTTTCATCCGGAATTCCTTTGAGACCCAGTTGGGTCGACATCAATCCTTCATTCATGACCCCGTTGGCCGAAAGCCGCCGGTCTTCGCAGTGGCTGATCACCAAAAGCCCCAGCATGGAAGCGTATTCCATGGCACGTCGCATCAGGAGGGGATCTTTAACCCAATCGCCGTCATCCGTCACGGCCCAAATCCCGGCCCGCTTGAGGTCCGCCATTTCTGAAAGTTCTTTTCCTTCACGAACCTTGCTGATCGTCCCCGCCGGAAAAAGATGGAAAGGAACCTCCTTGGCCTTGCGGATAATGTTGTCAATCACGCTCTGATGGTCACAGGGCGGATTGGTATTGGGCATCGAAACACAGCCAACGAAACCGCCCCTGAGGGCGGCCCCGGCCCCGGTCTGGATCGTTTCCTTCTGCTCAAAGCCGGGCTCCCGGAAATGCGTGTGAAGATCGATCAGGCCCGGCAGGAGAGTAAGTCCCTCGGCCTCCACGATCTCACCGTCACTTTTTAAGTTCTTTCCAATCTCAATGATCTTTCTGTTTTCAATTTCAAGATCAAGAATTTCATCCACTTTATTTTTGGGGTCAACGAGGTGCGCTTTTCGGATGAGGAGTTTCACGCTTCTTCCTCCCGGCTTCCGCCGCTCAAGAGATAAAGCACGGCCATCCGGACAGCGAGACCGTGCGTGACCTGGTCGAGGATCACCGAATAGGGGCCGTCCACCACCTGACTTGTGATTTCAACGCCCCGGTTGACGGGACCGGGGTGCATGATGAGAACATCGGGCTTTGCCTGCTTTAAAATTTCACGGTCAATTTGGTAAGAGGTCGCATATTCCCGGATGCTCGGGAAAAAGGATTCCGTTTGCCGCTCCAATTGGATCCTAAGGAGATTCAAGACATCCGCCCCGTGGACGGCCTCGCCCAAATCAGTCGTCGCATGGACACCGAGTTTTTCAATCTCCGGCGGCAGGAGGGTCTTGGGACCGCAGACCGTCACCCGGGCCCCCATCTTCGTGAGGCCCCAAAGGTTGGACCGGGCCACCCGGGAATGGAGGATGTCGCCAATGAAACTCACCTTGAGCCCTTCCAGTTTTTTCTTCTTCTCCAAAATCGTAAACATGTCGAGAAGGGCTTGGGTAGGATGTTCATTGATGCCGTCACCGGCATTGATGACGCTCGCCTTCAAGAGCGGTGCCAGCCGGTGCGGCGCCCCGGAAGAGGAATGCCGCATCACGACGATATCAACTTTGAGAGATTCAATGTTGCGGACCGTGTCTTTCAGGCTCTCCCCCTTCACCATGCTGGAGGTCGAGCCCACCATGTTAATGGTATCTGCGCTCAAACGCTTTTCAGCCAGCTCAAACGAAATCCGGGTGCGGGTGCTCGGTTCGAAAAAGAGGTTGGCCACCGTCTTTCCCCGGAGGGCAGGGACCTTCTTAACTGGCCGGAGTGAAATTTCCTGGAACGATTTGGCCGTCTCAAGCAACAGCTGGATTTCCTGCCGGGACAAATCACGAATCCCAAGGAGATCTTTTCGTGTCCACGTCCCGGTCATGATTTCTCCTCCAACGAGACCACCACAAGCTCGTCCCCGGAAAAGCCTTCTTCTTTCAAGCGGACCTCGACGGTTTCCGAGGGAGACGTGGGAATGTTTTTCCCGACATAGTCGGCTTTGATGGGAATTTCACGGTGGCCCCGGTCCACCAGGACGGCCAGTTGGATGGATTGCGGCCGGCCGAAATCAATGAGGGCGTCCAGGGCTGCCCGGATGGTGCGCCCCGTGTAAAGGACGTCGTCAACCAAGATGACTTTTTTTTCCGTCACATCAAAGGAAATGTCTGTGGCCCGCACCTTGGCTTGGGGACCCCGCTCACTCAAATCATCCCGATAAAGCGTGATGTCTACCACACCCAGAGGAACTTCGCTCTTCTCGATTTTCGAAATTTCCTCTTGAAGCCGGTGGGCCAGATGGGCGCCGCCCGTGCGGATACCAATCAAGCACAGGTCTTTTGTGCCCTTGTTCCGTTCAAGGATTTCATGGGCCATCCGGACAATTGTCCGGCGAAGGATTTCGGTGTCGCAAACCTGCTTTTCCTTCTTCACAGGAGGGGGGCCCGGGCAAAAAAATACCTACTCCGATATGGAGTAGGTTTCTTAATTCGTAGGCTGTCCTTCATCGTTCTCCCTTACCGGCCTCGCCGGGCCGATTTAAAAGGATCCGCTCAAAAGAAGAGCGAAATCGTGTTGAACTTTACCCGAGTCCCTGCCCGTTGTCAAGAGAAAAGAGGCTCACGTTCCAACAAAATTGTAATTTAGCGATAAATTTGTCTTATTTTGGCGTGCTTCGGAGCTGCCTCGCTTCCTTTAGAGTCTGCGGTGTTGCACCAAACTCCCTTATCAAAGAAGCAATTGGCATGGCATTTGAGTATACCGTGCCTGATGAGAAACCAAAGCTCACTAAAACTAACCGTGGCCGGCATGGTTTTGCTTTTAATTGTGTTTAGCCAGGGAGTTCCGGCAGAAGCGCAAAGTTCCCAACTTCTCGAGATGAAGGTGACGGCCGA
>MHHD01000037.1:1313-1579 GCA_001805895.1 Omnitrophica WOR_2 bacterium RIFCSPLOWO2_12_FULL_51_8 | reverse complement strand
AACCGCTTATTACCTGGACGGGCAGCTAAGAAAAGCCATTCAAAATTTGGAGACTTTCTTAAAATTACACCCTCAAGATGCGGAGGCGCTTTACAACCTGGGATGTCTCAAGCTCCGTGTTGGAGGTCTTGAAGAAGCTTGGGATTGCTTCATGCGGGCTGAAAAATATCCCTGCTCTGAGTCTGTCTCCGGAAAAATTTCGGAGGCCCTTCGTTTTACGAAGGACCTCCGAAATGAAACCCCTGAAACTCAGGATCTCGTCGCCT
>MHHD01000037.1:801-1302 GCA_001805895.1 Omnitrophica WOR_2 bacterium RIFCSPLOWO2_12_FULL_51_8 | reverse complement strand
CTTTAAAACCAGTCTTCCAAGAACTGAACTGAAGCTTTCGTTCCCGCCGAATGCCGGCGATTTTCCTGCCGAATCCTCTGAGCAGAAAGAGTAGGCATCGGCATTTCTTGAAAGAAACGAAGGATGGGTTTTGTGGGGGTCAGTTGGTGAGAAGACACCAATTGAATCGGGCCCGCCTCGTTCATCCCCATTTCGGACTGATTGATTTGGGCTACGAGCTTGGTCGCACCCTCATAGGCAAAGGCGAAATTCCCCAGGCTCAACGTCACCACTGTCAGGATCACAAACAAAACAGCATTTCTCATCAAAGCCCTCCTTTGTATTTTTCCCTACGATTAAAACTAGCACGCAAGCCAGAAAATACAAGAGGGCGGAAAAGGCATAAAAAGGCCCTTTCCTCGGAATAAGCTGAGTTCTGTCCGTCCCTTGACGGGGCGGTGAGGATCATCTCTCTGGGTTCCTGCTTGCGCAGAAACGCATGCGGCCTTACCCGGGGATTAC
>MHHD01000037.1:0-679 GCA_001805895.1 Omnitrophica WOR_2 bacterium RIFCSPLOWO2_12_FULL_51_8 | reverse complement strand
AACGGAGGCGGGACGATCCCCTTCCGAGGAAAGGGCTAGAAGAATTATACCTTAAATCAGGGATTTTCACCTGAGGGTGTTTGGGGGAAGGGGGTGGGAGGACTCTTTGGCCAGCTCGTCCAGCCGAGCCCTGGCGAAATTGGCCCAGATCAGTTTGGGTTCATCTTTGACGATTTGACGATAGATTTTACCAGCCTCGTTCCCTTGCCCCAACGCTTCGTAGCTTTTCGCCATGTAATACCGGGCAATCACAGCCAGGTGGCCTTCCAGATGCTCCCGGAGATGTTCCTCATATTTGGCAATGGCCTTTTGGTATTCCTTCTTTTCGTAGAGACGCTCCGCTTCGGAGTAGGCGCCAAAATTGAACGAGGGTGCGCTACGGCAGTTTGCCAAGAGCAGGGACAATACCAGTATCAGGATGACCTTGAATGGTTTCATGGAAAGCGCTATCGATTCATTTTATTGGAAGTTTCAGAACTTGCAAAGGAAGGATTCCTAAAAAAAACGGACTCCCCGGCCTCTTGGGGAAACCATGATCGGGCGACCGGTCTTGGCTCTCCAAACCAAGGGAGGCGAAGTGAGGCCGGGGAGTCAATAGACTCCTGACTGCAAAATTTCAAATTACGCGAAATTGTAAATCAGCTGCGCGCTTAAAGTCTGCTGAGAGCTTTCGCCCTGG
>MHHD01000036.1:12059-15943 GCA_001805895.1 Omnitrophica WOR_2 bacterium RIFCSPLOWO2_12_FULL_51_8 | reverse complement strand
GGGTAGTATCAGAAATGCGCAAGGCAAAGCCGGTGGAGCTGCCGCTGGCGCGGATATCCAGCCTTGCCTGAGGCGCGCTTACCCCTATGCCTAAGCGGCCATTTGCTAAGTCAAAATAGGCAAAGCCGGAAATAATATTGGTATAAAGGTTGGAGAAAACTAATGTTGAGGAGCCTAAGTTGTAACTTCCGCTGGTAGCAGGCAGGAGATTGGAAGAGAGGCGGCCGAGCGCAGAGATGGTGTTGGTAGAAGCGCTGCCTAAGGTAACATTGGAATCTAAATAAGCTGCTCCGCTTGACTCTAAGATGCCGGTAATATGCAGGTCATTTTGCCCGGTAGCGTAGGTGTTGGCGCCGCTGCCGATGCCGATCTGGACATTGCCTCCTGAGCCCGGGGCAACCACCAGGTCCTCTTCATCGGAAGTAGTGATATCCACCGGCACGCCGTCAAATTTCAGCTGCCCGGCGTAGGACGTCCCGATAAACGCCGCAATAATATAGGTAATATAGGCAAACGCCAGCGCCACCTTAGTAATATACTTGTGACTTAACACCATATTAATACAAACGAACTAAATAAATTGACATATTGTATTGCACAGATGATCACAGATTATCCCGCACCAAATTAAAACAAATATAGCGGGATCCCGCAAAGCGGGAGAAGATACAGATAGGCACAGATATTTTAAGGGGTATCTGTGATCATCTTGCATCTTTTCATCTGTGCCAATCTGTGTATATTCGCTGTCATATAATGTAAGAATATTTAATGCGTTGGTATTAGAACGCATTATACTTCACCTGCAGTGTCCGCTTGACGCTGTTGCTTGAGCCGATGGAGGTAATCGTGGACTGCGCCAGGTCATGATAGACCTCGAAGTAGTTGTTGCCCTCCCCTAACTGCGTAGGCGGAATAATCTGCTGGCTGGCCTCAGACTGCAGGGGCGTGCCGGCGGCCTGGCCGCGCAAGGCATTGACGGCCTGAGCAATACCGGCCTCTGCCAGGTACAACGCCCGGGTGCGGTCTAATTCCACGCGGCTGGAAGTAACGATATTATTGAAAAGCGCGATCAGCGTGGCGCCGATAAGCGAGACGGTGAGGATGACTATAATGACTAACAAAAGAATCGCTCCGCGTTTATCTGACATTTCAATCCTCCGTTCATAGGGACACCCTATCTGCCAATCGGCAGGGTGTCCCTATGGTTTCGCTTATGGGGACACCCTCCGCTTTGGGAAATGGGGTGTCCCCAATCATAGTTATCACCACTCCGCCGGCACCTGCCCCTTGCTCTTGCCCCACTTGTTGTCTAAGGGAGAGGTGATTGCCACCACTACCTTTGCCTTATCCTTTATATATGCCCAGCCGCCGCTATCCGGAAGCTCGTCGCCGGCAGTGACATCCGCAATGCTATTATTGCCGGCTTTGGCGGAAATCATTTCCGGCGGGATTTTTTCTAAGTACGGCTGCTGCACGCCCAGATCGTCGTAGGTCTTAGTCTGCAGGTCCTCCAGCGAAGCCGGGTATTCGTCCTCTTTGGCGCGGTAAAGGGCGATCCGCGTGCGCAGGGTATTCAGGTTGGTCAATGTGGCGGAGATACGCGCCTCGGTGTCAAAGCCGATAAAGTTCGGCACAATCGTCGCGGCGAGGATGGCGATGATTGAGATGACGATGAGTAACTCCAGCAACGTGAAACATCTATTACTGTTCGAGCGAGGTCGCGACTGCGCCCAGGCGAGTCGAGAGCTTTCTTCTCCAATCGGCGGCATTTTATTCTTCGATCTATGTCGAGAAGATAAAATGCCGCCTCGGTCGAAGAATAATGAAGTTGTTTTTTTTCGCATCGCTATCTCCTGATTACGTTGATCAAATTGAAAATAGGCAATAAGACCGAGAGCGCGATAAAAGTCACAATCCCCCCCATCACTAAAAGCATTGCCGGCTCTAACAAGCTGGTCAGGTTGCGCATAGTGTATTCGATTTCCGGGTCGTAAAAGTCGGCGATCTGCTCGAACATCTCGCCTAACCTGCCGGTGCGCTCTCCGGTGTTGATCAGTTGGATGACCATCGGCGGGAAAAGCCCGGATGCCTGAAAGGGCTCGGTCAGGCTTTGCCCCTGAGAAATGGCGAAGCGCGTATTCTGGATGATCCGCTCCAGGACGACATTGGCAACCGTAGTCTCCACACCCCCAGGGCCTCCAGCACCGGCACGCCGGACATCACCAGCGCGGCGGTGGAGCGGGAAAAACGCGCGACCATAATTTTTAAGAGCAGCGGCCCGGCAAACGGCAGGCGCAGGAGCAAGGCATCGATCTTCAGCCGGCCGGCAGGGCTGCGGTGGTAATTGCGCAAGCTCGACAGCCCAAAAATCACTGCCAGAATCAACAGCCACCAGAAGCGGTTTAAAATATAACTTAAGGAAAGCAGGACCTTGGTCGGCAAAGGCAGTTTTGCCGAGGATGCTTCGAAGATGGAAACGAATTTCGGCAGGATCCCCACCAGCACAAAGTTCACGATCAGAAAGGCAATCCCCGCCAGGACCGCCGGGTACACCAGCGCCGAGCGCAGGCGGCTCTGCATATCTATTTCCTGTGTGCTGAGATCCGCCAGGCGCGCCAGCACCTTATCCAAAAGCCCGGCAGTTTCTCCCACCTTCACTAAGCTCACATACAGCTTGGGGAAAATATGCGGGTATTGCGAGAGCGCGGCGGAAAAACTTAAGCCGCCCTCCAGCGAAGCAATCAGGCCGGCAATCACCTGCTTAAAACGGATATTCTGCGCCTGCTCCCTGACATTGTTCAAGCTCTGGATCAGGGGCGCTCCGGTAGAGATAAGGGTGCTCAACTGGCGGGTAAAGACTAGCGCTTCCTGACGGGAAACTTTTTTAAAACTGAAAACCATCATCAGGTTTTTGGGGTGATAGGGGCGGCCTGGCGTGGAAATATCAATCGGGCTGAGGCCGAGTTTCTCGATATTAAAGGCGGCCTTGAGCTGGTCTTCCGCGTCAATGAAGCCGCGGGTTAATCTCCCTACCGCGTCCCTGGCCTTGTAAGTGAAGGTTGGCATATTAACTACTTCTTCTCCTGCATTGCCTTCCTTAAATCCGAGATTTTTCCGAACAATTTCTGCGCTTCGCCGGCGTAAGGGGAGCCTGGATAGTCCATAATGATTTGCGCGCAAAGCGCCTGCGCCTGCTCCAGTTCGCCAAGTTCAAAGCGGAGCTGGGCGGCCTGGTAACCGAATTCCGCGGCCTTGGACAATTTAGGATTCTGGATCAGGAAATTCTCGTAGAATTTTAAGGTCTCTAATTTCTCCTGCCGCCTTTCCTGGCGCAAGCGCTCCTGCTCGACTTTCTCCAGCGCCTCTTGCTGGATTTTTTCCAGAGTCCGGGCCTGGGTTTTTTCGCGCTCTTCCTGCTCTTTACGCTGCTGCTCGGCCTCGGCCTTTTCCCGGATCTCTCTCTCTTTTTGCTTACGCTCGGCTGCGGCCTTTTCCTTTTCGATACGCTCGGCTGCGGCCTTTTCCTTAGCCAATCTCTCTTTTTCTAAGTGCTCGGCTTCCGCTTTTTTACGCTCCGCTTCTTTGGCGGCGCGTTCAGCTTCAGCCTTTTCCGCGGCGGCTTTTTCCTTAGCGGCGCGCTCCTGCGCGGCCTTTTCCTTAACTAATCTTTCCTGCTCAATACGCGCGGCCTCGGCTTTTTTGGCCGCGGCTGCCTTGGCCGTTCGTTCGGCTTCGGCCTTTTCACGCTCTGCTTTTTCATGTTGGAGCCGTTCAACTTCGGCTTCTTTGCGGGACTCTTCGCGAACCAAACGCTCCTTTTCCAGCTTATCGCGTTCCACTTTTTCCTTCTGCAAACGCTCGGCCTCGGCTTTCTTGGATGC
>MHHD01000036.1:11739-12041 GCA_001805895.1 Omnitrophica WOR_2 bacterium RIFCSPLOWO2_12_FULL_51_8 | reverse complement strand
CGGCAGCCCTTTCCCTGGCAATGCGCTCCTGCTCCAATTCTTTCCGCGCCTCTTCGCGGAAAATACGCTCGCGCTCCGCCTTTTCCTTGGCGGCTTTTTCTTTTTGCCGTGCCTCGGACTCGGCTTTCTTACGCGCTTCTTCTTTTGCGGCGCGCTCTTTTTCTATTCTTTGACGTTCCGTTTTTTCACGTTGCAAACGCTCGGCCTCGGCCTTCTCCGCAGCAGCCTTTTCCCTGGCGGCGCGCTCCTGGGCGGCCTTTTCCTTGGCTAATCTTTCCTTTTCGACGCGCTCGGCCTCAGCC
>MHHD01000036.1:0-11641 GCA_001805895.1 Omnitrophica WOR_2 bacterium RIFCSPLOWO2_12_FULL_51_8 | reverse complement strand
TCCGCGGCAGCCCTTTCCCTGGCAATGCGCTCCTGCTCCAATTCTTTCCGCGCCTCTTCGCGGAAAATACGCTCGCGCTCCGCCTTTTCCACGGCGGCCCTTTCCTTCTCGATCTGCTCTGCCTCTTGCCTTTTGCGCGCCTCCTGCTGCCTCTGCTCCTCTTCAGCTTTCAGGCGCGAACCCTTTTCGGTTTCGGCTAAAATGGCGCTTTGCGCCTTCTCCCGCTCGGCTGCTCCGCGGCCAAGGCGCTCCTGTTCGGCTTTCTCGGCAGCGGCTTTTTCTTTTTGCCGTGCCTCAGCCTCAGCCCTAGCCTTCTCTGCTGTCTCCCCCTGTTTTCGCTCCGCATCCCATCTCTCTTTGGCTTCTCTTTCTCGTTGTAACTCCTCTGCCTCCTGCCTGTTACGCTCCTCTGCGCGGGCAAGGCGCCCCTTTTCCAAACTATCGCGCTCGGCCTTTTCCTTGCGCAGCTGATCTTCTTCTTGGTTCCTGCGCGCCTCGCTTTCGGCCAGCCGTTCGCGTTCCTGTTTTACCGCGTTTTTTTGCGCCTCCAATTCCCTGCGCTCGCGCTCTAATTGCTCCAACTTCCTCTGCCCTTCTTTTGCCTTGGCCAGATTTTCCCGGGTTGATTTATCGCCGGCCCTCTTGGCTAAGCGGGCGCTGATGCGGTTGTATAATTCTTTGGCCTTGGCGGCAAAAGGCGAATTGGGATAACTGGAAATTATTTTGGCGCACAAATCCCTGCCCGGGTATAATTCGCCTAATTGATCATAAAGCTTAGCCGCCTCGTAACCTGCCTCTGCCGCCTTTGCGCCCTCGGGGAATTGGGTAAAGATACTTTCAAAAATACTTAAGGCCTCGTATCTACGCTGCCAGTCCTCCTTGCCCCGCGGCTCCAGCCCCATATCCATCGCCAGATTTTTTGCCTTCTCAAACAATTTCATCTGCACATTCAGGCCGGAGGCGGACATAATATTCACGTAGGCCTCTTCCTGCAGGCGGGTCTTGCCTTCGGCGCTCATCTCTTCATAAGAACGCAGGATCTTCGGGGTGATAAAAACCGCTAACTCCATCTGGCTTTGGTCCTTGCTGCGGTCGCTAAAAAGATAACCTAAAATCGGGATATAACCTAAGATGGGAATGCGGCTGACCGTGCTGTTATCTTCCTGCTTAATCAGGCCGCCGATCACCAGGGTCTCGCCCTCCTTGATGCGCACGATGGTGTCTGCCTCGCGCGTGGTGATGCGCGGGCCGGCGTCCAGCAAGGCGGTCACGGAAGAAACCTCCGGATGGATATTCATCGTGATGTAACCGTCGGCATTAATCGAAGGGGTCACTCTCAAGGTAGTCCCCACGTCGATAAATTTGGTGGTTTCGGTAGTGCCGGTGGTAGTCTGGGTGCGTTCCTTGTAGGGGACCTTTTCGCCGATAATAATCCGCGCCTCGCGGTTATTTAAAACCGCGATCGAAGGAGTAGCCAGGAGATTGGCCCTCTGGTCCTGGATTAAGGCGTCAATGGTCGCGGTGGCAGTCAGGCCCTTTAAGATAAAGGTGTCAATTTTAAACTGCCCTCCGGAAAGGCTGGAGGAAGGCCCGCCTAAGGTCATCGTCCCCTTTAACCTTTCATCAGCCGGGGTGTTGCGGCCGAAGATCCCGTGCAGCGGATTATAATCCGCCTGCCAGGTAACGCCTAAGTTGCGTAAATCCTTGGAGGTGATATCAATAATTTTTGCCTCGATGAGCACCTGCTGCGGCGGCCGGTCAATGTTCTTTAGGAGCTGTTTTAATTTTTCCACGTTGGCCTGAAAGTCGGTGACGATCAGCATGTTAGCTACTTCGTCCACCTTGATATCCCCCTTAGGAGATAATACCTTGCGCAAAAGGTTCTGCGCGTCCACGGCCTTGAGGTATTTTAAGGTAATCGGCTCGCTCAATAACTGTCCGCCTTCGCTGTTGCCGGGGGTAACATAAATTATCTCTCCCTTCTGGATGTAATTGTAGCCGTTGGTGGAGAGGATGGCTTCCAGCGCTTCGCTTAAGGTGATATCTTTTAGATTGATAGTTACCTTGCCTTTAACTTCGGTAGAAGTAACTAAGTTAAGGCCGTAGGTGTAGCTTAAGGAGCGCAGCACCGTGGAAATATCCGCGTCTTTATAATCCAGGGTGATTTTCTCCTTCAAGGGGTCAGGCTTGGAATCCTTCAGCGCCTGCCTAAAGGCGTCGGGGATGCCGGATTCCGGCGGAGAGGCCGTCTGCGGATAAAGTGAAAAGCTCAAGAGGAATAAAAATAATAATGCCAAAAATCCGCTCTTCATCGTCCTATGCATTGATTTTCTCCATTCTCATTAACGCTCCACTTTGACTTCATAAGTCTCCGGCCCGTCTTTAACGGTGATCGAGTCCGGGGAGATCCGTTCGATTGTGGCCCCGTCGATTTCATCGCCTTCCCTGAGGACAGTATCATTGATAATCGCGCTGGAGGCGCCCGCCGTAGAGCGGAAGGTTATGCCGCTGACCCTCAGGTCTTTTTTCTTCTCCTGGCCGAGGTTGAGCCTCGGCATCAGCGGGTTATGCTTAATGGTAACTTTTGGCTCCTGAACCTTGGCCGCCTTTAATGGCAGTTCGCCTTCCCTTGCCGGATTATCCGCCAGGATACTGCTCAGGGTCGAGGAAACGGTAATCAGGCTGCGCGGGGATTTCTTTGAAGGCGAAACATCGATCTCTTCTAATTTCAGAAAATCCGAAATCCCTTCCACCTTCCTAATATAGTTGACCGTGTCCTCGTAACCGGCGTCAAATTTTAAATCAATGTAGAGCCGCGATAAACCGCCTCTATCCGCCTCTATCTTCTGTTTTACTGACTGAAAATCTATCTGCAGGCCCTGCGCCGATTTTATCAGCGCCATCAATAACTGCGGCACCTGCGCGGCATTAATCAGCCGCGACTGGATACCGCGGATATCTTCCTTCATCTGAGCGATACTCTGCCTGATTTTAAGCAGTCCCTTCCTTTCTTTGTCCAGATCGGGAAATTGGGATTGATAAAGCCTGGCGCGGTCCTTGTTATCCTGCGTCTGTTTTTTCAAGACGGCAATCCTGCCCATCGCCGGCTTGATGAATAAACGGAAATAAAACGTAAGCGCAAGCGCCGCCGCCAGGGCCAGGATCAGGCGGCGCTCGCCGCTTTTTAGCTTAGCGAATTTTTCCTTAATCAAATTTACCCGCGCCTGTAAATCCATCTGTGTCATCCCTTTAACTCCCCGTGGTCCCAGATGGGCTCGGTGGTAATCTGAAAATTATAAATCGTGTGGTTTTCGATCACCTGTTTTTCGCTGTAAGTAAAAGCGCTGTTCTTAAACACCCCGGATTTGTCTAAGTTCTCCATAAACTGGCTGACTAACTGGTTATTCAGCATGGAGCCGATTATCTGGACTTCAGCGCCGCTAAAAGTAAAATGATTGACCCATAAATCCTCCGGGACAAAACCCGAGATCAGCGCCATCAATTTCGAATACTTCTTTTCCCCGGACATGGTGGAAGAAAGAAAATCCAATTCCTGCTGCTTCGCGGCCTGCTCTTTAAAAAGGCCGGCCTTTTGTTTTTCCAGTTCCAGAAATTGCGTCTGCAGTTGAGCCAACCGGGTTTTCGCCTGCTGGGCCGCGTTTTTTGCGGCGGCGAAATTAATTTGCCACAGCCCCGCGGCGCAAGCATGGATGATAACCAGGAGCGCCAGCGCCGCGGCGGCAAAGGCCCCGTAACGAAACCAGCGGTTCCTTTTACAAAGCGACAGGAACTGCCGCAAAAGCGGCTTTCTCAAAATTTCCCTGGGAATCAGGTTAACCGCCTTTAATTTCACCATTCGATATTCCTTGCCGCCAGGCCGAGGACAGAGGAGAAACCCGCGGCGTTGTCTTTGACCTGCTGGCTTAATTCCTGCCGGGCATAAAGGTTAAAAGTAGAGAAGGGATTAAAGACCTCTACCGGCGCCTCCAGCCTTTCGCTCAAAAATTTATCCAGGCCCTTCAGCAGGGCGCTGCCGCCGCAGAGGATGACGTGGTCAAAAGAATTGATCTGCGACTTCATCAGTTGATGCGAAAAATATTTGAAGGTATGCTCGATATCCACTACCAAGCTCTCTAACTGGCTGGAGAGGGCCGCCAGGCACGCGGAAGACGCGCCCTTGCTCAACCCCTCGCGGATTTTAAGCTGTTCGGCCTGCTGAAAATCCATCCGGTGATAATTGGAAATCGCTTCGCTGAAAGAATTACCGCACACCGCCAGCGGCCGCATTAGTTTCGGCGCGGCCGTATGCATGATAGTAATCGCTGACTGCGCCGCGCCTAACTGCAAAACCAGCGCTGTCTCTTCGGGATGGATGCTCCCCAGCCAGAAAAGCGCGTTCAGCGCGGCATAAGGTTTGGGCTCCACCGCGATCAGCTCAAGCGACAACCCCCGGAAAAGCTCCACCTGCTCCATTACCATTTCCTTGGACGCGGCAAACACCAGAATCTGGAGCTCTTTGTTCATGTCGGCCTGATAACCGGATACCACCAGATAATCAAAACAGATGCCTTCGAAAGTTGTTCCGGCAGGCGGATTCTGCCTTAATTTCCAGACCAGCGCCGATTCGATTTCATTTTCCGGCATATTCGGCAGCACAAAGGTAAGGGCCTGAATTTTATTGATCGGCAGGCTGGTTACCACTTCTCCGCTAATCTTGTTTTGTTTAACCAATTCTTCCAAGCAATCGCGCATTGATTTTGCGCCGGCCCCCGGCGCCGCACCGGCACAGGACAGATACCCGCATTTGACGATTTCAAAACTTCCCCCGGACCTGGCTAATTGCGCTACCTTGACCGATGCGCTGCCGATTTCAATGCCGGCGGGGTAAGTTTCGAGGCCCTTGGCAGCCGCCCCCTGCGGGCCAAGCGGCCAATGCAGGCGCATCTGCGAGAAAATCGAAGAAATCCTTTTGCGCGGGGAACCCCTTGACTTAAAAATTTCCCTGACGATATTTTCAGGTTTTTGCTGTATCTGCATAAGCATTATCTTCAAAAAGCGCGCCCAGTTCCTGCGCCAGGGACAGGTAATCCTTGGCCCCCTTTGATTCCGGGGCGTAATCAATCACCGGCCTGCGGTAGCGCGAGGCCTCGATAACCTTGCTGTTGTTGCGGATCACCGTATTCAAAACCAAGCTGCTAAAATATTCCCTCAGGTCGGCCAGCATCTCCTGATTAATCTTCATCCTGCCGTCAAAAAGCGTGGGCAGGATGCCGAGCACCCGGATGTCCGGATTCAGCCTGTCCCGGACGATTTCAATGGTGGAAAAAAGCTCCTTCATTCCCTCTAAGGAAAAATAATGCGTCTGGATTGGGATCAAAACGTGCGATGCCGCGGCCAGGCCGTTAAGCGTAACTAAATTAAGCGTCGGCGCGGTATCGATGACACAGTAATCGTAATGCTGGTTCAAAAACAACTTCTTGAAATTTATCCTTAAGATGCTTTCCCTGCCGAGGAGATTCGCCAATTCCAGCTGCGCGCCGGAAAGCAGGTGATTTGCCGGAACGATCGAAAGGTTATTCACCGCGGTGGGAACCGTTACCTTTTCCAGCTCTACGTTATGGATTAAGACGTCATAAATTGTCCAGCGCAGATTATCCACCCCGATCCCTAAACCCAGGGAAGCGTGCGCCTGAGGGTCCAGGTCGAGCAACAAAACCCGGAAACCGTTTTTCGCCAGGCAGGCGCTCAGGTTTATCGCGGTAGTGGTTTTCCCGCAGCCGCCCTTCTGATTGCAGACAGCAATAATCTTTGCCTTTGGTTTCTCCGGCTGCGCGCCCTGCTCTTTTTCCTTGTAACGTTTGAATATTCCGTTTAAGCCTTCAAACATCCTTACCTCCTGCTTAGCCGGCAAAGTTCAGCCGGCTTTTGTATTAATATATGCGTTAGCGGTAAAGATGCTGACGGATAAGCTTAAGCGAATACCCCTGCTTGCGCAGCTGCTTAATTTTGGCGAAATTCACCAGCACTTCATTCCTGTCGTAGAGCCGCTTATTGCCTTTCCTTTCCTCGACCCTCAACAATCCGAGGTTGGTGTAGTAATTCACTGTCGGGGCGGAAATATGCAGCAACCCGGCCACTTCCTTAGGTGAAAGATAATCTCTGCCCATGCATTCCCTCCATTCTGTAAGTTGCCGTTAAACGGGTTAATTCCTTCATCTATGTTAAGCCTCCATAATCATGTTAGCTTATCGTAGCTTATGATAAGGTATGTGTTATACGTTGGGGTATGCTTCATATGCTAATCTTTGCTTTATGTGATAATATATGCTAAAAGATGTTATTTGTCAAGCTTTTTTTCCGACGCTGATGTGCAATTTGCGAAGCTGCGTTACAAGGCTACTAAGGCAAGCAGGGCAAACAGGGCTATTCAAGGCAATAAGGCAACAGGGCTAAGGAAGGGCAAAGGGGCTATTAAAGGGCTTTGCCTTGGTAGCCCCTCTGCCCTTTTAGCCCTTTACCCCTGTTGCCCTGATAGCCTTGTTTGCCTTGTTTGCCTTTCAATAGCCTTGGATGTAACGAGGGAATCAGAATTGTAACCTATTGTAATCGAGTCTGTTGCCTAACCCCAATAATACTATTCGAGCGAGCCAGCGTGGTTATTCTTCGACCGAGGCGGCATTTTATCTTCTCGACATAGCTCGAAGAATAAAATGCCGCCGAGTGGAGAAGATAAATTTGCTGGCGAGTCGAGAATATAGGGGGATATTTCCCTTCGGCAACAGACTCTAATCGAATAAGTTTAGTTTGGGGCTGAATATGGCGGGCGGCTACGGCAGGCTTTGCAGCAGCTGCCAGGCAAACTGATTTTCCGGGTCAAGACGCAAGGCATCCTCTAATTCCCTCCCCGCCTCTTCCCTCTCCCCTGCCTGCAAAAGGATCACCGCCAGGTTTGCGCGCAGGTAGGAATTTTTTGGGTTAATCTGCGCGGCCTTGCGCATATATTCTTTAGCCAGAGAAAGATCTTGGCGCGTAACATAAATCGCGGCCAGACTTTGATACGACTGCCAGAGACTAGGATTATAAACTATCGCTTGCTGGTAATTTTTGATAGCATTCCCTATCTCCCCCATTTGTTGGTAAGTGTTGGCTAAATTATGGTGGGCATCGGCGTAATGCGGCGCCAGCTCGATCGCCCTTTTAAACTCTTCCACTGCCCGGCTCAACTCTCCCCGCCGGCTGTAGAGGTCGCCAAGGTTGTTATGATTATAGTGGCAGGATGGTGAAGTCACCGCGGTAGCCAGCCAGAGATGATCCTGATTTTTCCAATCCGCATTTCGTAAAATGGTGCGCAGTATCAACGCAACGATAATCACCGGGAAAATAATATATACCGCTAATTTTAAATGTTTTTTTCCGGATATTTTTCCCAGGCCAAGCGAAACCGCGGTGATGATGCCTAAGCTTGCCAGGTAGCCGTAGCGCTCCGCAACAATCCAGGAAATGCCGAAAGGCGTAAGGGTCGGCAAAAGATTGAGCATGAAAAAAGAGAGCCAGAAAAAAATCTGCCGCGAGCGCCGCCAAGAAAAAATAATCACTGCCAAAAATATAAGAAAGATAAAACCCCTTGCGATATATTGAGTAAAGGTAAAACTCATCTCGGAATGATAAAGGGTGAGCTTTTGCGGCCAGAAGATCAGCTCCAGGTAGCTGGTAATTGCTACGGGTATCTGGACCAAAGGGTTAAGCATCGCCTGGCCGGCGTAACCTGCGGACATGAGGCCCTCTATTCGCGGGGAGAAACTCCCTGCCAGATGCAGGCCCCAGATACAACTTAAAATAAAGAAGGGGATTAGCCTCTTCCAGTCTTTGCCTAAATCCCTGAAGGCGGCGGTGTATAGAAAAAGCAGGGGAAAGAAAATAATCGCGCGGTCAGTGGAAAAAAGGCCCAGTAAATAAACCCCGATTGCTACTGGATAAAATTTTTTGTTTTTCAGTGAATACGCATAGAGCAAAAGAGCGAGCAGAATGAAGAAATTAAACTGGGCGTAGGTGCCCCCGGAAATCCAGGCGACGCTTTCGCTTAAAAATGGATGCGCGGCAAAGATTATGGCGGCAAAAAAAGCGGCCTGCGCGCCGCTCAGCCGCTTAATGAAGAAATACGCCGTCAGCGCCGTCCCCAAGTGAAAAAGGATATTGAGCAGCCTTAGCGCCGCCCGGTTCAGTCCGAAAATTTTCACCGCAGTGGAAATAATTTGCGGCCGCAAAAATATAAAATGGTCCTGCGCGAAATAATTTGTGCTGGTGAGCGCCGGATTCTCGGCAATAGCGGCGATATCGTCAGAGACAAAATCGTTGTTCAGGGAATTGAAATAGGCGGCAAAGACCAGGCGGGCCAGGAGCCAAACGATTTTGAGATCTTTCTTGTGATTGGTCATACCTACCAGGCGACGGCCCTAACCCTGTTTAAGCTCTGTCTGGTCATAGTCTTCTATCGCCGAGACAAATACGTCTTCCAACGAAGGGAGGATTTTGTTTACGCCAAACTTTGCCGCCCCGGCTTCCTGCAGGAATTTTTTGAGCGCCGGTATGGCCTTGGCGCTGTCGTAGGCCACGGCGTGGATATCCGCCCCGAAAAGGGCCGCCTCTGCCATAATGTAATCGTAAATGCCCTCGGCAAGATTCTTTTTTACCCTCGCCAGGGAAACCTGGGCGTCCAAGACATCTAAGTTTATGCCTACGCCGTTATTGTAACGGACAGAGGCAGTCCCCTGCTCAAATTTATTTTTCACCTCCTGGTAGTGGCTCTCTGCCTGCCCCACCAGGTCCTCGGCGATGCGCTTTGTCTCATAGGCCAGGAACAGGCCGTAATAAAGCCGCTTTGCCTCCAGTTCGACGTTAAGCCTGGCCGCCCGCAGGGTCTCTATCTGTTCCTTCAGCCCGACTTGCGCCTCCCTTAAGGCGGCAAGGTTCGCCCCGCCGTTATAGACGGTGTCGTTTACGCTAACGCCCATCATATTGTCGTCTTTGTAGCCGGAAAATATCCTGATATCCCTCTTGGCGGCGGCAGAACTGGACGTGTTCAGCACCGCGCCATTTTTGGTATAGCCGGCGTTATAATCTACTTTCGGCAGGAAGGCGCTGCGCGCGTACAAAATCCCGGCATCCGAAACCTTTAGCCCTAACTCCTGTATCTGGATATCCTTATTATTTTTTAAGGCGATTTTCGCCGCCTCCTCCAACGAGGAAAGCGCCAGGGCCGGCGCGTCTTTCCCTGCGCAGAAACCCCTGCCGGCGGAGCTCGGCAGAAAATTGAGCAAAGCGATGAGCGCCGCCAAATGCGCCAGCTTCCGGACGATAGTCCTGAATTCCTTGTAAAAGGCGTAATTTTTATTCGCGCTGAAGAAGCGGGCGTTCGCCTTATAGGCGCTTCTCAGCACCCCCTGCCTTTCCAGCTTATACAGCGCCCGCTGAAAAACCCCGGGTTTGATCTTTAAAACCCTGCCCAGCTCCTGGATATAAAATTGCCGCTCCGGGTGCGCGTAAAAAAGCTTCAAGAGCCTCAGGGCGTTCTTGGAAAATTGCATTTGGCCTTTCGCTGATTATATGCTTAATGCATACAATTATATTTATCTGCATATTATTGTATGCATAATGCATATTTTGTCAAGTCTTTTTTTTCCGAGGCCTCTTTTTGCTTGCAGGCCGCTTTCCAAAAAGGTATAATAATTAAGCTGAGCAGTGTATATAATTCTATCGTCATTGCGAGGCACGAAGTGCCGAAGCCCTTCGACTACGCTCAGGACTTCGTCCTGAGCTTTTGTCGAAGGACGAAGCAATCCCAAAAACCGGAGGAGCCGATGAAAAAAATGGTTTTGGTGCAGATTTCAGTGTGGCTCTTGTGCGGCGGCCTGACTGAAAGCGACCAGGCCCTCCTATTCTATCCAGAGCCATAGCCTCCATATTGCCTTATATGCTAAATGCATATAATTATATGAAATAAGCATATAGACGGTAATACTTTCTCGGATTGCCTTAAGCGGGCGGGATTACCTCCCAGGAGACCAGGCGCTCCCGGTGGTCAAAATAGAGGTAAATCATACTGGAGGAAAAATAGCGGAACGGGTGCCGGTAAAGCAGGAATTCCTTTACTCCCTCCCGGCCGGTAACCGGTTTGGCCAAGATCGGCTCTCCGTAACGGAAGATAATCTTACTCTTGGACGCGCCTTTTTTCAAGCGGTTATCCCGGGCGTCTTTTTCTAATTTCAAAAAGAGCTGTTCCTCTTCCTTCATGCGGTTGTCGATACCGCTTCGGCTGTCCCCCAGTTCGACTAAAGGGGCAATCCGTTCATAGCCGGGGATAAGCGCGCAGCCGGCCAATAAAAATACAAAAAGACAAAAAGGAAGATATATTTTAACCGCCATCCTCTTAATCTGCCCTCCTGGCCAGCTCCCTTACCATTTTAGCAATAGAAAGCGCGGCAGTCAACCCCGGAGATTCTATGCCGATGAGGTTGATCCACCCCGGCAAACCGGCGTCTCCTTCCTCTCTAATCAGGAAATCGCGGAAGCCCTCGCCCGGGCCCTGCAGTTTCGGCCGGATGCCCGCGGTATCTGGCCGCAATTCGCTTTCTTCTACAAAAGGCAGGAAGGTGCGCACGCTCTGAAAAAAGGCCTTTGACTTAGCCGCGTCAATATTGTAATCTAAGCCTTTTACGTATTCATCGTCCGGGCCCAGGCGCAGGCCGTTGGCAAGGTCTAAGGTCGCGTGTATCCCTAATCCGGCGCGGTCTTTTTTCGGCACCGGGTACACCAACCGGCGGATAAAACTTGCCTTTGCGCCGTGCACCCGGAAATAATCGCCTTTGCAGTATTTCAATTTGTATTCCGGGCTCTCTCTCCCGGCAAAGGCGGCGACCTTGTCGGAATTCAGGCCGCAGGAATTAATAAATACGCGGGTAAAAAATCTAAAACTTTCGCCAGTTTTATCTTTGACCGTGATGAGGAAACCGCCCGCGCTTTTCTCAGCGGCAATCACTTCGGTATTAAAAACCGCCTGCCCTCCCCTGCTTTCAAATTGCGCCAGCAGCGACTGCATCAGGCCGTGAGAATCCAGGATACCTGTTTCCGGGGAAAATATGGCCGCTTCGGCAGCGACCCGCGGCTCAAGCGCTTTCAATTCTGTTTTGGAGAGCCAACGTAGACCCTCTACGCCATTAACCTCGGCCTGCCTGAATAGGACATCCAGGTCACTGACCTCGTTCTTGTCAATCGCCACGACTAATTTTCCGATTTTTTTATGTTTGACGCCGTGCCCTTGACAGAATGCATAGAGCAGGCGCCTTCCCTCGATGCAGGCCTTGGTTTTGAGCGCCTCCGCAGGATAATAAATCCCGGCGTGGATTACCTCGCTGTTGCGCGAACTGATTTCCTGGCCGAAAGCGGGGTTTCTTTCAATCACAAAAATCTCCGGATAATCTCTCGCCAGTTCGCTGGCTGCTGCCAGGCCGACCACTCCTGCGCCGGCAATGGCGATATTCATCTTTTCCATCGCCACTATTCTACCCCAAAGCAAAGCTTCCCGCAACAGAATTTGTTTGACATTGCTCCCCGTACCCTCTAAAATAGAACCTACAATTCCCCC
>MHHD01000035.1 GCA_001805895.1 Omnitrophica WOR_2 bacterium RIFCSPLOWO2_12_FULL_51_8 | reverse complement strand
CTTCGATGGTCCTGAACTTATCGTCTTCGGAAATGGCCTTATCTTTTTCCAGTTTTTCCACTTGCTCTTTGGCGTCGCGGCGGATGGTGCGCAGCGACACCCTGCCTTCTTCGCTCATCTTATGCACTACCTTGGCCAGCTCCTGGCGCCTCTCCTTGGACGGCTGCGGGACTGACAAGCGGATCAATTTCCCGTCGTTGGAAGGGGTAATGCCTAAGTTTGACTTCATAATCGCCTTCTCGATCTCGGCAATCGCGCTAATATCCCAGGGCTGAATCACCAGCAAGTGCGCGTCCGGCGCGGAAATGGAGGCCAATTGCTTCAAGAGGGTCGGCGTCCCGTAATAATCGATGTGCATCCCTTCCACCAGGCTGGGGCTGGCCCGGCCGGTACGGATTTCCGAGAATTCCCTGGTCACCGATTCCAGGGCTTTCTTCATTTTTTCGTCGGTAGAATGCAGGACCTCTTTGGCAGTCATCGCGCTCCCTTCTCAAAAAACTAGGGGACGAAAATAGAACCGTCCCCCTGTTTCTTAGCTAACCACGGTGCCGATCTTCTCTCCCAGCGCCACCCGCCGGATATTCCCTTCCTTATTCAGGTTGAAGACCACGATAGGCAATTTATTATCCATGCAGAGAGAAACGGCCGTGGCGTCCATCACCTTGAGGCCCTTATTTAAGACCTCGATGTATTTTAAGCGGTTAAATTTCCTGGCGTTCTTTACCTTTAAAGGGTCGGCGGAATAAACCCCGTCTACCCTCGTGGCCTTGATCAGCGCGTCCGCGTCAATCTCCATTGCCCGCAAGGCAGCGGCAGTATCGGTGGTAAAATAAGGATTCCCGGTACCGGCGACAAAAATCACTACCCTGCCCTTTTCTAAGTGCCGGATGGCCTTTCTGCGGATATACGGCTCGGCGACGCGCTGAATCTCGATAGCGGTCATCACCCGCGTGGGCACGTTCATCTTCTCCAGCGCATCCTGCAGCGCCAGGCCGTTGATTACCGTGGCCAGCATCCCCATATAATCGGCTACCGAGCGATCCATATCCAGCCCGCGCGAGCCGGTGTTTTCCCGGCCGCGGAAGATATTGCCGGCGCCCAGGACAATCGCCACGTCTACCTTCAACCCCCGGATTTCCTTGATCTGGCGGGCCAGGGAAATCAAAACTCCCTGGTCGATGCCGTGGGGCTTCCTGCCCTGCAGCGCCTCGCCGCTTAACTTCAGGACTATTCTTTTATACGCGGATGGCTTGCTCATTCGCCGATCTTGTAACGGGTGAACCTGCGGATAGAAATATTCTCGCTGAATTTGCTAAGGAGAGTACCCAGGTAATCTTTGATAGTTGTCCCGGCATCCTTAATAAAAGGCTGTTCCAACAGGCAATGCTCTTTTAAAAATAACTCCTTATTTTTCTCTTGCCCTAAGACACTCTCCGGCACATCCTCGCCCTTTATGTAGGCGGGGTTCATCGCCGCCACCTGCATCGCCAGGTCCTTGCAGAACCGCGCAAACTCTTCGTTACGCGCGACAAAATCGGTCTCGCAATTTACCTCGATCAGCGCGCCGATTTTATTGCCGGCGTGCACGTACCCCTCGACCCGGCCCTCTTTTGCGCCGAGCGCCTGCCTCTTGGCAGCAATCTCCAGGCCCTGTTTGCGCAGCCACGCGGCGGCCTTTTTCAGGTCGCCGCCTGTTTCTTCCAGCGCCTTCTTGCACTGGGCGATGCCGGCAGAAGTCATATTCCTCAATTCCTTGATTGTCTCCACGGATATGCGCATTTAATTTGCCCTTCCTTATTTTTTCTTTAAGCGGGGTTTTTCTTCCGGCCTTTTTAGCCTGGCCTTTTTGGCCAGCTTGGCCTCGCCTTCCGCCGGCTCGACGGTATCCACGATCTCGGCGATCTCTTTGATCTTAACCTCTTCCTCTGGCAGGAGGACCGGCCCCTCGGGCTCCGGCGATTTTTCCGCCGGCGCCTGCTGCCTGGTCACGCCCTCCTGGGATAGATACGACAAAAATTTCTTCCGCCCTTCGATACAGGCATCGGCCATCAGGTGAGTGATGAGGCGGATAGACTTGGTGGCGTCGTCATTCCCCGGAATAGGGTAAGCCACTAAATCAGGGTTGGAATTGGTATCGATCAGCCCGATAATCGGAATAGACAGACGCTTGGCTTCCCGGACAGCGGTATCCTCCTTCTTGGTATCCACGATAAATACCGCCTTGGGCATACGTTCCATATTCACGATCCCGGAGAAATTCTTATTGAGCTTGCCCAGCTCTTTTTCCAGGCGGGCGACTTCTTTTTTGGTTAATTTGGCGAAGGTCCCGTCTTCGCGCATCTTCTCAATGCTTTTTAGGCGGTTGATGCTCTTCTTGATGGTGGCAAAGTTGGTCAGCAGGCCCCCCGGCCAGCGGACAGTGACATGGTACATCCCGCAGCGCCGCGCCTCCTCCAGCACCACCTCCTGCGCCTGCTTTTTTGTGCCCACAAAAAGCACAAATTCGCCTTTGCCGCTAAGCTCCAGCAGAAAGTCCCGGGCGTGATTGATACATTCCTCGGTTTTTTCCAGGTCAATGATGTAGATCCCGCTTCTCTCGCCGAAGATAAATTTTTTCATCTTGGGGTTCCAACGTTTTTTCTGGTGCCCAAAATGCACCCCTGCCTCCAAAAGCTGTTTGATTAATTCTGATGGCACGTTGCTTCCTCCTCTGTTTGGTTATTGCCTCATAATCCCAGTGGAGCCCCATGGGCAAAGCCCGTGGCGCCTTTCTATTCCGCCCGTGGGGCGGAACCCTGAGCAAAGGCCCACGGCTGGAAGCCGTGGCCTGCGTCGAAGGGTCAAGATTGAGGGTAATTTTAGAATTATAGCATAATAACTCCGATATGCAACTTTTTTTACCCGATTTTACTGCGGATTGGCAAGCTCCTGCAGCTGGTAAAGCCGCCTGTAGAGCCCATCCTTGCGCAGAAGCTCATCATGGCTGCCCTCTTCCACTATCCTGCCTTTGTCCAGCACGACAATCTTATGCGCGTTCCTTACCGTGGAAAGGCGGTGGGCAATCACAAAGACTGTCCTGCCCTGCATCAGCCTGTCCAGGGCGCTCTGCACAATCCGCTCTGCCTGCGAATCTAACTGGGAAGTGGCCTCATCCAGGATCAAGATAGGCGGGTCTTTCAACAGGGCCCGGGCAATGGCAATCCGCTGGCGCTCTCCGCCGGAAAGCTTCATCCCGCGGTCGCCGATTACCGTATCGTAGCCCTGCGGCAGATGACGGATAAAATCAAGAGCATAGGCCTGGTTTGCCGCCTGTTCGATTGCCGCCTCCTGGGCCCCCTGCCTGCCGTAGGCGATATTGGCGCGGATCGTATCGTTAAAGAGGATGGTTTCCTGAGTGACCAAGCCGACCTGCCGGCGCAGGGATTTCAGGCTGACGCCCCTGATATTAATCCCGTCGATCAAGATACTCCCTTTTTTGGGGTCGTAAAAACGCGGGAGCAAATCCACCAGGGTGGTCTTGCCGCTGCCGGACGGGCCAACGATTGCCAACGTCATTCCTTTTCTCACTTCCAGGTCAATGGCGTATAAAACCGGATGGGCCGCATAGCTGAAATCCACCCCCTGGAAAACCACTTTCTCCTGGAAACCGCTTAATTCCGGGGCGCCTGGCTGATCCACTACCGAAGAGGAAGTCTCCAGGACTTCATAGATGCGCTCGCTGGCCGCCACTGCCTGCTGATTAATGGAATTGACCTGGCTTAATTTCTTGAACGGCCGGATCAACGATAAAAGCGCGCCCATAGAGACCCCGAAAACGCCGAAAGAAATCCTGCCGGAAATTATATCCCTGCCGCCCCAGTAGACGATCAAGGCCGCTGCCAACACGCCTAAAAAATCGGTCAGCGGGCTTAAGACTAAAAGCCGCCTGATTGATTTCATCGACAGCTTATAATAACTGTGGTTGGCCCGGCCGAATTTCTCCGCCTCGTAATCCTCCATATTAAAGGCCTTGACAATGCGCGTGCCGATGATCGTCTCGTAGAGCAGGGAATTGATATCCGCCATTTTCTCCTGGGAACTCCGGGAGAGCTTCCGCAGGATCCTGCCCACCTTAATGATGGGGAAAGTGATTAGGGGAACCAGGATAATGGAAATAATCGCCAGCTTAAAGTAGAGGAAAATCGTCAGGCATAGATAAATGATCACTAAACTCGTCTGGTAGACTAAATCCGTCGAGCCGTAAGAAACCGCGTTTTCCACCAGCTTCACATCGTTAGTGACGCGGGAGATCATCTCGCCGCCGCGCTTATGGGTAAAATAATCTAACGACAGCTGCTGCAGATGCCTGTAGAGCCGGTTCCGGATATCGCGCACTACCCGCTGGCCGATGTCCGACATCAAGTAACCCTGCCAGTAGCCGAAAAACCCCTTTAACAGGAAAAGCGCGATCAGGACGGTAATCATGTAGACTAACAGCGCCTCTGCCGGGATGCTGTTTACCTTCTCGATAAAAGCGGCCAGGAGGCCCGGCAGCTTTGCCGGGATGATGATTTTTTTGTTGGTGAAAACCCGGTCCACGAAGGGGATGATCATCCCCAGCGATACGCCGTCAAAAATCGAGGAAAAAATCATGCATACCGAGGCCAGGGAAAAAAGCCCCAGGTAAGGCCGGACAAACCGCAGTAACTTCAGGTATTCCCGCATCTTTTGCCCCTTCATAGCAAATGAACACCGGCCAATCCTATATGGCCGGGTGTCATAAAGGTAAATATTTTATCATATGCATTGACTTATGTCGAGGGCAATTATTAAGTGGAGGCGAGAAATTTCTTTGCGCTTTCCAGGAACTTAAGGAAATACGGGTGGCTGTCTTTGGCGAAGGCATTAATCCGTGCCCACTTCAGGTCCAGATATTCATGCGCCAGGATATTGCGCAGCTTAACCCAGACAGTAAATTTTGCGGTATCCAAAGACTTAAACTCCGGCAGCAGGCCAAGTTGGATAAAGACATCCCGGTAGTAATCGGGTATTTTCTTCTTTTTCGAGGCAAGGATAATTTCGCCTGCGTCAAGGGCGCAATTTATGACGTTTTCCACCCACCGCTCTATGTCGCGGCGTTTGTGGGATTCATTTTCAGTTCCTTTTCCACCAGATGCCTCCCCTTGCGGATATCTAACAATAAGATAACACAGGATAACCAAAAATCAATTCATTTCTCTCAATTCGGTATCAGAGTAACAGTATAAGTGTTTTAAGATTAATGGCCCGGCCTTAGCGCGGGATGGTTTGGCTGGACGGCCATTATCAGCGCAATAGAAACGGGAGAGCTTCTCTGATACCGACACCCAGTCTATTGCTTTGGATATTTTGATAAGTTCGTGGTTTCCGTCAACTTCGGGAACGACAAACCAGTCGTGGGTGAAACTAAACTGATGCTCTTCTGATTCTTTGGTATACATATATCGGCCTCCTCATTTGTTGTTAAATGCGCGCTTCTCGACGATATTATAGCAAATTCCCTACATGCACTTTGAGGAGAATATTATCAACAATTTTTAAGGCTCTCCGACGATAAAAGGAGAGGGTTTTTCAGCGGTAACTAATTATTAAAGAGTCTGTTGCCGAAGGGAAATATCCCCCTATATTCTCGACTCGCCAGCAAATTTATCTTCTCCACTC
>MHHD01000034.1 GCA_001805895.1 Omnitrophica WOR_2 bacterium RIFCSPLOWO2_12_FULL_51_8 | reverse complement strand
ATATTGTCGAGGAACCTTGCCTGCGTTTCAAGCCTTTTTTCTTTAAACGGCTTCCCGATTCTCAACTAAGTTTAGCATACCGCCCTTTTGAAGCAAGGTGAGAATATCCTAACCATAAAAGAATTATTATCCCACCGTAACCTCCGCACTACCGAACGTTACCTTCATATTAACGGAGAAGACCTTAAGACCGCAGTAAACAAAATTGATTTGGCAACGAAATAATTAAAATTCCTGTTAGATTTTGTTATCTGTTACGTCTATTATATGTGGATAAGAAAAAGATTAAATTTCATATAAACGGTGGTATAATATATTCAGTTGAACAATAATGAATGATATGACAACACTATTTAAAAAGAATATAGAAATTAGTAGTCAATTTAGTGATAAGAAACAGATAATTCTTCATTTAGGTGATACGCTTGACTTTCTAAAGACTATTCCTGATGATGTAATTTCTCTAATAATTTCTTCTCCCCCTTACAATCTCGGCAAAGTGTATGAAAAGAAAGTAGATATTGGAAATTACCTATCCCAGCAAAAGCCAGTTATTGCCGAACTTGTAAGAGTATTAAAAGATGATGGTAGTTTATGTTGGGAGGTAGGAAATTTTGTTAATAAAGGCGAAGTCTTTCCTTTAGATATTTACTATTATCCAATTTTTAAGGAGCAAGGTTTAAAATTAAGAAATAGAATAATCTGGCATTTTGGACACGGTCTCCACGCAAGCAAAAGATTTTCTGGAAGATATGAAAGTATTATCTGGTTTAGTAAAAGCGATTCATTTAAGTTCAATCTTGATAATGTAAGAGTCCCTTCTAAATATCCTGGGAAACGGCATTTTAAAGGGAAATTAAAAGGGAAGCCATCGTGCAATCCCCTTGGTAAGAATCCATCTGATGTTTGGACAGTTGTAAAGGAAGATTGGGATAAAGAGGTATGGAATATACCAAACGTAAAGTCAAATCACCCAGAAAAGACCATTCACCCCTGTCAGTTTCCAATAGAACTTGTTGAGCGGTGTATTCTGGCATTAACGGATAAGAATGATTGGGTGTTAGATCCTTATTGTGGAGTGGGTTCTGCACTTATCGCCTCAATAAAAAATAATAGAAAGACGGTAGGTTGCGATAAAGAAAAGATATATATTGAAATAGCAGAAAAAAGAATAAAAGATTATTTCTCTGGCGATTTAAAAATAAGACCCATAGGAAAACCCATATTTATACCTACTGGTAGAGAAAAAGTTTCTCAAATGCCCATAGAATGGAAAGCGAGGCTTGAAAATAATGAAGATAGTAGGGATTTACTCTTTCAACAAAGGTAAGGAAATTATTGAACGCCATCATCCAGAATTGATTACAGAGATAAAAGATATTATTTCTTCCATTGATGCCTCAAAATATAAGATTAAGAAGAGTAAAGAAAAGACAATGAAAGGAAAAATGTTATTTAGCCCTATCAAATTAAATGAAGCATTTAAATCTAAATTTAAGAAGAAGAGATGGAAAACAGTTAGGATAAAATGTGACTATCCGACAGATTTCTACTTGAATGAATATAAAGATAAAGAAACAAAAGGGGCTTTTCGTGAGATGGATTTTGTTAAAAGGAATGTAGGTATTGAACTACAATTCGGCAAGTATGCCTTTATGGTTTATAACGTGTGTGCCAAGATGACTATATTTAATAAGTTAGGCTATATAAAGTATGGTATAGAGATAGTTCCTATAAAAGCACTCGCAGAATCTATGTCAACAGGAGTGTCTTATTTTGAACAGTTTGTTTGGGATTTAGAGCATAGAGGAGTTTCTGATATTGATATACCAGTCTTAATTTATGGAATAAATGCTTAAAAATTTAAGTTAAGTGATAAGGCAACTCTAAAATAGGGTTGCCTTTTTTAATTAAAAGAGGAGGACAAATGGATTATTATAAACAGGGCTATTTTAAAGATATCCCCAAAAATCTTTCATCTTATTTTAAACGCAAGACTAGCAAGGGCTGCCTTATGGTTGAAAAAGAAAACGGTCCGGATCCGTATATAGACGATTTGAGGCAGGATATATTTGAGCGATTCAAGAAATTAGAGACGACTGTAGGTTAAAGTGTAATTCAGCCAGTTGAAGGTGTGGAAGTAGGGCTTCGAAGGCAAAGTAAATTAAAGCGGTCAAAAAAATCATTTACGCTACATTAGCACGGAGGCTCTATGAAAATATCTCAAACAAAAAAATCCCTGTCTAAGCTCCGATACTGTATTGCCTCTGATAAGTGCTCGGTTTTTATTTGTTCTGAGCCGGCAAGGTCTGCAATAGTCCTGGATACTTTCAATATTTTGTCATATGCTCTGGCAGAAAAATTCAGTTCAGTCATAGCCATTTTAAGCAACTCGCTTTCCTCTTTGCCTAAGGTGCAGAATTTTCTTACCTGTTTGTGGCTCATAAGAGCATTGCATAAAATTCCTTCATCCTTAAACCTCTCCCTCTGAATTACACGCGCCTTATTTACCCTTTCTTTGATTTGTGCGGAGCTTTCCGCTGGTAGGTTGCTAGATAGCTCCGAATATCTTGCAGCAGGGACTTCTATATGTATATCTATCCTATCCAACAGCGGCCCAGAGATTTTTGCCCGGTAGCGGGCGATTTGGGTGGTTGAGCACCGGCAGGTGTTTTTATGCTGGCCAAGCGCGCCGCAGGGGCAGGGATTCATTGCCGCTACCAGCACCAGTGAGGCCGGGAAGCAGAGGGATTTTATTATCCGCGAAACCCGGATTGAGCCATCCTCCAAGGGTTGGCGCAGGGCCTCTAAGCAGTCGCGGTGGAATTCCGGGAGCTCGTCCAAGAATAAGACCCCCTGATGCGCCAGGCTGATTTCTCCGGGCTGCGGGATAGAGCCGCCGCCTACCAAGGCTACGTTAGAAATGCTATGGTGCGGGCTGCGGAATGGGCGGGTAGCCATCAGGCCGTTTTTATTCTGCAGGGTGCCGGCCACGGAATGGATCTTGGTGATTTCCAGCGCCTCCTCTAAGGTCAGGTCAGGCATAATCCCCGGGATGCGTTTGGCAAGCATGGTTTTCCCGCTTCCCGGCGGCCCAAGCATCAGGATGTTGTGCCCGCCGGCCACCGCCACCTCCAGCGCCCGCTTTGCCAGATGTTGCCCCTTGACTTCCGAAAAATCCACCTGATAAACGGAATTCTGCCGGAAGAGGCTGAGTAAATCCACCTTAGAGGGTTTAAGCATCTCCGGGCTATTCAGGAATTCCACGGTTTCGCGCAGGCTCTTTAAGCCATAAGCCTGTGTCTCGGCAACGACCGCCGCCTCGCCGGCATTCGGCAGCGGCACGATCAGTTTTTTTATTCCTGATTTGGCGGAGGCCAAAGTTATAGGCAGGATCCCGCGCACCGGCCGTAAGGCCCCGTCCAGCGCCAATTCGCCCAGGTAATAATAATTTTGCAGGCGGCTGCTGTCAAGCTGTTCGGTAGCCCCCAATATCCCTAAGGCAATTGCCAGGTCAAAACATGCGCCCTCTTTCTTGATATCCGAAGGCGCTAAGCTTACGGTAATCCGCTCGCCCGGCCAGCGGAAGCCCGAATTCTTAATCGCGGATTTTACCCGCTCTTTGCTTTCCCGGATTGCCGTATTTGCCAGGCCGACAAAGCTCACTGCCGGAAGGCCTGAGGAAACGTCCACCTCTATCTCAATCGGATAAGCCTCCATACCCAAGAGCCCGTAACTTAATACCTTTGCCAGCATCTGATCACCTCCTGCCTTAAGAGACGTCTTAACCAGCCGAATCTAACCAAAATTCCCTTGCAATTTAGCTACCCCGATTATATAATACTGCTTGATGAATAAATCGCACCTTAAGAATATCGCCATCGTCCTTTTGGCCGGAGTCGCCTTTTTTAGCGTTTACAAATATACCCTGGCTATGCGGGAAAAGTATGGCCTGCTGGATACCATAGAGCAGCTAAAACGTCAGGTCTCTAACTTAGAAGAGAAGCAACAAAACCTATTGCAAACATTAGAGAAAGAGAAAGAGGTCCAGTCAAAAATTACCCAGAAAAACCTTAAGCTGGAAGATACTTTAATGGCCGGCAGGAAGAGGCTGGATAAGCTTTTCCGGCAGGCTTACGGCATCCAAAAGGAGTTAGATGATTTAAATGCGAGATTCGCCGTGCTCAGGTCAGAAAACGCCGCTGCCAAGCAGAGGAATACGGAATTATTCCGGGAAAACGAAACGTTGAAGGCGAAATTCAATTCTCTGGAGGAATTGCAAAAGGCCATCCGGGAGCTGAGGATCCAGATACGACAAGGGTTGCGGCCGCGGCAGAAGCCGCAGGAGCATCCGGAGAGAGTCATAAAGGGTAACCGCGGGTTCTTATTCAAAGACGGACAACCAACTTTTCCTGCCAAATTAATCATAGAAGTAGCTCCTGCGCCGCAGCCGGCCAAAGGGCAATGAGAGGCATTTTCCCGGAAATAGCAAAGAATAAGATACTTCTCGCTACGTTTGCTGCCTGGTTGATCGCGCAGACGATTAAAGTGATTATTGGCGTTGTCCGGCAAAAGCGGTTTGATTTCCGCTGGTTCGTAGGCACCGGAGGCATGCCTTCCAGCCATACCGCCGGGGCAGCCTGTTTAGCCACGGCCGTCGGCCTGAATTACGGTTTCGCCAGCGTCCACTTTGCGCTGGCGGCGTCGTTTGCGCTGGTGGTAATGTTCGATGCCCAGGGGGTGCGCCGCGCTACCGGGCGGCAGGCGCGCATCTTGAATAAGATCACCGAAGATATTTATTGGCAGGGCAGGATTGACGAGGGGCGCCTGCGTGAGCTCATCGGGCATACACCGGTAGAAGTGATCGCGGGATTCCTTTTGGGTGTGATTATCGCTTTCTTGGCCGGATAGGAGGAATGGTGAAGAAAAAATTGTTGATTACTTTAGCCGTTTTCTTTTTGGCTGTCTTGGCAGTTTTACTGATTTTATTTCTCGGCCGCGATGCCGCCCCGGCCGGAAAGAATAATGCCGTTTCCCAGTCAAGCCTGGTCAGTCAGGCCAAAGACCTGGCGGCCAGGGGAAAGCTCCCGGAGGCAAAGGGCGTGTGGCAGAAATTGATTATGGATTTCAGCAATTCCGCCGAGGTGATGAAATGGCAGAAAGAGCTGGAAAATATTAATATTAAATTATTATTTTCTCCCCGGATAACTGCCGGCAGCCTGCTTTATGAAATCAAGCCCGGAGATACCCTTTCTAAGATCGCCAGGGCGCATAATACCACGTCCGAGCTGATTAAGAAATGCAACGGTTTAGCGACGGATACTATTGTCCCCGGGAAGAAAATCAAAGTCTGGACTGCGCCGTTTAGCATCCTGGTCGATAAATCGCAGAATACCCTGCTCTTAAAAGCCAATGAGGAAATCATCAAGACCTACATTGTCTCTACCGGCAAAAATAATTCTACCCCCGCCGGTAATTTTAAAATCGCCTCCAAGTTAATCAATCCAACCTGGTTTAAGGCCGGGGCGGTCGTGCCGGCAGAAAGCCCGGAGAATATCCTGGGCACGCGCTGGCTGGGGTTCGATTTACCCGGCTACGGCATCCACGGCACCACCCAGCCGCAGGACCTGGGCAGGCAGGTTACCCAGGGCTGCGTGCGCATGAGCAATCCCGAAGTTGAGGAGTTGTATTTGATCGTCCCCCCGGGCACGGAAGTCACCATCGTCGACTAATACAAGCGCATTAAATACTCTTACATTATATAACAGCGAATATACACAGATTGGCACAGATGAAAAGACGCAAGATGAACACAGATAACATCAAACAATATCTGTGCCCATCTGTATCTTCTCATCTGTGATCATCTGCGCAATACGATATGTCAATTTATTTAGTTCGTTTGTATTAGTTTCATCTATGTATTTACTATACGTTAACCGCTATACGTTAATTTTATGGCCGGATTAGATTTCGAAAAACCTATTGTCGAGCTGGAGAAAAAAATCCAGGAGCTCAAGAACTTCGTCTCCGATAAAAAGATCGATCTCTCTTCGGAAGTCAAGCGGCTGGAGGAAAAGCTGGCTCATTTAAAAGAGCATACCTATAGCAGCCTGACTGCCTGGCAGAGGGTGCAGATTGCCCGGCATCCCTCCCGGCCGTATACGTTGGATTACGTGAGCATGCTGATGAGTGGTTTTTTGGAGCTGCACGGCGACCGCGCCTTTGCCGACGATAAGGCGTTAGTCTGCGGACTGGCTAAATTAGACCACCAGAAAATCATGGTCATCGGGCACCAAAAGGGCAGGGATACCAAGGAGAACCTGAAACGCAACTTCGGCTGCGCGCACCCTGAAGGCTACCGCAAGGCCCTGAAGGCAATGATGCTGGCGGAAAAGTTTGCCCTGCCCATCGTGGTTTTTATTGATACCCCCGGCGCCTATCCGGGGATCGGCGCGGAAGAGCGCGGGCAATCGCAGGCGATCGCCTTGAATTTACGGGAGATGAGCAGTATCGCTACCCCGATCGTTGCGGCGGTGATTGGCGAGGGCGGCTCCGGAGGCGCGTTGGGCATCGGCATCGCCGACAGGGTCTGCGTAATGGAGAACGGTTATTATTCGGTGATTTCGCCGGAGGGGTGCGCGGCGATATTATGGAAGGACGGGGCAAAGGCGCCGGAGGCGGCCGAGGTGCTGAAGTTGACTGCCCCGGACCTCTTAAAAATGGGGATTATCGACGAGATTATACCGGAGCCCCTGGGCGGGGCGCACCGCAATCCCCAAGAGGCGGCCCAGAATATCAAGGCGGCCATCCTGAAAAATTTGAAGGAATTAAAAGGCCTGAGTAAGGATGAGTTATTGAAACTAAGATATAAGAAATTCCGGTCGATTGGGGCGGTAAAGTGATTGGACAGGAAATGCTATTTTTAGGCCTGCTCAAAGAGGGGCCGAAGCACGGTTACGATATAAAAAGAAAGATCAAGGAGATCATTTCCCTTTTTGCCGGAATCGACGTCATCTCGATATACTATCCCCTGAAGGTACTGGAGAAAAAAGGGCTGGTGGCAAAACGTGCCGCCAGGCCGGGCAGGCGCCCCGAGCGCATCGTCTATTACCTGACCCCGGAAGGTGAAAACAGGTTTAGGGGGCTTTTAAACAAAAGCCTGCTGAGTTTTAAGCGCCCGCAGTTCAGTTTGGATTTAAGCCTGTATTTCCTGCGCTATCTGCCCGCGGCAGCAGCCCGGCGCAGATTACGCGGCCGCATCCTCCTATTAAAGAAACTCGCCCGCTCTTTAAGGCAGCTGATCAATTCGCTGGAAAACAAGAAACAGCCCTCCCAGGTCTATATCTCGGAGCACAACCTGCAGATGGTGGAGGCCGAGTATAAATTTTTACAGCGTCTTATCCGGAGCCTGCCGTGATCGAAATATTTGAAATTGTCATTGCCAAACTTTCCCTCATCCCGCTCTTACCGGTTGTGATAGGCATCTCGCTTTTTGGTTTATACTGCGGCCTGCTTTTTATCTGCAACCCGGCTTATGCGATAGACCTAGAGATCAATTTCTACGCCAAGATCAACTGGAGGATAGCGCCTATCTCCATGGAAAAGGAACTGCGCAATACCCGCAGGATGGGCTGGCTCCTGTTGGCATTCAGCGCCGTTGCTTTAGCGGCCGCCCCCAGCCTAAAAGCAATGCTTCTTTAGCCGATGAGGGCCGTAATTTTAAGCTTGATTTTAGTTTTGGCTGCCGGGCCTATTTTCTGCGCCGAAGAAATCTTTCTTACCGTCGAAGAGGCAGTGGCCATCGGCCTGCGCGATAACCGGGATGTCCTCTTAAAAAGCGCAGAGGTAAAAAAGGCCAAATTCAAGATCAACGAGGCCTGGTCCGATGTTTTTCCCAGCCTGGATTTCCTGGGCGGCTGGACCGACACCAAAGGCCTCACCCGAAAAGACCTTGCCCTTACCACCACCCAGACCACCGTCAAACAGACTCTCTTCCAGGGCGGGAAAATTATCAACACCATCCGCTATCAGGGCGATAAATTTGAGGTTGAGCAGCGCATCTTAGACAGGACTAATCAGGAGTTAAAGGCGAATGTGGAAAAGGCCTTTTACACCCTGCTCTTGGCCAGGGAATACGCACAGCTCAACCGCAACATCGTCGAGAATACCGCGGCGCACCTTGACTTTAACCGCCTGCGCTACAAGTCCGGGGAGGTCCCGGAATCGGAAATCCTGAAGGTTGAGGCCTCCTTGAGCAATGCCGAGGAGGCATATAAGGCAGCGCTGAATCAGGCAGAGTCTGCCCAGGCCCTGTTGAATAACCTGCTCTATCTGGACAAGGATGTCTTGGTGCGGCCGCAGGGCCAATTCGCTTATGCGGAGCGCGAGGTGGCTTTTGACCAGGCATTTCTTTTAGCGCTAAAGAACCGGCCGGAGATCCGGCAGTATGAGGCGCAGGAAAGGGCGGATAAGCATTCCATCGAAATCGCCAAGGCCGGGGGGCGTCCTACGATCTATGCCTCCTGGGAATATTTCAGCCGTTCCTCCAGCGGCACGATCGCCACTGCCGGCACTGTTACCAGCTCTTCCGGAGGGGCAAAGCATTGGAATGATTACAATACTACCGGCCTTACTTTTTCCTGGCCGGTATTTGACGGCTGGGAAACCAAGGCCAAGGTGGAGCAGGCAATGGTGGATCTAGAGCAGACCCGCCTGCTGAAGGAGAAAAAGATTAAGGATATCGCGCTGGAGCTCAAAGACGCCTATCTGGCCCTGAAAGACGGCATCGCCAAAATCGCTGCCGTGGAATCCGACTTGAAATTTTACATTGATAATTTATCCAGCGCCCGGGAACAATACCGGCAGGGGATTGTCAGCACCCTGGGCTTAAGTGACGCCGGCTTAAAAAGCGGGGTGGCGCAATTCAAGAAGAACGAGGCGGTCTACGATTACTTGATTGCCAAGAGCAGTTTTGAAAAGGCGACCGGAGGGTCCTGATGCAAAGCCGCAAAATATTCATCGCCGCGCTTTTCCTAATCCTTATATTCGGCTGCGGGAGGAAGGCGGATAAAGGTAATGGCCCGGAAGTCATTCCGGTTAAGGCCAGCAGGGCCAGATTAGAGGCCTTAAGCGAGGCCCTGGAATATATCGGGGATATCAAGGCCAAGGACGAGGCGGTGATTTACCCCAGGGTCAGCGGAAAGGTAATAGAAAAAGTCAAGGAAGACAACAGCCCAATAAAAAAAGGAGAGGTGATTGTTTACCTTGATCGCGATGAGGTGGGGCTGAAATTCGAAAAGGCGCCGGTAGAAAGCACTTTAACCGGCGTGGTCGGCCGGGTCTACGTGGATATCGGGCAGAACGTCACTGCGCAGACTGCCATCGCCTTGGTGGTGAGCATGGACCAGGTGAAGATTGACCTGGCTATCCCGGAAAAATATCTCCCGAAAATTTCACTCGGCGCCCAGGCCGCGCTTACCGTTGATGCCTACCCACAAGAGGAATTTCCCGGCAGGGTAACTAAGATTACGCCAATGGTGGATGTGGGCACGCGCACCGCGCCGGTAGAGATCAGCGTGGACAATCCTGAGCATAAGCTGCAATCCGGGATGTTTGCCACGGTAAAGTTAGTGATCCAGCAGGGGATGGAGGCGCCGGTAATCCTGCAAGAAGCGGTTATCGGTAAAGAGCCGCATACCTACGTCTACGTGATAGAAAACAATAAGGCGGTTTTAAAACAGATTACTCTCGGCCTGCGCCAGGGGCCCTATTATGAGGTCAAAGAGGGCCTGAAGGCGCAAGACCTGGTCGTAACCATGGGCCAGCAGCGCCTCTCTGAAGGCGCGCCGGTAAACGTAGAGATTGAGGAATAGATGAATCTGCCTGAATTCGGGGTAAAGAAGCCGGTGACCAACCTGATGATTTTTTCCTCGATTATCATCCTGGCGCTTTACAGCTTTACCCGCATCGGCATAGATATGCTTCCGGAGATCGAACCGCCGATTATCACGGTGATCACCAATTATCCCGGCGCCAGCCCCGAGGATGTAGAGATCAAGGTTACCGAGGAGCTGGAGAACCAGCTGGGCACTACGCCCGGCCTGGAAAAAATCACCTCTACTTCTGCGGAGGGCGCTTCGGTAATTTCCCTGAAATTCATCTGGGGCACTAACCTTGATGAGGCCTCCAATGACATCCGCGACCGCATTGATCTGGCCAAGCGCGTCCTGCCGGACATCCCGGATGAAATGGACAATCCCTTCCTCTTTAAATTTAACACCGCCAATATCCCGATCATCGTGATGGGCATCACCGCCAGAGAACATTATCCGGAGCTATATGATTTGATTGATAAACGGGTGGGCGATGCCTTGCGGCAGCTGCCCGGCGTGGGCACGGTTTTAATCCAGGGCGGAGGCCTGCAGCGGCAGATTAATATCTGGCTGGACCGCCGGCGCTTAGAAGGATACGGCTTCTCTATCCTGGATATCCGCAATACCTTAAAACAGGAAAATGTTACCCAGCCCCTGGGGAACTTAAAGACCGGCCTGACGGATTATTTTATCCGGCTGCCGGGCGAATTTGCCGCGCCGGAAGAAATTAACCGGGTGATTTTAGGCAAACGCAACAATCAGCCGGTCTATTTAAAAGACGTGGCGCGCGTTGAGGATAGCTTCAAGGAAGTTACCAGTATCGTGCGCATCAACGAGCAGCCAGGCCTGATCATGATGGTGCAGAAGCAGAGCGGCACCAACACCGTGGAGGTGGCTGAACGGGTGAAGAAAAAAATGGAGGAATTGAAAAAGGCCCTGCCCCGGGATGTGCGCGCGACGATTATCTTTGATACCTCCAGAGACATCATTGATTCCCTGAATTCCCTGAGATCATCGGTCTGGCTGGCAATCGTTTTAGTCATCCTGGTGGTCTGGTTTTTCCTGCGCCAGTTCGCCCCCAGCGCGATTATTGCCCTGACTATCCCCTTTTCGCTTTTAATCAGTTTTATCTATCTGTTTTTATCCGGCAAGACGATTAACACTATCAGCCTTTCTTCGGTGGCCATTGCCTCCGGTATGGTAGTGGATAATGCGATCGTGGTGGTGGATAATGTCTACCGCAGACTGGAGCGAAGGCAGCGGCCGCAGGAAGCGGCGATTTTCGGGGCAGCAGAGATGTCCCTGGCGATCGCCGCCTCCACCTTTACTACGGTAGTAGTATTCCTGCCAATGCTTTTTCTCCCCGGGGTGGTGGGGATTATGTTCGGCGAACTGGCAGTGGTGGTGACGGTAACACTCTTGGCCTCGCTTTTTACCGCCGTAACTTTTAGCCCGATGCTCTGCTCACAATGGATGCGGCCCAGCCGTAACCGCGGCCAATACAGGTTCAAATTTTTCGCCAGGTTTTACCAGCTCTCGGAAAACTGGTTTAAGCGCGCCGAAGATTTTTACGCCAAATCCCTGGGCCGGTGCCTGCAGCACAAAAAAATGGTGCTTATCTCTTTTAGCGCCGCCTTTCTCCTTAGCTTATTACTGGCTCGTTTTGTGGGCAGCGAATTCATCCCCGAGGAGGATAGCGGCGACCTGCGGATGACCGTGCATCTGGCGATCGGCACCCGCTTAGAGGTGACCGATCAAGCGGCTAAGCGCATTGAAAAGATCTTGAAAGATAGCGTGCCGGAGGCAAGGTATTATTATGTGCGCAGCGGTGCGGTTACCGGTGTCGGCCGCTCTATGGGCAATATCTCTGGCACGCACATTATTACTGCCGGGGCAAAATTACTGCCAAAGACCAAGCGGAAGCGTTCGGTAAAGGAGGTGGCTCAGGCAGTCAGAGCCAGGATAAAAAATATTCCCGGAGTCTTGAAGACCGATATCTCTACCGGCAACCCCCTGGGACGCCTGATCACCGGGACGGGCGGCAAGAGCATTCAGGTGGAGATCATCGGCCATTCATTCTTAGAGACCGGCGCCCTGGCCGCGGAAATCAAGGCGCTGATGGAAAAAATCCCCGGGGCGGTGGATGCCAGTATCTCGCGCGAGGCCAACCGGCCGGAATTAAAGATCGAGGTGGACCGCCAAAAGGCCAATGCCCTGGGACTGGATATGAATACCATCGCCGATACCTTAAAGACTTTTATCCAGGGTTCCACTGCTAGCAAATACCGCGAAAAGGGCAAGACCTACGATATTTATGTGCGCCTGCAGGAGTCATCGCGCCAGAAAATAGAGGACATCGAGAACCTTTCGGTGATCGCGCCTTTGCCGAAAGAGAAGACCTCTTTTGAGCCGCTGGAACGCTCCCCGCTCTTGGAAGGGGCAACCCGCAGCCTGATTAAGTTCTCTAACTTTGCCAAAATTTACGAAACCAAGGGACCGGAGGTGATCGAGCGGCAGAACCGCGAAAGGATCGTGCGGGTAGAGTGCAATACTTACCAACGTTCCGCCGGGAAAATTATCGATGACCTGCAAAAGGGGTTGCGCAAGCTGACTATCCCCGCGGATATCCTGATTAATTTCGGCGGCGAGGCCGAAGAGCAGAGAAAGGCCTTTAAGGACCTGGCCCTTTTACTGATTTTGGGTATTTGCCTAGTCTATATGGTGATGGCGGCGCAGTTTGAGTCGCTCTTAGACCCGTTTATCATTATGTTCGCCATCCCCTTTACCTTTATCGGGGTAATTTTAGGGTTTATTCTTACCGGCACCACTTTAAGCATCATCACCTTCCTCGGGGTGGCGATGCTGATGGGGATCGTGGTGAATAATGCCATCGTCTTAGTCAGTTACATCGCCATCCTGCGAGCTCGCGGGATGACGATGTATGAGGCAGTAACTACGGGAGGCAGGGACCGCCTGCGACCGGTGCTGATAACTACAATCACCACCTTGGTGGGATTATTGCCGCTGGCGATTTCCCGCGGCGAAGGCTCGGAGGTCTGGCAGCCGCTGGGGATCACCATGCTGGGCGGGCTCTCGGTCTCAACCCTGATTACCATGCTTTTTGTCCCCACGTTGTACGCGGTATTCCATCGGAAAGTAGAGGGTAGCGCATTGCTAAACTAAATCTTGCAGGTTGCTGGGTAAGGGTAAGGAGGCCGGTTTAGTAGTTAGGTAAGGTAATTGGTTACA
>MHHD01000033.1 GCA_001805895.1 Omnitrophica WOR_2 bacterium RIFCSPLOWO2_12_FULL_51_8 | reverse complement strand
GTTGGCTCAGCCTGCGTGCCGCTAAACAGATTAGTATTCAGGAGTTGATTATAATTAGTGTAGGGAAATCGATGTATTCCTTCACGCAGATAGAGGGTATTTCCTCCGCTAAAATGCGCAGGTTCAGCAGCGTCAAAGGCGCGCTCAAAGGTCTTCCAGGGAAGTTCAATCGTCCCGGGATTCCGGTCATCTCCATTCGGAGAAATGTAAAAATTCTCTCCCGCATACCCTGCCTGCCAGCACAAAAAGATCAGCGCGGTAAGAGAAAGAATTATCTTCCGCATTTCTATTTAACCTCCAATATTCCGGTCACCTCATGGCGCGACTCATCCGAGAGGGTAACGATAAAGGGTATCTCGGCGCGCGTTTTTCCCCAGATAAAGCCAAATAAGGTCCCTTCTTTATTGTTCAAAGATAGTCCGTAGGGAAGCTTTGAATTTGTCCCCAGCTCCCAGAAGACTGCGGGTAGTTCGCTTCCCTGGATTTCCAACTTATAGTTCCTCCAGAAATAGGCCACCCTTTTTGTCTCAATAACTTCCGCATACTGAGGTTTGTCTGTCGCAAGGCCAGACGGCAAGGCCATTGATTCAGGCGGCGATGTCAGCATCGGCTGTAGAGACGCGGGAATATCCGGTTCGGTTTCAGGATAGAAAACTGCGCCCTGGGACGGCTCGTAAGCAAGAGGCTCAGGCTGCACATCCACCGTATATGCATCTTCCTGCTCAGGGGGCTGAAGAGGGGCTTGCTGTTCAAGGGCAGAAAGGCGCAGGTTATCAGCTTCTGGCTGCGCCTTTTTAGTTTCTTCTTGATTAGCCAGGACGGCAGGCTGGCTAATAATGAGCACGCTAAGGCCGCGGGTTATATTTACGGCCTTGTCTTTTGTCTCAGGGGCCGGCGCCAGCGGCGCAGCGGGCGCAGGCGCAGCGGGTTGTGCTGGCTTACTGCCGGCAGCGGGAACCCCCTTGTCTAAGGCAGGTAGATTATCCGCGCCGGTTGAGGCCCCGGCGCCGTTATCGGGAATAATGCCTGTGGCAGGTTTGCTCGTTTCGCCAAAGACCGCGGCAAGGTCTAAATCGCCGTCAATAGTAATCGTAATTTCTTTATCGCTGCTGTTGGCTGGCTTTGACCAGCGCAAGAACTCAAATCCGGTTTCAGGCTCAGCAAGCAGGGTCACTTGCTCTCCGTAATGATACGTTGCTTTCTCCGGGGTCAGCCTTACCCTGCCGGAACCTGCTGGTTCAACCGTTGCCTTAAGGCTGTAGGATAGCGGGGCCAGGTTAGCAGTTACTGCCTTATTGCCGTTCATCAGCAACGTAACCGAATCCTCTTTTCCTTCCGCGTCTTTACCCCAGTGTGTAAAGCCGTATCCCGGTTTAGGGGAAACGGTAAGCTTCACATTTTCTCCGTAGGGATAGATTTCTTTATCAGGAGATTTGCGCACCAAAGCCGCGTCCGTAGGCTCAATAGAGACATCTAAGGTGTAGGTATCTAAGCTGTATTCAGCGGCAATGGTTGTGTCTCTGAGTATGGTTACCTGCGTGGATGGGCTATTGACATCCGAGACATTCTCCGCATCGCCTGTCCATTTGCTAAAGCTGTAACCCGGCTGAGGCTGCTCAGCGCTGATGTCTGCCCTTGTGCCGTGGTCATAGGTGCCTGAACCGCTGCCTTTATTCACGGTTAACTGATGTTTAGTGATTTCAAAGTTGGCAAAGACCGTCTTATTGCCATCCATAGTCAAAATGAGCGGCGTGGCGGCTGTGGCCCTGTCGCCTATTAACCAGGATTTAAACTCAAAGCCGGGTTCGGGCACAGGTAAAAGGGTAACCGTTGTGCCTTGCAAGAAAAGCTCTGCTGTGGTCTGGTTATCGCCCACTTTTTTTATCACCCGGCCATGTTCACTGATCAATGTCAGCTTGTGCTGGAGCACTACCGGTGTAACGATAAAAGATATTTCCTTATTAGCCTTGCCTTCTCGCCCATCTTCTGCCTCTATGGTTATGGTAATTCGAGTCTCGCTATCCACATCCGGAGGCTGGTAGGTTACCTCTGCTAGACTTCCGATGACCGTGCCAGCGCTGGGCTGCCAGACGAACGCGATGTTATCTCCGTCGTCATCAAGGGCGATTACACTGAGCCGCGGCCTTTCCTGTTCAGTAATAGATGCGGGTGCGCTGAAACCGATAATCCGCGGAGGGTCGTTTACCTCGGCGACATTGATGTTTATCCGGGCGATATTGGAATTTTTCCTGCCGTCATCAGCCCTGAAGTTGAAGGAGTCGCTGCCAAAGTAATTTGCCTCCGGCGTATAGGTAACTTCACTGCCGTTTAGGCCGCTCAAATTTCCATTCCGAGGCGGCGAGACAATCTCAAAGCTAAGGGGATCTCCCTCCGGGTCATCCGCCCTCAGCGCCAGCTCATAGGCGGTATCTTCGGCAGCGGAAACCTCCGCGTCATACGCAAAGGGAGACTGATTTTCCCGGGGCGTAATCAATATCGTTGACCTGTTCCCCAGGGCAGAAGAAACCATTCCGTCGTTAAGCTCTGCCTTGGCAAGGGAGATGGTGGTGGCAACGGGGTGGGTGGTGATGATGTCAAAGGTCAGCTTTACCAATTGGCCGTTTTCCGCCAGGTTCGTCTTTCCATAGAGGCCGATTTTTACGCTCCCGTTACTGTCTTTATAAAAAGGGAAGGGCGCGTATACTGCCGCTTCTTTAAAGTTTGGCTCAGCGATTTCGTTTACTGAAGCGGCCGCAGTAAGAGCGCCGTATCTTTCCGTCTCAAACTCATCGGCCAGGCCGTCCTGATCAGTGTCGCGCAGGCCAACCTCGCTTTTCCAAGCAGAGCTGAGCGTGTTTTCTGAGCTGCAGCCGGTAAGCTTAAGTATGTCAGGGTCATAACGCAGGTCCAGGGCGCAGGAGCGGATACCCAGGCCGTCTGTTTCCGAAACCAGGATGGGTACTTCAATGGCCTTTTGGCCGAGGACCGCCTGGGCATCGGCAATGGTTACCTCTACCGGCTGTGCCCAGGCCGGGTATACGATAAGCATAGTTGCTGCTATGCCGCAGAGAAAAGGCGCCTTTTTTAGCATAAATAGATCTCCCTCTCCCATGGGAGCTTAAACGTTATTTCTTATTCCCAAGGAAAGTTTACTATTTAAATATACAAAAACAAGACCAAACCAGCCCTTCTTTGAAAACGCTTTCTTCCCGTTTATTTTTAGATTCAGAATTCTTGGAAAAGGTTTCACCAATAACTTGCAAGAAAATTCCCAGTCTAAAAGTTATTCCGAGCGTAAGCGAGGAATTTTCTTGATATATGCCTTTGCATAACTGAAGCGTCATTGCGAGCGAAGCGAAGCAATCTCATTAAAGGGATTGCTTCGTCGCTGTCGCTCCTCGCAATGACACAGAGTTGCCAATTCGCATGTAGCAATATTTATGCAAGGCTATATAGCAGTTCCCGTGATAGCTGTTTATTGCTTGACCCTCCAATTCAGCGGGTATATAATTATTTCCTAAAATCCAGGCGGCAAAATCTGGGTTGTGGCAAAGGAGCCAGGGTGAATATGGACGCTAATGATAAGCGCAAATTTGCCTTATTATCCGGCCAGAGGGTAAAAGAGACAATAGTTACCTTTGCGTTATTCGGTGTTATTCTGGCGCCGTTTATGAGCAGGTTGGATTCCCAGTCTTTCCATGGCGATGAAAATTACTGGCTTCGCTCTAGTAAGTATTTTAAGTTATTCTTCCTTGATCTGGATACCCGCAGCAGAGAGTGGGGAGAATACTTTGCTTATGATTCGATGCCAGTGGGCAGGTATATTATTGGGTTCGTCTTATCTATCTCCGGCCACAAAGATAAGTTTAAAGAACTGGGGGAAATGAAGGAATGGGATTTTTCCCGGGATTACCGCTGGAATGCGGCTGCAGGGGCAACGCCGCCCAAGGGAGTGCTGTATCCGGCGAGATTAGCGATGGCCATATTTGGCTGCATTAGCTGTATGCTGGTTTATTGGTTAGGCAAAATAGCCTTGGGCCTGAGATTCGGGGTAATCGCAACGTTATTGCTGGCCTACAATCCCCTGATGTTAACCTGCAGCAGAAGGGCGATGGTCGATGCCCCGCTTTTGTGTTTCCTAACCGCCAATATTGTCTTGATGATGTTTTTTTATCAATACCTCCAGCAGAAAAGCTTAAGGAGGACTTTCATTTTTGCGGCAGCAATCGGCGTAAATATAGCCTTGGCGGCGGGAACAAAGTTTAACGGCTGCCTGACGGGAGTTATTTTCCTGGCCTTTTGTATGCTTGCGCTTATCTTAAGGTTTAAACGGCGGCATGTCTCCCCCAGGCTTAAAGACGGCGAAGAGCCCTGGATAATTGCGGCCAGCTTAATAATTGCCGCAACATTGTGTATTCTGGTTTTTGTGGGCATGAATCCCTATTTATATCATCAACCGCTGGCCGGTACATTTAATATGGTAAAACTAAAATTAGTCCAGAGCCATTCTCAGCAAAATTGGTTTAGTGGCGCGGCCCTGCCTTCTTTGAGCCAAAAGATCGCCTTTGTCTTCCGCAGAACCCTCTTTCCCGGAGATTATGTTGCCTTAGGGAATATTTTTAAATTTCCCCTGGTCTTTATTCTTTTTATTTCGGGTTTAACAATGCTTTTATCCGCCGAGGTTAAATACATACGTAATCACCGCCGGGCTTCCCTGAGAAGCATTATTCTTATCTGGGTTGCGGTAACTTTCGGGGGGACAACTACTTGGATCCCTCTTGACTGGGACAGATATTATCTCCCTCTGGTTTTCTGCGTGGTGGTAATATCGGGTTATTCCATCAGCAGGATAACCGAAAAGTGCTTACTGGCGGCAGAGCGGTTAATGCGCCGCTTAAGACGCTAAGTATCCCTAAAATATCGCCTCGTTTTTATTGCTTGACCCCCCAATTCGGCGGGTATATAATTATTTCTCTCAATCTTTAAACGCAAAGGAGCCGGCTAAAAATGGACGCTCAAGATAAACGTAATTTTGTCCTCTTGGGCCACGCCCAGTCAGGCAAGACTACCCTTGCGGAAAGCCTGCTTTATTTTTCCCATGCCACCGGCCGCAGAGGCGCTGTTGCCGAAGGAAATACGGTAAGCGACTACAGCTTTGACGAGATAGAGAAGAAGAGCTCGATCAACGCCAGCCTCTTATTCTGCGACTACAAGCATACCCGCATCCAGATGATCGACGCCCCCGGTTACGCGGATTTCGTCGGAGAGGCGATCTCTTCCCTGCGCGCGGTGGATAGTGGCATCCTGGTGGTGGATGCCTCCAGCGGCGTGGAAGTGGGCACTGAGCGCGCCTGGCAGCTGCTGGAAGAGGCAGGCCTGCCTTGTATTATTTTTATCAATAAGATGGACAAGGAGGGGGTAAGTCCGGAGAATGTCTTAGCCGAAATCAAGGAACGTCTCTCCAAAAATACGCATCTGATTAACTCCCCGGCCGCGCCGGAGCTGACCGAGGCCATTGCCGAAAGCGACGATGCGCTCCTGGAAAAATACTTAGAAGGCGCCAAATTTACCGAAGCCGAGCTGGCCGCGGGCCTGCGCAAGGCAGTGCTGGGCCGGAAGATTTTCCCGGCGCTGGCAGGCGCGGCTGCCACGGATAAGGGCATCGCGGAATTGCTGGAGGCGGCGGTAAATTATCTGCCCAGCCCGCTGGAGCGCCTAAAATTAGAAGCGAAAAACCCCTTGCAGCCGGAGGAGAAAAAAGAAATTGTTTTTTCCCCGGACGCGCCTTTCTCCGCCTTTGTCTTTAAGAATATCTCCGACCCCTATGTCGGCCAACTGACGTTGCTGCGGGTTTTCTCCGGCTCGCTTGCGTCAAATACCGCCTTTTACAATGCCAGTAAAGACGTTAGAGAACGTATCGGGCAGATCTATCTCCTGCAGGGCAAAGAGCAGAGGCCGGTGGACGCGGCCGCCTGCGGAGACATCGTGGCTATCGCCAAGCTGAAGGAGACCTTCGCGGCAGACACCCTCTGCGACGAAAAAAACAAGCTGTTGTTTGAGCCGCTCACTTTTCCTGATCCGGCGATTTCCGCTTCGGTCAAGCCGAAATCCCGGGAAGACGAAGAAAAAATTTCCGGCGCCTTAAGCAAGCTGGCGTTGGAGGATGCCACCTTTAAGGCGCACCACGACCCCCAGACCAAGGAATTGATTGTTTCAGGCCTGGGTGACCAGCACTTAAACGTGATGATCGGCCGCCTGCGCAAGAGATTCCACGTGGAAGTGGAACTGGGGGTACCGAAGGTTTCCTACAAGGAAACAGTCACCAGGCCCGCCCGGGTGCAGGGAAAATTCAAGCGCCAGTCCGGCGGCCGCGGGCAATACGGCGATGTCTGGATTGAGGTTGAGCCAACAGGGCATGGCGGGGGCTTTGAATTTGTGGATAAGATTTTCGGAGGCGCCATCCCGCGCAACTTTATACCATCCGTGGAAAAGGGCGTGGTCAATGCCTGCCTGGAAGGGGCAATTGCCGGTTACCCCATTGTGGACATACGGGTAAGATTAGTGGACGGCTCTTATCATGAAGTAGACTCTTCAGATATGGCCTTTCAGATCGCCGGGGGCATGGCCTTAAGAAAGGCAGTGAATGAGGCCGGCCCGGCGCTCCTGGAGCCGATTATGGACGTGGAGGCAGTGATTCCCGAAGAATGCCTGGGGGCAATATCTGGCGATATCAATTCCCGGCGCGGCCGGATCATGGGCATGGAAGCCAAGGGTAAATTCCAGGCGGTCAAATCCCAGGCGCCTTTAGCCGAGATGTTTACCTACGCCAACGACCTGCGCTCGATTACCGGCGGCAGGGGCAGTTATACCATGCGCTTTTCGCATTACGAAGAGGTTCCGTACAAAATTGCCTCCGGGATTATCAGCAAATATCAGGCATCTAAGAAAACCGAAGAGGCAGCAGTATAAACCTTCTCAAAAGGAAATCTTTAGATGAAGATATCCGTGTTTTCCATCAGCGGCCTTGCGCCGGGGAAATACCCGCTTAAAGACAGCCGCTTAGATGAGGCGGAAAGACTCACCGGGTCCAAAAAGAAAACCTACGTCCAGGTTGAGGTTGTGGGAGAGGATGCTGTTGCGGAGGCGGATGTGATCCTTGTGCCGGCAGAAAACCGCGCGGATTTGATTTTACGGGATCTGGAGTTTGTGGAAAACAGGCTCTCGCGCGCGGAAGGCGAAAGCGAGAAGTCGCTGCTGGCAAAACTCAAAGGCATCCTGGAAAAAGAAGAATTCATCTTGAGCGCGGGCTTAAGCCCGGAAGAGCAAAAAGCGATTGCGCAATACGGCCTGCTCACGGATAAGCCGGTGGCAGTGGCGCAGGAAGCGGAGCTGGGCGAGCGGGGAGCCCTTTTAGCCAAGGCGGTTGCCGCGGCCGGCTACATCAGCTTTTTTACCGCCGGGGAAAAAGAATCGCGCGCCTGGCTGGTCAGGAAAGGCGCCTCGGCCTGGGAGGCCTCCGGGGCGGTCCATTCCGATATCCAGAAGGGTTTTATCCGCGCCGAGATTATCGGCTGCAATGATTTTATCAATGCAGGCGGAGAGGCCAAGGCCAAACAGGCAGGCAAGATGCGCCTGGAGCCAAAAGAGTATCTGATACAGGACGGGGATGTGGCGAACTTTAGATTCAATAAATAACTAGACCTATGAGAGTCCCTTGCCGGATAGCTCAATCTCCATATCTTCTCGATTCGCCAGCAAATTTATTCTTCGAGCGAGGCCAAAATTATCTTCTCCACTCGGCGGCATTTTATTCTTCGAGCTCTGTCGAGAACCTCTCGACAAGCTCGAGGCAGGGATAAAATGCCGCCTCGGTCGAAGAATAATTTTGGCCGAGTCGAGAACCTTTCGACAAGCTCAAGGCAGGGATAAATTTGCTGGCTCACTCGAACAGTAGAAGGGGGAGATTAATGGTTACGATTAAGCGCGCCTTGATCAGCGTTTCGGACAAGACAGGGGTTTTAGACCTGGCTAAGGCGCTGCATAAATTCGACGTGGAAATCCTCTCTACCGGGGGCACCGCAAAATTACTCCGGGATAATAACATCCCGGTAAAAGAGGTTTCCGAATACACCGGTTTTCCCGAAATACTCGACGGGAGAGTAAAAACCCTGCACCCGAAGATCCACGGCGGGTTATTGGCCCTGCGGGATAACCCGGCGCACATGCAGAAGCTGATAGAGCACGGCATCGGCCTGATTGATATGGCAGTGGTGAATTTATATCCCTTCGAGCAGACCATCCGGAAGCCGGGTGCGGGTTTAGAGGAGGCGATCGAAAATATCGATATCGGCGGGCCATCGATGCTGCGCTCCGCAGCTAAAAATCATCGCTCAGTAGCCGTGGTTTGTAATCCCGCCCGTTACGGCGAGGTAATTTCGGAATTAAAGAAGAATAACGGGGCTTTATCGGAAAAACTTTTGCGCGACTTAGGAATAGAGGTTTTCAGGCGCACCAGCGAATATGATGCGGCAATTTATAGGTACCTCCAAACCGGGAACCGGGAACCGGGAACCGAAGACCAGGGGCTCCCTAAAGAATTAAATTTACAATTCTTTAAGATTCAAGACCTGCGCTACGGAGAGAATCCGCACCAGCAGGCGGCCTTTTACCGCGGCGCGCAAGGCTATAGCGGCTTAAGCGCCATCAGGCAACTCTGGGGCAAGGAGCTTTCTTTTAATAATATCCTGGATCTCAATGCCGCGGTAAACCTGGTAAGAGAATTCGCGCTCCCGGCGGCGGTCTTTATCAAGCATAATAATCCCTGCGGGGCGGCCCAGAACAAAGAGTTACTGCAGGCCTACAAACAGGCCTGGGCAGGCGATAAGCTTTCCGCCTTCGGCGGGATTGTCAGCGTAAACCGCAGAATCGATTTGGCGCTGGCCAAGTTGATTGACAAAAGCGGTTTCCTGGAGTGCGTGATCTGCCCGGAATTCAGTCACGAGGCGCTCTCCCTGCTGAAAAGCAAAAAGAATCTGCGTTTATTAGAGTTGCCGGGTTTACCGGAGAAAACTTCCGGCCTGGATTTTAAGCGTGTAAACGGGGGGCTGTTGTTGCAGGATGAAGACAGCCTGACGCTGGAAGAGAAGACTTTGAGAGTTGTCACCAAAAAGAAACCCACCGCCAAAGAAATGGAGAGCCTGATTTTTGCCTGGAAGGTAGCTAAGCATGTTAAATCTAACGCCATTATTTTGGCCCGCGGGACTAAAACCGTAGGCATCGGGGCAGGGCAGATGTCCCGCGTGGATTCCGTTTTTATCTCCGTCAAAAAGGCCGGCAAGTCAGCCATTGGCGCCTGCCTTGCCTCCGACGCGTTTTTCCCAAAGGAAGATGCCATTACACTGGCCGCTAAATACAAGATCAAGGCGGTGATCCAGCCCGGCGGTTCTATTGCCGACGCGGCGATCATCAAGGCGGCGGACAAACACAAAATAGCCATGGTCTTTACCGGCATCCGGCACTTCAGGCATTAGAGAGTTCACACTGGAAAACCCGCCAATACACAGAAAATTTAAATTTATATGACTTACCCCGCAGCAATCCGATATTTAGAATCTTTTCTCAACTACGAGAAGACTCTTACCTATCCTTATAACGAATCCCTTAAATTAGAGCGGGTGAGGGGCTTTCTGGAATTCATCGGCAGCCCGCAGGATTCCTTAAGCTGTATCCATGTGGCCGGCACCAAAGGCAAGGGCTCTACCTGCGCCTATATTACCTATATATTAAGGGAGGCCGGGTTTAAGGTAGGGCTGTATACTTCGCCGCATCTGGTTGACTTTAGGGAAAGAATCAGAATTTTAGCTCCCAGCTCCCAGCTCCCAGCTCCCAGCCGTGATTTCGAAGGGATGATTGCCAAGAGGAAGCTGGCAGCGTTGGCAGAGCGGTTAAGGCCGGCTTTAGATGAGTATCATCAGCGATCGGAATACGGCCCGCTTTCCTTTTTTGAAGTTTATACTTCTTTGGCGTTTGTTTATTTTAAAGAGAAAAAAGTGGATTTTGCGGTTTTAGAGACCGGCTTAGGCGGCAGGCTGGATGCGACCAATGTGGTGAATCCGCTGGCAGCGGTGATTACGCCAATCAGTTATGAGCACACAGATAAGCTGGGGAATACTCTGAGAGAAATCGCGGGGGAAAAAGCAGGGATTATTAAGAACTGTCGTGGGTCGTGGGTCGTGGGTCGTGGGTTGACTGTGGTCAGCGCGCCACAAGAAAAAGAAGCCTTAACAGTTATTAGAGATAGGTGCAGGGATGCGGGGGCAAGGTTATGCGAAATAAAGAATAGTGCAAAAGTAAGTCAGTTAAAAACCAGGTTAATCGGCAGGCATCAGTTAGTTAATGCGGCAGTGGCAATGGCGGCAGTAGAGGTGCTGGGGGATTATGGCATTAAGGTGAGCGCTGCCGCAATCAAGAAGGGCCTGCATAAAACCGTTTGGCCGGGCAGGTGCGAGGTGATCCTCAAGAGGCCGCTGATAGTTTTAGACGGCGCGCAAAATGCCGCTTCGGCCAAGGCCCTAGCGCAGGCAGTTAAAAGTAATTTTAAATATAAAAATTTAATTCTGGTTTTAGGCATTTCCGCAGATAAAGATATAGCGGGTATTTGCCGGCAGTTATGCCCCCTGGCCGACAGGATCATCCTCACCCAGGCCGATAATCCGCGGGCGGCGAGCGTTGAGCAGATAGAGAGTATTGTCTTG
>MHHD01000032.1:11349-13707 GCA_001805895.1 Omnitrophica WOR_2 bacterium RIFCSPLOWO2_12_FULL_51_8 | reverse complement strand
AATTCCATAGATCAGGATAATATCCCGCAGCACGCCAAAGAAGATATGGTAAAGCGGCTCGAGCAGGCGGCAGAGACAATCGGCTTCGGCCACGAAGACGCGGTGTTCCTCTCTTTTCACACTGTCAACGCCAGCATCAATTTACTGAAAAAAACTAAACTGCCGGCCGGGGAATTGAAAAAACAGGTTACCTCAAAAGGCGGCACCACCGAGAAGGCGTTGGAAGCTCTACGGAAAGGCGGGTCCTGGGAGGAGGCGGCAGTCGCGGCCCTAAAAAGGGCAGAGGAATTAAGCCGCCATACGAAATAACCAATGACCAAGATAGAATAACCAAACAATACCCAATACAAGATGAGAAATCCAAAATCCCAAATTCAAAATTGTATTTTGGGATTTTGAAATCGGGATTTATTTGGTAGTATTGGTAGTATTGGAAATTGGGATTTGTTTGGTGATTGTCCCGCTGTCCGTCTAACCGCTGCGGGATCCCGCCTCGCTGGGCTCGGCGGGAGTGTTTGGTTATCTTGTGCTTAACAGATTATACGGAGGCCAACATGGGGCGCATCGGTATTATCGGCGGGAGCGGGCTGTACAAAATAGAAGGCATCGAGAAATTAAAAGCGGTAGCGGTCAAGACGCCCTTCGGGGACCCGTCGGATAAATTCATCACCGGCGCCTTGGAGGGCAGGGAGGTGGTATTCCTGCCGCGCCACGGGATCGGGCACCGCATCTCTCCCAGCGAGATTAATTACCGCGCCAATATTTACGGAATGAAGGAGCTGGGAGCAGAAAGGATCATTTCCCTGGCTGCCTGTGGAAGCCTGAAGGAAGAATTAAGGCCGATGGATTTCGTGATCGTTGACCAGTTCGTGGACAGGACGAATAATGCCCGCAAGATGAGCTTTTTTGACGGCAAAGGCATCGTCGCACATATCGCCCTGGCCCAGCCGGTATGCGGGAAACTAAGGGCCCTGCTTTACCAGGCTTGCCAGGGCCTGAATTTGCGGGCGCATAACGGAGGCGCCTATATCAATATGGAAGGCCCGGCTTTCTCGACGCTGGCAGAGTCGCGGCTTTACCGCAGCTGGGGCATGGATATTATCGGGATGACCAATTTTGCGGAGGCAAAACTCGCCCGGGAAGCGGAAATCTGTTATGCTGTTTTGGCCGCGGTTACCGATTATGACTGTTGGCACCCGGAGCATGCATCGGTAACCGTGGAGATGATCATCCGGAACTTACAGCAAAATATTGAGAACGCCAAGAAAATCCTGGCCCGGGTAATAAAAGACCTGCCCGCAGAGCCAGAATGCGCCTGCCAGGAAGCGCTTAAATACGCGATCGTCACTGACCGCGAACTGATCCCGGAGAAGACTAAGAAAGATCTGAGAATTATCATCGGGAAATATATTAAGTAGGAGTCTGTTGCTGAATTCAAAGTATACTGTTCGAGCGAGCCAGCAAATTTATCTTCTCGACCATGCTCGAAGAATAAATTTACTGGCAAGTCGAGAACATACGTTTATACATTCGCGGCCAAAAACCGCGCCATTTATGGCACGGATGAGTTTTTGGCCGCTCAGTATTCCGCCCAAGGAACCCCGGGCTTTAGCCCGGGTGGGCTCCATTTTCCTGTTGGGCAACAGAATCAGTAGCAAGATAATAAGCTTTAGCGGATAGCGGATAGTAAAAATTTTTACCTATTCGCTATCCGCTCTACGCTAAACGCTATACCAAAAGATATGGATTATAAGAATACTTTGAATCTGCCCAAGACCGCCTTCCCGATGAAGGCAGACCTGCCGAGGAGGGAGCCGCTCCTGCTGGAAGAGTGGCTGAAGGCGGGGATTTACGCATTGCTGCGCAAAGATTCCCGCGGCCGGCCGAAATATATCCTGCACGACGGCCCGCCGTACGCCAACGGCAATATCCACATCGGGCATGCCCTGAATAAGACCCTCAAAGACATCATCGTCAAGTATAAGACCATGCGCGGATTTGATGCCGGCTTTGTCCCCGGGTGGGACTGTCATGGCCTGCCGGTGGAACATCAGCTTTTCAAGGAATTAAAGATCGGTAAACACCAGATCGGGCAGGTAGAGTTCCGCAAGAAGGCTCATCAGTATGCCCTGAAATATGTTTCTCTCCAGAAAGAAGAATTTAAGCGGCTGGGGATTTTCGGGGACTGGGATAATCCTTACCTGACGATTGATCCGGATTACGAAGCGGCGGTCGTAGGCGCCTTTGCTGAATTAGCCAGGAAGGGATATATCTACCGCGGGTTTAAGCCGGTAAATTGGTGCTATAAGTGCGAGACTGCCCTGGCCGAGGCAGAGGTGGAGTATGATGACCATATTT
>MHHD01000032.1:0-11341 GCA_001805895.1 Omnitrophica WOR_2 bacterium RIFCSPLOWO2_12_FULL_51_8 | reverse complement strand
ATGATGACCATATTTCGCCTTCGCTCTTTGTGAAATTCAAATTAGAAGAGGCAAAAAATTTCCTGCCGGACACTTACTTGGCAATCTGGACTACGACGCCCTGGACCATGCTGGCCAATGTGGCGGTGGCGGCGCATCCGGACTTCGCCTATTCCTATATCAAGACCGAGAAAGGCAATTTGATTGTCGCTAGTCTGCGCCTGGCGGTACTGCCGGCAATGGGTATAAGCAAGTTTTCGCTGATCCGGGAAATCAGGGGCAGGGACCTGGAGGGATTGCTTTACGCGCGCCCCTTTGGCCTGCGCAAAGGCAAAGTTGTCCTGGCAGAATATGTTTCCGGCGAAGAAGGCACGGGCCTGGTGCATACCGCTCCCGGGCACGGCCAGGAAGATTATCTTACCGGCATAAAGTATAAATTAGATATGGTCATGCCTGTGGATGAGAAAGGAAATTTCGATACCAGCGCCGGAGAATTTAAGGGGCTGAATGTTTACGCGGCCAATAAAGGCATCGTGGAAAAACTGCGGGCTCTGGACTTACTGCTGCTGGAAGATAAGCTGCGGCACTCCTACCCCTTCTGCTGGCGCTGCCGGCACCCGCTGATCTTCCGGGCGACAAAGCAGTGGTTTTTAAACATCGATCAGTCCGGCCTGCGCCAGCGGCTGCTTGCGGCAATCGATCGGGAGATCGAGTGGATTCCCCCGGAGGGCAGGGAGAGGATTTCCGCCATGGTGGCTTCCCGGCCGGATTGGTGCCTCTCCCGGCAGAGGTACTGGGGGGTGCCGATCCCGGCGTTAATCTGCGGCCTTTGCCGGGAAGAGTTCCTTTCGCCCGAGGTAATGGATAATTTTGCGCGGATTGTCGCAGATGAGGGCTCGGACAGCTGGTTTATCCGGGAGGTTACGGATTTCCTGCCTGCGGATTTCAGCTGTCCTGCCTGCAAAGGAAAAAAATTTTCCAAAGGCGCGGATATTCTGGATGTCTGGTTTGATTCCGGGGTAAGCCACCAGGCAGTACTGAAGAAGAGAAAAGACCTGGAGCTTCCCTGCGCGTTATATCTGGAAGGCTCAGACCAGCACCGCGGCTGGTTCCAGTCATCGCTCATCCAGGCGATGTGCATTGATGGGCGCCCCCCTTTTAAAAGCGCTTTGACCCACGGGCATGTGGTGGACGCCCAGGGCAGAAAGATGTCTAAGTCGCTGGGCAACGTTATCCCGCCGCAGGAGATCATTAAAGATTTCGGAGCGGATATTATCCGCCTCTGGGCAGCCTCGAGCGATTATAAGGAGGATATCCGGATCTCCCCGTTGATCTTAAGCCGGTTGAGCGAGGCATACCGCAAGATCCGTAATACCGCCCGCTTTATCTTAAGTAATTTATACGATTTCCGCCCGGGAAACGACAGAGTCGGCTACGATGATTTGAAAAAGATTGACAAGTGGATACTCTTTAAGCTTTCCGAGCTGCTGGAGACAGCGGGGAAGGCTTACGATAATTTCGAATTTAACCGGGCCTATAAAGAAATTTATGATTTTTGTAATGAAGAACTTTCAATGTATTACTTAGATATGGTAAAGGGCCGGCTTTATACTTCTGCCGCCGATTCCCGCCAGCGCCGCTCGGCCCAGACGGCGATTTTCGAAGTGCTTGATTGTTTAGTGAGGATGATGGCGCCGGTCCTTGCCTTCACCGCCGAAGAAGTCTGGAAACATCTGCCTAAGGATGAAAAAGAGCCTTTAGCGTCAACCGTGCATTTATTGCCTTGGCCGCGGATTAACCCTGTCTTCTCGCAAAGCGGCCTGGCGCCGCAGGACAATATTAACGCGGAGCTGGGCGCGGTAATATCCTTGATCCCGGATGCCGCCAAGGCGCTGGAAGAGAAGCGCAGCGCCGGCCAAATCGGCAGTTCCTTCGATGCCAAAATAAAACTGTTGACAAACAGTCAAGTTCGTTATACATTTTTAGCAAGCTTGAAGGCGGACCTTTGCGAGATATTCAAAGTTTCGCAGGCCCAGATCGAGCATGCGCCCGGAGGCAAGGATATCGCCATCGAGGTAGATAAGGCCGATGGCGCCAAATGCGCGCGCTGCTGGAATTATGCGGATTCGGTAGGCGTCGATAATGAACACCCACTGATTTGCCGCAGCTGTGTAGAAGCGCTGAGGAGGTAAAATTTGAAGAAAAAATACAATAAGAAAGAACTCGTGTTTTTTAGGAAACTGATCTCAAAACGGAGAGAAGAGATAGTTGATGATATAAAACATATTTCCGACGATACGCTCAAAAAATCCCAGAAGGAGGCATCCGGGGATATCTCCGGTTATACTTACCATATGGCGGATGTGGCGACCGATACCTACGACCGCGAATTCTCTTTAGGGCTTGCCTCGAGCGAAGGGCAGTTCCTCTATGAATTAGACGACGCGATGAAAAAGACCGAGGACGGCACTTTTGGCATCTGCGAAAGCTGCAAATCCCTGATCTCCAAGGTCCGGCTCAAGGTAGTGCCTCACGCGCGCCTGTGCGTCAGATGCCAGCAGAAAAAGGAAAAGAAGTGAAACTCCACGCCGATGATTTTGTCAATCATAGCAGCAGTCCTTTTTTTAGACCAATCCAGTAAGTTTCTCATCTCCAGAAATTTATTTTTGCATCAATCCATACCGGTGATTCGAGGCGTGTTTCACCTCAGCCTGGTGCATAACCGGGGCGCGGCCTTCGGTATGCTTAAAAATCAGCTCTGGCTGTTCATTCTGGCCTCGGTATCCGCCGTCATCCTGGCCTCATTCGGCCTCAAGAGCGGCAAACGCCCCCGGATTTACCGGGTTTCCTTGGCCCTCATCCTGGCCGGGGCAATCGGGAATCTGATCGACCGCGTATCCTGCGGTTACGTGATTGATTTTTTGGATTTCCGGGTCTGGCCGGTGTTTAATCTCGCGGATTCCGCGATTACCATCGGGGCCGTCCTGCTGGGATATCAGGTATTAACCAAAAACCCAGGACCCAAGACACAAGACCCAGGGCCCAGGACTTAAATATGCATCCCATAATCTGCCAAATCGGCCCCTTTACCGTTTATTCTTACGGCCTGACGCTCGTGCTGGCTTTTTTTGCGGCCTCTTTCTTGGCTGCTGCCCGGGCAAAAAAAGAAAATCTGGCCCCGGAAGCAATCATTAATTTTCTCTTCGCCGCTTTTATCTCCGGGATTATCGGCGCGCGGCTGCTCTACGTCATCCAGAACCGGGATTTTTATTTTAAGGAACCGTTAGAGATCGTTATGCTGCAGCATGGGGGGCTTTCCTGGTTTGGAGGCCTGATTGCCGGGACGAGTGCCGGCCTGATTTTTCTTAAGCGCAGGCGCTTACCTATATATAAGGCGCTGGACATCGCCGCGCCTTCTGCCGCGCTGGCGCAGGCCATCGGCAGGATCGGCTGCTTCTTAAACGGCTGCTGCTTTGGCCGGGAGTCCGCCCTTGGGTTTTATTTTCCGGGCCGCCATATTCGGCTTATTCCTGTCCAGCTTTATTCTTCGTTATTGTTAGTTATTATCTTGGTTATTTTAACGTATCTCCAGAAGCGGCCGCACCGGCAGGGGGAGATTTTTTACGCCTACCTTTTGTTATACTCCGCCAAGAGGTTCCTTATGGAATTCTGGCGCGGGGATGGCCAGGTTGTTTTCCTGCACCTGAGGCTGTTTCAATTTTTCAGCTTAATTTTATTCTGTCTTGCGCTTTTTGCCCTGCTTAAGATCCGCGTAAAGATTCCACGGACATAATATGCCTGAATACCTGCTCAGGGTCGAGCCGCAGCATTCCGGGCAGCGGCTGGATCTGGTCATTTTATCTTACTTTAAAGATTTACAGCAGGGGTTATCCCGCACCGCCATCCAGGGCCTCATCCGTAACGGCAGGGTAACCGTGAACGGCAGGAATCTCATCCGGCCGCACCAGAAAGTAAAAGCCGGCGAAGAAATCCGCGTGCATACAGGCGAGAAACAGGAAAGCGTCCTCTTGCCGGAAGACATCCCCCTGGATGTTGTCTATGAAGACAGCGACCTGGCGGTAATCAATAAGCCGCCTGGGATGGTGGTGCACCCGGCGCCGGGAAACTACGAGCATACGTTGGTAAACGCCCTGCTGCATCGTTTAGGCAATTTGTCCGACGTCAACCCGCAGCGACCGGGCATCGTGCACCGCTTGGACAAAGACACCTCCGGGATAATGGTGGTGGCTAAGAATAATTTCGCTCATCTGGAACTAACTAAACAATTCGTCCAGCACAGCATAAAACGCAAATACGCCGCGCTGGTAAAGGGAAGGGTGGAATTTGACGAGAACATCATCGAGCTGCCTATCGGCAGGCACCCCCTGAAGCGCAAGAATATGACAGTCAGTTTTATTGGCCGGGCCAGGTTTGCCAAGACTTGTTACCGCACGCTCAAGCGCGGCAAAGATTGCAGCCTGCTGGAGCTGGAGCCTTTTACCGGCAGGACTCATCAGCTAAGAGTGCACCTGGCTTTTATCGGCTATCCAATTTTAGGCGATGTCAAATATGGCAAGGGAGCGGACTTCCCGCGCCTGGCGCTGCATGCCTTATCGCTGGGCTTCAACCACCCGCGCTCCGGAAAATTTATGGAATTCTCTAGCGACATCCCTTCAGAGTTCAAGAAATTTGTACATTGATTTGATATTTTTCTCTTGATTTTTCTCTAACCGATGTTATAGTAACAGATTAATAGAAAAGAGAGGGTCAAGAGGCACCCGGCCATATAGGATTGGCCGGTGTTCATTATCTATGAAGGAGGAAGAATGAACCTTAAGGCTAAGGCACCATTACCGTTAATCGTATTGACCGTCCTGATTTTAATTTCTTCGGCGCTTGCCGGCGCGGGATTTTACCTTTATAAAAAAGAACTTGGCCTGAATCTGAAACTGCAGGCGGATTTGGAAAGCACTAAAACGAAATTAAACGTTACTGAGCGCAGGTTTGAAGAGGCGCAAAAAAAGAGCAACCTTCTGGATTTACAACTTAAGGACGCGCAGGCGAACCTGGACAGCCTGAAGGGCGAATTAGACCAGGAGAAGAGCGCCCGTGCCGAGGCCTTAAGCAAAATGCAGCAGATAAAGACAGACCTTGATCAGCAGAGAAGCGCAAAAACCGATTTAGAAAATAAATTAAAGCAGGCGCAGGAAGAAGTAAAAAATGCCCAGGGGCAGGTCAACGAACTACAGTCTCAGAAGAAGGATTTAGAGACAAAATTGAGCGACTTGGAAAGAAAGACCCAGGGCGTGGAATTGGGCAAGATCGTGGTCGGCCCGGAGAGCGCGCCGTTAGCCGCCCAAGGGGCGCAGGGCCGCCTCCTGGAAGGCAAGGTCTTGGTGGTAAATAAGGATTATAATTTCGCGGTATTGAATCTGGGCGGCAAGGACGGCGTGTTTGTGGGCGCGATTTTCTCGGTTTACCGCGGCAACAATTATATCGGCGACGTCAAGGTAGAGAAGGTGCATGATTCTATGGCTGCCGCAGGATTTACCTCAAACGAAGTGAAAGATAAAGTTGCCGAGGGCGACAGGGTTGTGCAAAAGAGTAAATGAGCCCTTTTGTCGTCAAGGGTATCGCGCGCCTGAGGGCGCGGGTGTCGCTCCCCGGAGATAAGTCCATTTCCCACCGCGCGGTAATCTTAGCCGCGCTGAGCAAAGGCAAGACGCAGATCCTTAATTTCCCCGGCAATCAAGATTGTTCATACACGCTCAGGGCGTTTCGGCAGTTGGGCCTGAAGATTAGGCGCGGCCGCGCGGCGGTGGTTGTATATAGCCGCGGGCCTTTCGGGCTGCAGAGGCCGCAGCGGCCGATCTTTACCGGCGATTCCGGCACGACCTTGCGGCTGCTCCTGGGTGTCTTGGCCGGGCAAAATTTTTCTGTCCGTCTTACGGCGGGAAGATCTCTTTCCCGCCGGCCGATGCTGCGCGTCACCGCGCCGTTACGGAAAATGGGCGCAGCAATTAAGTCACAAGTCACCCTTCGGCTGCGCTCAGGGCAGGCAAGTCACAAGTCACAAGTAGAGGAGTATCCGCCGATTCTTATAAAGGGCGGCAATCTGCGCGGCATTACCTACCGGATACCCGTGGCCTCCGCACAGGTAAAGTCCGCGCTGCTTTTGGCCGGCCTTTTTGCCCGCGGCGAGACTAAAATTATCGAGCCCTTAAAGACGCGCGACCATACCGAGCGGATGCTCAAAGTTTTTGCCGCTGATATCCACTGTAAAAATAACTTCAGCGCCATCAGGGGGGATAAAGAATTAACCACGCCGGGAAAAATTTTCCTGCCCGGAGATATCTCTTCGGCGGTTTTTTTTATCGTCCTGGCGGCGCTGATCAAGGGCGCGCGGCTAACCGTTAAGAAGGTAAGTTTAAATCCTACGCGCCTGGGAGCGGTCAGGGTGCTAAAGAGGATGGGGGCGAAAATTAAAGTCACAAGTCACCCTTCGGCTTCGCTCAGGGCAGGCAAGTCACAAGTCACAAGTTTTGAGCCGATGGGGGATATTATTGTCAAAGGCAGCAGCTTAAAAGGCACGGTGGTGAAAAAACAAGAGATTCCCTCTTTGATCGATGAATTGCCGGCGCTGATGGTGGCGGCAAGCCTGGCGCGGGGCAAGACTATTTTTCAGGGCGCAGGAGAACTGCGCGTCAAGGAAACTGACCGCATCAAATCTATGCAGGAAAATCTGGCTAAGATGGGAGCCAAGATCAAGGTGGCGCGCTCCGGCAAGGCGGAGAATATTGTGATTGAAGGCGTGGAAAAGCTGCGCGGCGCAAAAATAAAAAGCTTCGGCGACCACCGCACGGCAATGAGCATGGCGGTAGCCGGGCTGCTTGCCGGCGGCAAGACCCGGATAGACGACGGCTCCTGCATCAATAAATCCTTTCCCGGATTCCTGAGCATCCTAAGATCCCTGCGCGAGAAAAGCTATCACTAATACAAACGAAATAAATAAATTTACATGCCCTGTTGCGCAGATGATCGCAGATGAGAAGATGCAGATTAGCGCAGATAAAGGAATATCTGTGATCATCTTGCAGCTTTTCATCTGTGCCCATCTGCGAATAATGAGCGTCATCTTTATGTAATAATATTTAATGCGTTCGTATTAAATAAAGATGGAGAAAGCGGTAATTATTGCCTCTGGCGGTATGGATAGCACGACCCTGCTGTATGATATTTTACAGCAAGGCTACGTTGTGCATGCGTTAAGCATAAATTACAACCAGAGGCACGTTAAAGAGCTGGAATTTGCGCGCCTGACCTGCGGGAGACTGAATGTCCCGCACAAGGTCGTAGACCTGTCTGTGCTGGGCGAGGAACTGCTCTTTGCCAGCGCCCTGACTGTCAAAGACAGGGCGCTGCCTGAAGGAGACTATAACGCGGAAAACATGAAACTTACGGTTGTGCCTAACCGGAATATGATTCTTTTGTCCCTGGCTGTTGGTTATGCTATCAGTATTGGGGCAAAAAAAGTTTTTTACGGCGCCCATTCCGGCGACCACGCGATTTACCCTGATTGCAGAAGGGAATTTGTCGAGGCGATGCGGCGCGCCATCATCCTGGCGGATTGGAAATCCGTGGAACTGGAAGCGCCTTATTTAGGCCTGGATAAGGCAGATATTGCCGTAAAAGGCAAGGAGTTGGGAGTGGATTATGCCCTTACTTGGACCTGCTATAACGGGGCAGAGAAGGCCTGCGGTAAATGCGGGGCCTGCCGGGAAAGGCAGGAGGCGTTCCGCAAGGCAAAGATGATTGACCCGCTGGAATACGAGACTGCTATTCATAAAATTTGATGGTTCGACAGGCTCACCATCAAATTTTCGATAAGCAAGAAAAATTCCATAAAATTTGATTTGACATAGAGTTTAATCTCTGATAGAATCCCCTCTATATTCGTGAGGGAGAAGAAGATGGCTGGTTTTCAGGAAAAATTGAAGAAATTCTTCCAGTATATCCGAAGCTTATTGTCTAATGATATAGGCATAGATTTAGGCACCGCCTCTACCCTGGTATATGTCAAAGGCGAGGGGATTGTGCTGCGCGAGCCTTCTGTGGTGGCTGTTGAGCGCGGTACCTCGCATGTCCTGGCCGTAGGAGAGGAGGCCAAACGTATGCTCGGCCGCACCCCCGGCAATATTGTGGCCATCCGGCCGATGAAGGACGGGGTGATTACCGATTTTGAAGTTACCGAGGCCATGCTGCGGCATTTTATCCAGAGGGTCCGCCGCCGCCGCTTTCAGATCCGGCCGCGGATTGTCATCGCCATTCCCTCCGGGATTACCGAAGTGGAAAAGCGCGCGGTCAAGGAATCCGCGGAACGCGCGGGCGCCAGAGGCAACGAAGTTTTTTTGATCGAAGAGCCGATTGCCGCGGCTATCGGCGTTGGCCTGCCCATCCAGGAGCCGGTGGGGAATATGATTATCGATATCGGGGGAGGCACTACGGAGATTGCGGTAATTTCGCTGGCGGGCATGGTTTTCTCCAAGTCTATCCGTATCGGCGGCGATGAGATGGACGAGGCGATTATCGAATACCTCAAAAAAACCTACAACCTCTTAGTCGGCGAACGCACGGCCGAAGATATCAAGATAAAAATCGGCTCTGCCTATCCCCTGGAGGAAGAATTGAGCTTAGAGGTAAAAGGGAGGGATTTGGTTGCCGGCCTGCCAAAGGCCGTAAGTATTACTTCTGAAGAAATCCGCGAGGCATTGCAGGAGCCGGTGCGGGCGATCCTGGAGGTAACCAAGATTTCCCTGGAGCGCACCCCTCCGGAGTTAGCCGCGGATTTGATCGATCGCGGCATTGTCATGGCCGGCGGCGGTTCTCTCTTGAGGGGGCTGGATAAGTTGATTTCCGAAGAGACCTGCCTGCCTGTCCATGTTGCCGACAGCCCCCTGACCGCGGTGGCTCAGGGTACGGGTAAGGTCCTGGACGAAATCCGTTACCTGAAAAAAGTCACCGTCCCCATCAAATCCGAGATGCACACGTGATTTTGAAATGTGTTTAAAGCCAACCGCAAAAAATTATCCTCGTATATAGCAATCCTCGGTCTAGTAATTTTTGTTTTTCTTTTAGCCCCGGCCCTGACCGATCCCTCCCTCAGCGCACTGAAATTACCGCTCAGCATAGCCAGTGCTCTCGGCCGTGAATTAGAGGCATTCGTTTTTTTTCACCGTAATTACTATCAAAACCTCGCCTTGAAGAAGGAGGCCGGCTTTTTACGTTTCAAGTTGAACGCGCAAAAAGAAACGTTGCTGGAGAGTGAACGGTTAAAAACACTGTTAAATTTTAAACAGCAGTCGCCTTTCAAGGTGGTGAGCGCCCGTGTCATCGGCCGTTCGCCGGATGGCTGGACATCCAGCGTGATTATTGATAAGGGAAGGCAAAACGGCGTCAGGCGCGGGATGCCGGTGGTCAACTATGCGGGCCTCATCGGCCGCGTGGTTGAAGCCGGCGACGTGTCCGCCAAAATATTGCTGGCCAGCGACCCGAGCTTGGGGGTTTCCGCGATCGTGCAGCGCAGCCGCCAGGAGGGATTGGTCTCCGGCACCTTGGGCGCCCGCCTGATGATGCGGTATCTGCCGGAGAATCCGGATATCCGGCTGCAGGATACAGTGGTTACCTCCGGATTCAACGAGGCCTTTCCCAAAGGCATCCCCATCGGCACGGTGGTGGATATCGGCAAGGAATTTTCCGGTTTAAGCCGTTATTGCTTGATCCGGCCGGCGGTGAACCTTGCCAATATCGAAGAGGTCCTGGTCGTAGTGCAGCAATGAGAAAAATTATTTTTTTTATCTGCATTATTACCTCGTGTATACTGCAGGCGGCTTTTCCTGCCCCGCTTAAGATTTTCGGCACAAAGCCAGATTTATTACTGATCTGCGCAATCAGCGCCTGTTTTATTTTTGGGCAAGGTTGGGCGTTATTTTTTAGTTTAACCAGCGGCCTGCTCAAGGATATTCTCGGCCCAGGCCCCGTTTACAGCAATATCCTGCTGTTTCCCCTCTGGGGCTTATTGATTATCGGGTTTTCCCGTAAGGTCTGTTTAGATTACGATCCTGCGCGCATGGGGGCGGTATTTGTTGCCGCCGTCCTGCAAAATATTTTTTGCGGCTCGAGCCTGATTTTCCAGGGCAAAGGCATTCCGCCGGGCATATTCTTACGGATCGCGCTGGTCTCGTCGTTGTATACGGCGCTTGCCTGGCCGCCGGTGTTTAAGTTCATCCAGAGCGTGTCTTATCGCCCGCCTGCCCAGAGGGAGACCTCCATTCAAGATGAGGTCTCCATCCAAGATGACTAGAGCCAAATTTGTCTTTTTCTGCATAATTTTTTTATTTTTGGTCCTGGTGTCCGGGCTGCTGAACCTGATGGTGGCGCAGGGGGCTAAGTTACGCCAGTTGAGCCAGAAAAACTGCATCCGGCTGGTCTCTCAGGCAGGCTGCCGCGGGAAGATCGTCGACCGGGAAGGCCGCGTGGTAGCGGGGAATAAGCTTTCCTACGATCTGCTGGTTTTACCTCAGGAAGCAATCCAGGCAGGGTATTCCTCCCTGGAAGGCATAGCGGCGGTCTTAGCCGTCAGCCCCAAAGGATTATTCAAGGCATACCAGGACGGCTATATAGCTCCCTCAATCCCCGTCGCTATCGCCAGGAATATTGCCATCGACAAAGCCATCGCTCTGGAAGAACTTAAAATCGAAATCCCGGGAATAATCATCCAGCCCAATCCCAGGAGGGATTATCCCTATGGCAGCTTAGCCAGCCATTTGATCGGATATGTCAGCGAAATAGACAGCTGGCGTTTGACTAAACTGGCATCTTACGGGTACAAGACTAAAGATATCGTCGGCTTCGGCGGGGTAGAGGAAAGATATGACTATTACCTGCGCCAGGAAGAGGGCGGGGTGTCTTCCGTAGTAGACCACCGAGGGAGGTTCGTGAAGCTTCTGGGTTTTAAGCTTCCGCTTAACGGTAAAGATATCCAGTTGACTATTGATATAAGGATGCAGAGGATCGCCGAAGAAAAAATCGCTGGAAAAAAGGGATGCGCGATTATTCTTGCCCCTTACACCGGCGAGGTCCTGGCCCTGGCCAGCTCGCCTGGTTTCGACCCCGCGGTATTTGCCGATAAATCGCAGGCCGGAATAAATAATTTCCTAAATGACCCGCGCGGCCCGATGTTCAACCGCGCGATAAGCGGGGCGTATCCGGCAGGCTCATTGTTCAAGTTAGTGGTGGCCGTCTCCGGCCTCGAGACGAAAAAGATTAACCCCTCCACGAGTTTTTTCTGCCCGGGAAGCATAGC
>MHHD01000031.1:3509-11476 GCA_001805895.1 Omnitrophica WOR_2 bacterium RIFCSPLOWO2_12_FULL_51_8 | reverse complement strand
GGCGACGATAGAATTGCCGATACCGCTTTTGCAGATCAGGATGCCGCGGCTGTATTTTTTTTCGGAAATCCGCTTCGCCAGCTCCGCGGCAAAGAAAGGGTAGTCGCAGCGCTCCGGGGTATCCGTGCCCAAATCCCTGACCCGCAGGCCGCGTTTGGCTAAGTAACGTTTAATTCCTTCTTTTAAAGCGAACCCGGCGTGGTCCGCAGCAATCAGAATTGTTTTCATGGTATCATTATATTATTTCTACTACCCTCTGCACCGCTTCTTTGATTACCTGGTAAGTCTGGGCGTAAAAATGCGGAGAGGTGCCCATGGGATCTGGAATATCCAGACCATTGTCTTCTATTTTAGCAAATTCCTTTAATAAGAAAAGCCTATTTTTTACCTCGGGCACAAGTTCCAAAACCCTTGCCTCATGCACCGCCTCCATCACCAGGATGATGTCGGACTTTTTTGCCATTAAGGGAGTTATTTTCTGCGAGCGGTGCCCTGAAACATCGATACCGTCTCCTGACAAGACTTCTTTGGTCTCTTCGGTAGCGCCCAAACCAAAGGCATTCAGCAAGCCGGCGGAAATGACTCTGATATCCCGGCGGTTTTTCTGGCGCAGCAGCTTCTCTAAGAGCGCCTGGGCCATCACCGAACGGCAGGAATTGCCAGTGCAGATAAAAAGCACGGTTTTCTGCCCTGCCTCTTGTTCAAGATCCTCTTTGCTGATTGCCCCGGCCCGCAAAACCTGCGCCGGCAAGACCGTGCCGTCTACTACCGTTGACTCGATCCCTAACTTTGCCCTCCCCGCATCGATGGCTAAATCTACCAGGCCATTTAAATCCTTAATCGCCTGCGTAAAATCTACGGGGGCAGGCTGGCCGGCAATATTGGCCGAGGTACAGATTAAGGAAAGGCCGGATTGCGCGATAATTTTTAAAACCGCCGGCTGGTCCGGCATACGCAGCCCCACCTTACCGCCGCCTTTAGCTTTCAGGATGATGGTCAGCGGCCCCGGCCAAAATTTATCGATCAGCCGGTAGCAGGAAGCGGGGATATCCTGGGCAAAATCCTCCACTGCCTCTTTGCCGGAAATCAGCAAAGAAAAGGGTTTATCTTTAGGCCGCTGTTTGATGGCGGCCAATCTCTCTACCGCCCGCTCATCCAGCGCATTAGCGCAGATGCCGTAGACGGTCTCGGTGGGAATAATTACCAGGCCGCCTGACTTTAAGATGCCGGCTGCTTCTTTAATCGCGGCTTCGCCCGGATGCAGGGGGTCAATGCTGATTATTTTGGCTGGGGGCATATTTTTATATTTTAATTTTTATTTTCTTTATCCTTGCCCGCATCGCTTTCTTGTATTCAGCTAATTTCCCGCGCAAAGACTGCTCAGCGATACCCAGGATTTCCAGCGCGAAAAGCGCGGCGTTCTTGGCGCCGGCCCTGCCAATGGCCATAGCAGCTACCGGCACCCCCGCCGGCATCTGCACCGTAGAAAGTAAGGCATCCAACCCTTTGAGGCTTTTAGTCTCGATGGGAATCCCGATTACCGGTAAAGCCGTGTGGCTGGCAATTACCCCGGCCAGGGCCGCGGACCCGCCGGCAGCGGCGATAAAAACCTTTATCCCCCTCTTGGGGGCGGCCTCTACGTAGGCCGCTAACTCCTTGGGCGTGCGGTGCGCGGATAAGACTTTAACCTCGGGGCTGACCCCGAATTCTTTCAGGAGATTGATTGCTTCCTGCGCAGTCTCTAAGTCCGACTGGCTGCCCATAATGATGCTAATGGTATTACGCATAGAACCCCCTTCATAAATCCCAATATCAAATACTACCAATACTACCAAATAAATCCCAATTTCCAAATCCCAAAATATAAATTTGGATTTGGGATTTTGAAATTATTTGGGATTTAGTAGTATTGAGATTTGGGATTTATATGTGTCATTTTATTGCCCTCATTCCAATGTCCTGCCGATAATGCATCCCTTCAAAATTTATCTTCTCCACTGCCTTATAGGTATGCGTAACGGCATCTTTAATGGTTGCGCCCAGACCTGTAATCCCTAATACCCGTCCGCCATTAGTCAAAAACTTTTCGCCAGACTTTTTTGTGCCGGCATGGAATACGACTGTATCTTTCATCTGCGCTGCTTCTTCCAAGCCGCTAATCTCTTTGCCTTTTTCGTACTCGCCGGGATAGCCGGCAGAAGCCAAAACCACGCAGGCGCAGGCCCTGGTATCCCATTCCAGGGCCCGCAGGCGCGATAATTTTCCTGCGCTGGCTGCCAGCATTATTTCCAAGAGATCCGAATTCAAGCGCGGGAGGATCGCCTGCGTTTCCGGGTCGCCAAAACGGACGTTAAATTCCAACGTCTTAGGCCCGTCCTTGGTCAGCATTACTCCGGCGTATAAAACCCCGCGATACTCAATCCCTTCATTAGCTAACCCGTCGATGGTGCGGTAAACTATCTTTTGCAAAATTTCCTTGAATAATTCAGCGGTAACTACCGGCGCCGGCGAGTAAGCGCCCATCCCGCCGGTGTTCGGGCCAAAGTCATTATCAAATATTCTTTTATGGTCCTGGGCCGAAGCTAAGGCGATTACTTCGCGGGAATCGGTAATCACCAGGATTGATGCCTCTTGTCCTTCCAGGCATTCTTCGATAATCACTTTATTGCCGGCAGCGCCGAAGGCCTTTTCTTCCATCATCAGAGATACTGCCTGCTCTGCCTCGGCTGCGGTTTTTGCCACCGCCACGCCCTTTCCGGCAGCCAGGCCATCGGCCTTGACTACGCAAGGCGCCCCTTTTAGCGCGAGATATTTTTTCGCCTCGCCGGCATCCTCAAAAATCTTAAAATCCGCGGTAGGCACCTTATACTTCGCCATCAGCTCTTTGGCGAAAACCTTGCTTGCCTCTAACTGCGCGGCCTTTTTTCGCGGGCCGAAGATCCTCAACCCGGCTTTTTGAAATTCATCCACTATGCCGGCGGCGAGCGGACCCTCCGGCCCGACCACAGTCAAATCTATTTTTTCTTTTCTCGCAAATTCCAGCAGGCGCGGGATGTCTCCTGCCTCTATCCCAAGGCATTCGGCCTGTTGGGCAATCCCGCCGTTGCCCGGGGCGCAGAAAATCTTATCCGCTAACTTTGACTGGGCGATCTTCCACGCCAGCGCATGCTCCCTGCCACCTGAGCCAACGACTAAAATTCTCATTCCCATAGCCTGCTATCTGTCCAGCTTTTCCCCTACCATCTCGATGACTGATTTTGCCAGAAGCATCGCCTCTTCGGCTTCGCCGGGATCCTGATAGAACTGCGATGGCACTGCCCCCGGAAGACCGTTGGGATAACGGGTCGGTATATAATACTCATCCAGCTTGGAGGCCTTGCTTATCTGTTTAAAATCGCTATCATTTTCCTGCGCCATCTCTACCAGTTCATAAATAGAATGGGTAAAAAAAACCTCTTCCGAAGGTACTGCGCTGTAAAGAAAGGCCTTTAAGGCTTTTTCTGCGGCCTGTTGAAAATGAAAAAGCGCTAAATAGAAGCGGCTTCTTTTCCTTAAGTCGTCTGCGTCCTGAAACTCGTCTTTTGCCTGAAGAAACCATCTCCGGGATTCGTCGCTAATTTCTCTTTTCATAAATCAGCCTCCCCTTCCTGGTAATTCCTCTTAACAAAGCGCTCTTTTCTCTGTAATTCTCAAAATCTAACGCATTGTACACGAAAATATCGCAGGCCACCGGCCTCTTTATTTCTCTATAGACCTGGCTTAACCATTGTTTAGAGGTTTTTGCCTTGGGCATCACCGCTAAGAAATCCAGATCGCTGGACGGCGTTATCCGGCCGGTGACAAACGAGCCAAAGAGATATATTTTTAGCGCGCCGATTCGCTGAAGCTGACCGGACACCTCTGCCGCCGCGGTTTTTAACTTTGCCTTTCTCAACTCCAACCTTTTAATAATCTGGCCTAATCTCTTCACAGATTACCCCTCCTCTTCTCATACTGTCTCCGACCGCCCTAATTCTAATCCAACACCCGAAGCCGTTTTAACATCTCTATATATACGGCTTCATCCCTGCGCATGCCTGCTTTTACCACTAAGACTTCAACCGCCTCTTGATGTATCTTATAAATTACGCGATAATCCCCAACTCTTAATCTCCAGCACCCTTTTAACTCGCCTGCCAAGGGCTTGCCGTATACGTGCGGGTCAAGGCTGAGCTTCTTGTCTATCGCTTTAAGGATAGCTGATTGCTGCGGATGGCTTATATGCTTAAAATCACCCGCCAGGACCAAGCGGTGAATCCTAACTTTCCAGACCGCGCTCATTTTTTATGCTTTAATTTCCTTTTTGCCTCGGCGATAGCGATATAGTCGTCCGGTCCGCTCTTTAAGGCCCTCTCTTTGGCAAGCAGGCCTAATTCCGTGTCTTCGATCAACTCAATCAGCGCTTCCATCCGGTTATACTTCTCAATCGGTACAATCACCGCAATGGGCTTATTGCGCCGCTCCAAGAGCACCTTGGTCCTGCCTAACGCCTCCAGCACCTTGGCAAAACTGGTCCTTAATTCCGAAATCCCGACGAGTGTCGTATCTTCATTCACGGTAAACATATCTCTTGCCTCCACAACAAGCATACCATATGTACATTTAATTGTCAAATATATGTTATGTTAAATATAACGATGGAAGGTACGCAATATTTCTTACGGTACTCGAGCGAAGCGAGGGCGAGCAGAAATTTACGCCGAGCGACATTTTCCTCGCTGGGGAAAATGGAGTAGTGCTGCGAGGAACAAACCAAGGCAGTACCCATAAAATCCCCCGAAACTTAAGGGACAGCCCCCGCCGTCTTGATTCGCTTTTACGAATGCAAAACGAATCAGCGGGGGGCAGTCCCTACAATTACTTCTCTTTCTTCTCTTCCCTCTTCAGCGGCAGGACGCCGGCCATTTCGCAGATAAGATTCGGCAATTCGGTAACCCGAAACAAGGTCAAGACTGCAATAGCTTATCTATCCGCCACGGCATGATATATTCTATCTTGGTATTTGCCCGCCTCAGACTCCCTTCTAAAGCAAGATTAACCACGTACATCTTTGGCGGGGCGTAATGTTTTATAAAGCTGCTCATGGAATGTGATACAGACATAGAGCTTAATTCTCCCGCCTTTACCTCTATAGGGATTATCTGATTCCCGCGTGTGATCACAAAATCTACTTCCGCCTGATCGCGGGTGCGCCAAAAAGAAAGCCTTCCTGAGGAGTATAAATCTGCCGTTATACGGCTGGCGATAAAATTTTCCAAGAGCTGCCCTCGCGCGGGATGCTTAGAAAACAAAAAAAATAACTGTGTGGCGAAATTCAATATACCTTGATCGAGAAAATAAATCTTTGGCTGTTTTTTTATCGTCTTGCGGACATTAAGGTAATAAGGATGGATAACCTTGATGATGAAAGTTTGTTCTAAAATGGATATAAAGTTCTCTATTTTGCGGCGATCTATTTTTAGCGCCGAGGAAATTGAATGGATATTGGACAAGTTGCCTGCTTCAGAAGCTAAAATATGCACAAGGTCGTTAAAAACGAGCGGTTCGCCTACCTTCATTAAACCCACAATATCTTTCTCTATATACGCGGAATATATCTCCTCTAAGAATTCCATTTTTTCCGCGCGGCCATTGGCTAAAACTACCTTGGGATACCCGCCATATATCAGATATTCATCTAAAAGCTCCCGCAGCTTGCGGACAATCGGCTGCGGCAATCTTTCCTCTTTCCGGAGAAAGCTGCCTAAGGATGGCTCCGTTGCGTCTAAAAATTCCCTAAACGAAAATGGATAAAGATGAAATAGTCTCTTGCGCCCGGTTAGCGGCTCGCCAATCTTGCTCTTTATTTCCAGCGCGGATGAACCGCTTAAGATAAATTTTACAGGCAAACTTAAGTCGTAAATCCCTTTAAAAAATATGCCTGCATTTTCAATACGTTGAGCTTCGTCTATGAAACAATAAATTTTTTTATTTCCGACGCGCGCCAAATACGCCTTGATAGTCTGGATAAATTCATTCTGATCGGAAACTGTATCAAGGTCGGTTATCAGGTCAAGGTTAAAATAGAATACCCGTTCCTTCCCGACATTCTTTTCTTCAAGAAGGTAGCGGATAAGCTCTTTTAATAAAGTAGTTTTGCCGCTTTGTCGCGCTCCGACCAAAAGTGTTATCTCTTCAGCCTTTAGGTGCTTTAGTAACGTAGGAAATAATTGCCTTCGGATTATCCTCTTGCTCACGGCATAATTATAACCCGACTTTTTTATATTGTCAAGTTAAAAAAGTCGGGTTTCTATTCCACCTAATTTTTCATTATTTTCATTACTTTGTTAAAAGACAACTTTCCTTCCGACGCACTAATCGTGAAGCCACAACACTTGCTCTAATTCCTTGTATGTCTTCGTGGTCAACGCCTTACGCGCTTGCTCAGCGGCAGCAGAAATAAAGCTAAGATATAAGTATTCACTAGGCTCCAACTCGGCCCAATCAAGATATTCCGCATATCCCTCACGTTTCGTCATTTTAGATGAAAGATACTTAAGGTCATCCTTGAAGAGTCTATCTATCAAAGATAGCAATTCATTTCTTTGCTGCTCGGAAAGATTAAACTCCACTTCTCCTCCCTGGGCATATTTTGGCCATTGGTTATTACCGTCAAAAGCTGCAACATCCCCATTAGGATGCCTGCAAAACATCCTTACTGACTTCAAAAAGCTGTGAATTACCGGCAAATACGCAAGAAGAGCTTAAAAGAAATACAATCACTATTGTCAAGATCAACTTCATTTTCTTCCTTCCACCGCTTTGCTTCGCAAAGCAAAGCGGTGGGGCTGTCCCTACAATTACTTCTCTTTCTTCTCTTCCCTCTTCAGCGGCAGGACGCCGGCCATTTCGCCGATGACATTCACCAGTTCAGTATTCGACGGCACCACAATCTTCGTGTTATCCGCCAAGGCGTGCTCCACTGCTTCAAGTTTGCGCAAGACCTGGGCATTGCCGACGAAATAATGCTCTGCCGCCTCATTCACCAATTTTATCGCCTCGGCCTCGCCTTCGGCCTGCAGGATCCTGCCCTGCTTGATCCCTTCGGCCTTCTTGATCTCCGCCCGCTTCTGCCCGTCGGCGGCAGTCTCGGTGGCAGTGGCGAAATCCACCGCCGCGATTTTCTCGTTCTCGGCCTTGACCACCTTGTTCATCGTCTCCTGCACGTCCTTGGGCGGGTCGATCTCTTTCAACTCGGTCCTGACAATCTCTAAGCCCCAGCTTGCCGTCTCTTCCCTCAGGGTCCTGTGCAGCTCGGCGTTAATCTTGCCGCGTTCGCTGTTGGCGGATTTCAAGGTCAGGGTGCCGATAATATTCCTCAAGGTGGTACGGGCCAGATTCACAATCTGCCATTGGTAGTTGTTCACGTTATACTGCGAGCTCTTCACGCTCTCTTCATCGGCCTTAACTTTGAAATACACCTGCGCGTCTACCTTGGCGTTTAAGTTATCGTTAGTGATAATTTCCTGCGGCTCGGCATCCACCATCTGCTCGGTTGTATTGACCTGATAGATATGCTCTATTACGGGAATTACCCAGTTGAATCCGGGCATCGCAAAGCGGTTGTATTTCCCCAGCCGCTCGATCAGGCCGCGATGCGTAGGCCGCACGATCCTGATCCCCATAAAAAAGACCACTACTGCTGCAATTGCTACAAAATAAATAATGTCTAACGCCATCACCCCCTCCTTCCAATATCCTAATCTCCTAATCCCCTAATCTCCACCTTCTTGCTCCCCTCTATCGCTTCTCCAATCACCCATGACTTTAAACCCTGCCCTGCTAAATGGCGGATGATCTTCTCCGCTCCCTGCGGCCGGCTAAAGAGGACCATCCCGATACCCATATTAAAGGTATGGAACATTTCCCTATCGGCGATATTGCCTTTT
>MHHD01000031.1:0-3472 GCA_001805895.1 Omnitrophica WOR_2 bacterium RIFCSPLOWO2_12_FULL_51_8 | reverse complement strand
TGTCGTAAAAAGCCCCGCCGGTAATATGGGCAATCCCCTTGACCCTTGACCCTTGACCCTTGACCTTCAATAGAGACAAAACTGGCTTGACGTAAATCCGCGTGGGCTTGAGCAATTCTTTACTCATCCGTTTTAATTCCCTCTCCGCAAATACCTTGCGCGCCAGAGCATAACCGTTAGAGTGGATGCCGGAAGATTCCAGCCCGATTACTGCATCGCCGGCCTTGATTTTTGCGCCGTCAATAATCTTCTCCCGTTCCACCGCGCCGACGCAAAAACCTGCCAGGTCATAATCGCCCGGCTTGTACATCCCCGGCATCTGCGCGGTCTCGCCTCCGATTAAGGCGCAGCCGGCCTCAATACAGCCGCGGGTCAACCCCCGCACGACATCCTCGAGCACGCCTGCCTTCAGGCGGCTAAAAGCGATATAGTCCAGGAAAAACAGAGGCCTGGCGCCCACGCAGAGGATATCATTCACGTTCATCGCCACCGCGTCAATCCCGATCGTGTCATGCCTGCCGGTTAAGGCCGCGATCTTCAGTTTCGTGCCCACCCCGTCGGCGGAAGAGACCAGAACCGCATTTTTAAACCCGGCCCTGGGGAAAGAGAAAAAGCTGCCGAACCCGCCGATGTCCCTAAAGGCCCCCTTGCCAAAAGAGCCCCTGACTATCGATTTTATCCTGGCCTTAAAGCTGTCTGCTCTGATGATATCTACGCCCGATTGCTTGTAGTCTAATCTTTGCATCTTATAAATATTTCTTTGCGTAAGCAACGCCATTTTTAAAAATCTTCAGCCCGTCCGGCTCCCTCTCCATCATTGAGGAACTCCAGCGCGGATGCTGCCAGCGCCGGCTGTGCCGCTCCGGATGCGGCATCAATCCGAAGATCCTGCCTGTCTCATCGCTAATCCCGGCGATATTCTCCAGCGACCCATTGGGATTGCCGGGATAACCCGCCGGCTTCCCGCCCGCGCCGCAGTATTGAAAAACAACCTGGCCGTTTTTTTTGAGCCGCTCCAGGACTGCTTGGCCGGCAATAAATTTCCCCTCCCCGTGCGCCACCGGTAAATAAATTACCGCCGGTATATTTTTTGTCCAGACGCACCGAACTTGTGTCTTGTGTCTTGTGTCTTGTGTCTTTAAATACACCCAGCGATCTTCAAACTTTCCCGAATCATTAATACTCAAGGTTACTTCTTGCTCTAAATCGTCATTACCGGGCAGCAGCCCGGCCTTTACCAAGATCTGGAATCCGTTACAGATGCCGATGATCAACTTGCCTTCTTGGATGAACTGTCTGATCTGGCCGAGCAATTTAAACTTCAATTCGTTGGCAAAGATCTTTCCCGGGGCAATATCGTCTCCGTAGCTAAAACCCCCGGGCAGGGCCAGAATCTGAAAAACGCTCAATGCCTTTTCTTTGCTGACTAAGCGGTTGATATGCGCCAATTCCGTCTCCGCGCCGGCCAAGGAAAAGGCAAAGGCAGTTTCCTGGTCGCAATTCGTCCCCGCCGTCCTCAATACGCAAACTTTAGGCCTTCTCATAGAATCTTTTAATCACCTGCACCACTTCCCGGGGACTATCCACCAGAGTAAAAATATTCAATTCTTCTTTGGTGATATTGCCGTTTTTCAAAACCGTGCTCTGCAGCCAATCAATCAGGCCCTGCCAATATTCCCTGCCCAGGAGGATTACCGGAAACCGCGAGATCCTCTCGGTCTGGATCAAGTTGATGGCTTCGGTAAACTCATCTAAGGTGCCGTAGCCCCCGGGTAAGATCACAAAGGCCTTGGCGTATTTAACGAACATCACCTTGCGCACGAAGAAATAACGAAAATCCAGCAGCAGATCCACGTACTTATTCGGCTTTTGCTCCGAGGGGATCTGGATATTCAGGCCGATGGATTTCCCTTTGGCGCGCCGGGCGCCTTTGTTCGCCGCCTCCATCAGCCCGGGGCCGCTTCCGGTAATCACGGCAAAACCTTCCCTGGCCAAAGAAAAGGCGACCTCTTCGGCTAATTTATAATGCTTGGTGTTGGGCCTGGTGCGGCTGGAGCCGAAAATGGATACTGCCTCTCCGATCTGCGAAAGCACCTCGAACCCTTCGACAAATTCCGACATGATCCGGAAAACCCGCCAGGGGTCTTCGCTGGTAAAATCATCCCGCTTGAGCAGCTGATTCTTGCGCATTTATCCTCTCCTTGCCCACAAGGGCACACCCGCGCAAATCCGCCACGAGGCGGCACTGGCGCAAATCCAATAAGCGCCAGGCGCCTACAAGCGCGGGGTGCTACCATTGTAATGGTCTCTGCCAGGCGTTTTTTAGCTCTGCAATCCCCGCCTTTACACACACCTTCCCGTCTAATCCATGCACTTTGAATTCTTTCTGCGCGCTGACACAGCCGATTAAGCCAAAAGGGACGCCCTTGAGCAGATCCTCGAATTTCTTCTGATTTCTCTTTTCTACTTCCACGATGAATCTTGAATTTGACTCGGAAAACAATATTGTATCGTTTCTTTTTTTATTTGGAATTTTAAATTTATGATTTGTTTCGGATTTTTCGTTAAATGGCACTTCCCCTAAAAATAGCTCCATCCCCAATCCCCCGGCAAAAGCCATTTCCGCTGCCGCAACCGCAATGCCGCCCTCGGAACAATCATGCATGGCCTTAATCAGCCCCGAGGCAGCGCAGCGGCTTAAGGCGCCAAAGGCAAGCCGCGCCTCTTTAGGGACTACCTGCGGCGCCTGATTGCCGATAAACCCCAGTAAGTCGTAGTAATGCGAACCGCCTAATTCGGCGCGGGTATCGCCCACCACATAGACTAAGTTACCCGGCTGCTTGGCATACATGGAAATTATCCTGTCTAAGCCGTCAATCACCGCCAGCGCCGAAATCAGCAACGTGCCCGGGATAGCGGTAGAGCGGCCATGCGCTTTGTATTCGTTATTCAGGCTGTCTTTGCCCGAGATAAACGGCACCCCGAAACCCCTGGCAATATCGTAACAGCCAAAAGCCGCGCGCACCAGGCCCCCTAACCTGTCCGGTTTATCCGGATTGCCCCAGCAGAAATTATCCAGCAGGGCAACCTCTTCGAGCGAGCCGCCCACGCAGATGATCTGCCGCAGCGCCTCGTCAATGCAGGAGGCAGCCATCCAGTAAGGGTCGATCAGGCCGTAGCGGAAATTGATGCCATTGGAAACAATAATCCCCTTACGGGAATTTAAGACTGGCTTGACTACTGCCGCATCCGACGGTCCGTCATTGGCAATTCCCGCTAAGGGCTTAAGCGCCGAGCCGCCCTGCACCTCATGGTCATACTGCCGGATCACCCATTCCTTGGAGGCGATATCGTAATGAGAGAGCAGCCGGTATAAATATTTAGTCAGCTCGGGAGGGCAGTTTAGTTTGGGCTCCTTGTATTCGGGCTGGGCATATTCCGCTTTTTTCGTCGGCAGCGGCAGGCCCTGATG
>MHHD01000030.1:5758-11702 GCA_001805895.1 Omnitrophica WOR_2 bacterium RIFCSPLOWO2_12_FULL_51_8 | reverse complement strand
TCCCAGCGCTGCTCCCGGCTCTCTATCCGCGCGTATTTCTTCTGCAAAACCAAGTTATGCTTTTCCAGTCCGCCCTCTTGCATAAAAAAAGACTTGATCACATTCGGCTTTCTGCCTTTGCACCCTGTCAGCGCCCACGGTTTTTGCTTATGGCTTATGGCTAATCGCTTATCGCCGCGATTTGCGATATGCGATTTGCGATATGTAATAAGAGGCTCCATCATCTGCCCGAGCATCCCGTCTCCTAAAACCATCACCGGGTTACGGTATTTATCCGCCAGGGTAAAAGCCAGAGGCATAAAGTCATAAGCCTCCTGCGCCGAGGCAGGCGCCAGGACGATCTGCCGGTAGTCGCCGTGTCCGCCGGGACGCGTAGACTGAAAATAATCCGACTGCGCCGCGGCGATGTTGCCCAGTCCCGGCCCCCCGCGCATCACATTGACGATCACCGCCGGGAGCTGCGCGCCGGCGAGATAAGAGATACCTTCCTGCTTCAGGCTGATGCCGGGGCTGGAAGAGGAAGTCATCGCCCTTACGCCGCTGACTGAAGCGCCTAAAACCATGTTGATTGCCGCCAGCTCCGACTCCGCCTGGATAAACACCCCGCCGGCCTGCGGCAGATGCTTAGCCATATAGCCGATTAACTCGTTCTGCGGGGTAATGGGATAACCGGCATAAAAACGGCACCCGGCGGCAATCGCGCCCTGCGCCATCGCCTCGTTCCCGGTCATTAAGAGTTTTTGCTTAGTCATCTGGTCAATCATAGGTTACTATCGGTTACTAATAGTTACCTGCCTGCCTACAGACAGGCCTTTCCGGTAACCGGTAGTAACTATTAGTAACTAACTCTTTATTTCCGAGTCTGTTGCCTAACCCCAATAATACTATTCGAGCGAGCCAGCGTGGTTATTCTTCGACCGAGGCGGCATTTTATCTTCTCGACATAGCTCGAAGAATAAAATGCCGCCGAGTGGAGAAGATAAATTTGCTGGCGAGTCGAGAATATAGGGGGATATTTCCCTTCGGCAACAGACTCTTTCCCCTCTCGTTAGTAACCTTTAGTAACCTTTCTTACTTATACACTTCGATGCAGCACTCCGGACAAATCAGCGCGCACATCGCGCAGCCGACGCAGGAGGCGCCCTTCTTAAATCGCGCCGGCCTTGCGCCGCTCCGGTTTAATTTCTCTCCTCCGCTTAAACTGCCCTGGGGGCAGAAAGATACGCAAAGCAGGCAGCCTTTACAGCGATCTTTATCAATGACGACCTTTGGCATTATTGCTTTTTAACGGCGCCTCTGATTCGCTCCGCGATTGCCTTTGCGGTCAGGCCGTATCGTTCCAATAAGAATTCCCTCCTGCCATGCGGGACGAACTCGCAAGGCAGGCCGATATTTACCACCGGCCCATTGACCGCTTGAGGAAGCAGGCTGCCAAACCCCGGCCGGGCAATGCCTTCTTCTACGCTAAAGATAAATCTAAATTTCTCTCCCAGCGAACAGAATAACTCTTCGTCCAGCGGTTTTACAAAACGGGCGTTGATTAAAGCGCCCGAGAGGCCGTCTTTTTCCAATAATCCGATCGCCCCCAGCGCGGGCTTCAACATGCTGCCCAAAGCGACGAGGGCGAAATGTTTCCCTTCTCTCAAGACTTCTGCCTTGCCCAACTCTAACGTCCGGAAGAACCCCAGGGCATCCCCGGCAGAAGAGCCTTTGGGGTAACGGATAGCGCAGGGTTTGTCCAACGTAAAGGCGAATTCCAGCATTGCCTCCAGTTCTTGGGCGTCCTTGGGCGCCATAATCACCAGGTTCGGGATGCCGGCCAAATAAGAAAGGTCGAAGATCCCCTGATGAGTAACTCCATCTTCTCCGGCGATCCCGGCGCGGTCCAGGGCAAAAACCACCGGCAGGCTCTGTAAAGCCACCTCTTCGATAATCTGATCATAGGCGCGCTGCAAAAACGTAGAATAGATCGCCACTACCGGCCGCAGCCCCTGCCTGGCTAAGCCGGCGGCAAAACAGACGGCATGGGGCTCGGCGATCCCCACATCAAAAAACCTCTCCGGATAGAAATTACGGAAGCGGTCCAGCCCGGTCCCTTCCGGCATGGCGGCGGTGATCGCGGCGATCCTCTTGTCCGAACTGGCCAAAGCGAGTAATTTCTCGCTGAATACTTCGGTATAGGTTTTGGGCTGCCGGGCAGAGGCCGGCGCGATGGCGGCGCCGGTCTCACGGTCAAACGCGGCAATGCCGTGAAAACGCACCGGGTCCTTCTCCGCCGGCGGATAACCTTTGCCTTTCTTGGTGATCACGTGCAGCAAAACCGGGCCTTTAATCTGCAGGACGTTTCTCATCGTGCGGATCAGCTGGTTTAAATCGTGGCCGTCCAGCGGCCCGAAATAACGAAAGCCCAATTCTTCAAAAAGCATCCCCGGGATAAACAAACCCTTGAGGCCCTCTTCAAATTTATTCGCTAATTTCAAGATGCGGCTCTCCCCGGGCAGGCGGGATTTAAGGAAACTCTCCAGTGAACCCCGGAAACGGTTATATATAGGTAAGGAAATCAGCTTGTTCAGGTAGGTGCTGATGGCGCCCACATTGGGGGCGATACTTAGTTCATTGGTATTTAAAACTACCAGCAAGTCCTTCTTCAGGTGCCCGGCATTGTTCAGGCCCTCAAAGCATAACCCGCCGCTTAAGGATCCGTCGCCGATTACCGCCGCCACCCGGAAATATTGCTGGCCGGCCGGAAGATAATCTCGGGCGCAGGCCAGGCCCAAGGCCAGCGATACGGCAGTAGAGCTATGCCCGGTGGTAAAGACATCGTAGGCAGACTCGTCTTTACAAGGGAAGCCGCTTAAGCCCTGATACTGGCGCAGGGTGGAAAACTCCTGTTTCCTGCCGGTAAGGATTTTGTGGGCGTAGGTCTGGTGCCCGACGTCAAAAACAATTTTATCGCGGGGGCAGTCTAAGCAATAATGCAGGGCGATAATTAACTCCACCGCGCCGAGACTGGAGGCTAAGTGGCCGCCGGTGCGCGAGACTACCTCAACCATCAGCGCGCGGATTTCCTGCGCCACCCGCGGCAGCTGCTCCGGGGAAAGTTTTTTTAAATCCTGCGGCGAATTAATCTGCTCCAGGTAGGCCATAGCGTATTCTATTCTACGTTGCCCTCGGTAAACGACTTTAATTCAAAGTCGCCTTTTTTATTTTTTAAGAGCACTTCAATTTTTTTCTTGGCGCTGTCCAGCCGCTGGTTGCAGGCGCGGGCAAGCTCAATGCCCTCCTGATATTTCTTGAGCGCTTCATCCAAGGATAAATCGCCATTTTCCAGATCTGCCACGATTTTTTCTAATTTTTTTAAAACCTCTTCAAATTTTGGTTCCGCCATTTTTGTTGGCCTCCTTGACATAACTTACAACTTCTCCTTTATGCAATCTGGTTTTGATCGGATCGCCTATCCTCACCCATGCGGCATCCTTAATAATTTTCCCATCGGTCAACCCAAAAGTAATACTGTAGCCGCGGCCTAAAATATTCAACGGGCTTAAGGCCCCTAGGCGGGAGGCGGCCTCTTGCAATGCCGCCTGTTTTAATTTTAAGAAATGCTGCATGCGCACGACAACCTGGCTGGCAAAACCGGTAATTTTTTCCCGGTAATTATCCAGCCGCGCCAACGGATTAAGCAGGCGCAGCTTGTCCATGCTGGCGCATAAAACCTCTTCTTTACCCGCCAGCGCATAGCCGATTCCCGCATCCAGATCATCCAATAATCCTGCTATTTTTCTGGATAATTCTTCTTTTTCCGGCACCGCCAGCTCTGCGGCCTGCGAGGGCGTAGCGGCGCGCACATCGGACACTAAGTCTGCGATCGTCCAGTCTCTTTCATGGCCTACCGCGGAAATCACCGGGATGGCAGAGTCGTAGATTGCCCGGGCGACGATCTCTTCGTTGAAGGCCCAGAGGTCCTCAATACTGCCTCCCCCGCGCCCAACAATCATCACTTCTATCTTTGCCGCTTGCGGCAGCCGGTCATTAAAGTCATTCAGGTCCTGGATTGCCCGGACAATATCTTCCTTTGCCACCTCCCCCTGCACCTGCGCCGGGCTGATCACTAATTCCACGTCGTGAAAGCGCCTCTCTAAGACCTTGAGGATGTCTTTTATCGCCGCCCCGGACATAGAAGTCACTATCCCGATCCTGGCGGGCAGATAAGGCAGCGGCCTCTTATGCCCCGGCGCAAAGAGGCCTTCCCTCCCCAGTTTTTCTTTCAGTTGTTCCAGCGCCAGCTGTAAGCTGCCTATCCCCTTTGGCTCAATCTTCTCCACCAGCAATTTATAACTGCCGTGAGGCAGGTAGACATCCAGCTTGCCAAAACAAATAACCTTAAGGCCATTCTCCAGCTTAAACTTGATATCTCTATTACGGTAATTGAATACCGCTGCCGGCAGGACCGCCCCCTTGTCTTTTAAGGAAAAATAGCAGTGGCCGGAAAGATGGAGATTGACATTTGAGACCTCTCCCTCTACCCAGACCGTACCGAAACTACCTTCCAGGATGGACTTGATTTCCTGAGTGATTTCCGAAACGGTGTAGACGCGCCGCTGGCTAAAAAGGTCTGCGCTATCCTGCGGCTTCTCTTTACTCTTGTAGCTCTGCATTTTTCCCTGTCTCTTTGGCCGCAGCCGCCGGCTGAGGGCCGGTATCTATTGTGCTTTCCTGCAGCACCACCAGGTGCGCGGAATAAGGGCTTAATTTCAAACTTTCCTCATAAAGCCCGTTGGCGGCAACAGCGATTTTCTTTTCTTCTGCCGGGATCAAGGCGCCGCTGGAGCCGCTGGAGCCGTCCAGGGTGTACCTTGAATACAGGTAACTGCCTTTTAAATTCCTGAGCTTGAGCTTGAGGTTCCGGTCCTGCGACTTAAACTTATCGGCCCGCTCTTTCAACTCCAGGGCATTTTTCAACCGGGACTTTACCCTCTTGGTGGCGCGCAGCCCGGAGATACTTAAACGGCGCTCAAGAATATCCTCCAGCTTCCCGGAATTGATCAGATTCAAGAGTGACTTTCTTTCCGCGCCGCTTGAGCCGACAAAATTTTTCGCAAGATAGTCTATGGCGATCCGCGGGTTGACATAATTAAAGATGAGCAGCTGCAAGGCAGCCGGCGACTTGGCGGCGATTACCCCGGCAAATTCATGGTCTAATTTCGTTAAAAACATCTCGCTCCCTAACTGATGCAGCATCCGGAAAACGCCATAGAGGGCTTTAGGCTCCCCGGAAAAAATCCCCACGTTTCTCACCAGGCCTTCCTGATTATGATCGAAATCTTCCAGGCAGAAAAAGACCTGAAAGGTAAGCCCTGCCTCGTGCATATTCTTGATGCGGCTCAATACGTAGCTGGCCGCAATATGGGATTTTTCTTTCCTCTCCTCCAAGACATTTGCATCCAAATCGAAATTCCATTCGTCGACAATCAGGGGCAGGTCGCGGCTAAAATTAAAGTAAGAGAGCCAATTACGGATCAGGTTAACCGCGGATTTCTTATAAATGGTGTTTTCCTTTTCTACCGCCGGGTCGGTGGAAAAACCGTGCCAGCTGATAAAATCCAGGGGCAGCCGGTAACGGTAACAGAATTTAATCAGCTCGTAAATCAGACTGCGCTCCGGGGTAAGGATGGTGTTGCCTTCGAAGTTCTGGAACCACCAGCTGACGCTGGGGCCGCCCACCGGGATGTGGATCTTGGTCTCCTCCTCCAGCTCTGCCGCGCTCTCCGCAACTGCCTTATAGAGGTTAAGGTACTCCTGCTTGCGGCCTAAAAAGAAATCTTCCAGGTCAGGGGCGTTCCAGACCTCGTACCAGATATTGTATCTTTTCTGGCAGCTTAAATCGCGCATCGTGGACTTGACCAGCTCCTTAAAGGCCCGCAGATTCCAAGTCGCGCTTTTC
>MHHD01000030.1:0-5738 GCA_001805895.1 Omnitrophica WOR_2 bacterium RIFCSPLOWO2_12_FULL_51_8 | reverse complement strand
GCCGGCAGGCGTTCCGAAGATATTCAGAATTACTGCGCCTCCGGCATCGGTCACCTCTCTAAAAACATTGTCGTAATTACTGAGCAATCTGGCCTGCGCGTCTTTATCCTTGGCCAGCTGATTGATCTCCCAAAGGTTATACTGCAGGCGGAAGAGCCCGTTGAACCCGATATCTTCCTTCCAGGTATCCAGCGCTTCTTTTGCCGCCAGCGCCTGCGGCCAGTCCGGCTCGCGGCTGTAGCCCCGGCCGCTTAGATCAATATTAGGCTTAAATATTTTAGGGAGGGGGATGGCGGATGAGTTGACATCGAGCGAGAATTCCAAATCGTCGCCTTGCTGGGCAAAGCAAACCCATGACCCAAGACCCATGACCCAAGACAAAAGAACGATGAGCAGCGAGCCTGCAATTTTTCTGTCGTGTGTCTTCTGTCGTGTGTCTTGTGTCATCTGCCCTTATCCATTCAGGAAAGTTTCTTCTGTATCCTTACAATCGACCTGGCCCTGCCCGTTTCTTCATCTATATCCAGCGCTGCCCCGTGCAGCTGCACGTCGCCGGATGCCACCTCAAACCTCACCGGCACCGCGGTGAGGAATCTTTGCAAAACATCCTCCGCCCTCCTGCCGATCACTGACTCATACGGCCCGGTCATTCCGGCATCGGTCAGATACGCCTCGCCCTGCGGCAGGATTTTCTCATCCGCGGTCTGGATATGCGTGTGCGTCCCCAAAACCGCGGAAACCTTGCCGTCTAAGTACCACCCCATGGCCACTTTTTCCGATGTGGCTTCGGCATGCATATCCACGATAATCACCTTCGTGGCTTTGGATAATTCCTCTTGCGCCAGCGACGCGGCCCTGAAAGGGCAGTCCAGGGCCTCCATGAATACCCGCCCCGCCAGATTCATCACGCCGACCTTGCCGCCTGAGCCGGCCTGGAAAAGGCCGTATCCCCTTCCCGGGATACCCGCGGGAAAATTTGCCGGGCGCAAGATGCGCCGCTCGTCATTGATAAACTCGAAAATTTCCTTCTTCTTCCAGATGTGGTCACCGGAAGTCAACACATCCACGCCGCTAGCGAATAGTTCCCTGGCTACCGTCCGGGTAATCCCCGATCCTCCGGCGGCATTCTCGGCATTGGCAATCACAAAATCCAGCGCGAATTCTTTTCTTAAGCCCGGCAGGAGCGTCTGTACCGCTCCCCTGCCGGGGCTGCCGACGATATCACCGATGAACAATATGTTCATTGCATAATCCCCTGTCTTGGGTCCTGGGTCATGTATCTTGTGTCATGAACCTCACTCCGCCCAGGACTCGCGACCCATGACCCACGACATAATTACTTCGCGTACTCAATCGCCCTAGTTTCGCGAATGACTGTCACCTTAATCTGCCCGGGGTACTCCATGCCTTCTTCGATTTTTTTACGGATCTCCCGCGCCATATTCACTGCGTCGCTGTCAGCGATCTTCTCCGGCTGCACGATGACCCGGATCTCCCTTCCGGCCTGGATGGCAAAAGATTTTTCCACCCCCTTGAAAAGATTGGCGATGGACTCTAATTTCTCCAGCCGCTTGATGTAGGTTTCCAACGTCTCGCGGCGCGCGCCCGGCCGGGCAGCGCTGATCGCGTCTGCGGCTACGGCCAGCACGGCAAAGAAACTCTGCGGCTGCACTTCTTCGTGGTGCGCCTCGATCGCCGCCACTACTTCCGCGGCCTCGTTATATTTCCTCGCCAGGTCCGCTCCGAGCTTAGCGTGCGTGCCTTCCACCTGGTGGTCGACGGCCTTGCCTACATCGTGCAAGAGGCCGATCCTGCGGCCCAATTTAAAATCCATGCCGAGTTCCGAAGCCATCACCCCTAACAGGAACGACACCTCCTTGGAATGCTGGAGGGCGTTCTGGCCGAAGCTGGTGCGGTATTTCAGGCGGCCAAGGAGCTTGATCAATTCCGGGTGCAGGCCGTTAACCCCGGCCTCAAAGGCCACCCGTTCGCCTTCCTCGCGAATTTTATCGTCCATCTCCTTCTTGGTCTTTTCCACAATCTCTTCGATCCTGCCGGGATGGATCCTCCCGTCGGCAATCAACTTTTCTAAGCTCAGGCGCGCGATTTCCCGGCGCACCGTATCAAAGGCGGAAAGCGTCACCGCCTCGGGCGTATCGTCGATAATCACATCCACGCCCGTAGCCATTTCCAGCGCCCGGATATTTCTCCCCTCCCGGCCGATCACCCTGCCCTTCATCTCGTCGTTGGGCAAGGTCACCACGCTCACCGTCGATTCTACCGCGTGCTCCGCGGCGCACCTTTCGATGGCCAGGCTGATGACCTCCTTGGCCTTTTTATCCGCGGCGCTGCGCAGTTCTTCCTCCTGCCTTTTGATCAATACCGCCTTTTCGTTATTCAGCTCCTCGCTCAGGCGGCTAAGCAAAATCTGCTTGGCCTCTTCCGCGGAGAGGGAAGAGATCTTCTGCAGCCTTTCTTTCTCTTCGGCGATCAGGGAAACCAACTGCGCGTCTTTCTGTTTTAGCCCATCTTCCTGCCTCTTAATCGTTTCGTGGCGGGCCTCGATCTCCTTTTCCTTTTTTTCCAGGAGGTCCAGCCGGCGGTCGATATTCTCTTCCTTCTGCGAGAGGCGGCGCTCCAAATTGGCGATTTCCTGGCGCCGGTCCTTTGTCTCGCGTTCAAAATCCTGGCGCATCCGGTACATCAAATCTTTAGCCTCTAATTCTACTTCCCTGCGCCGGTCCTGGGCCTCCTTCTTGGCCTGCTCCAGGATATGGCGCGCCTGGGATTCGGCGTCCTGGATTTTCTTCTCTGCCACGAATTTACGCAAGGCATAACCTGCGCCCGTGGCCAATACGGCAATAGCGATATAAATAACAATAAACATGGTTATCTTTAACCTCCTTTGACAGAATAGGCTGGCTAAGCGGTTTTTTTAGGCGGTGATGACTTTCTTGACGCTTACATCGTGCGTTAGGGTAGGCACAAAAGGAATGATTTGGAAGCGGAAGGCTAGTCCGATAGTGGCGACGCCTTTGGGAACCCTCTTTAAGAACCGGTCGTAATAACCCTTGCCGCGGCCGAGGCGCCTGCCCTCTTTATCAAAGGCGAGGCCGGGCACGATCACGGCGTCAAGGTCTTTCAGGCGGACGAACTTCTCTGCCGCCGGCTGGAATACGCCGTAGGGGCCGTTCTTCAGCGCCGGGTTATCGTCTAATATGCATGGCTTGAGAGTCGCTCTATTCTTTATGCAAACTGGCACAGTGACTGTCTTCCCTAATCTTCTTGCCGCTTTTATCATTCCTTCTGTGTTTACCTCGCCGCGAAAGGCGATGTAAAACATCACGGTCTTCGCATTTTGGAAAAAATTTTCCCGGAAAAGCTTGGCTTTGATCGCCTTGCTTTGCCGCTCCCGATCTTCCTCCTTGTATGTTTTAAGCCTTAAAAGGATTTTACTACGTATCTCTTCTTTTGTCAACTCTTGAGCCTTAGCGCCCATGCCCGTGCCCTGCCGGCTTGTCCGCGAAAGGCGCAGGCCGGCCCTGCTTCTGGTAATAGTCCTTGAGCGCCGAGCGCAGCGCCTCCTCTGCCAGGACCGAACAGTGCATCTTGATCGGGGGCAGGCCGCCTAAGGCCTCGGCTACTGTCTGATTGGAAATTTTCAGCGCCTCCTGGATACTTTTGCCCTTGACCATCTCCGTAACCATGGAGCTGGTGGCTACTGCGGCGCCGCAATTATGCACGGCAAACCCTCTTACTAAGTAAGAATTCGGTTCATTACTTACCTGAAAATTATATACCGGCCCAGTAAAATTAACCGTGTCAATCTGTTTTATAGGCACGAAAAAATATTGGTTATTAGAATGGACAAATTTTTTATCCCTGACAAGCATAAATGATATCTGATATTGTACAGAATCCTTTAGCTTCCTATTACCTATATAACAATTAGTCTTATGTATTTGTCTAATAGATGCGAATATCCCGCCTCGGGCAAGTATTTCTTGCGTCTGTATAGCTAGAGATTCGGAAGTTGTGATGATACGGTAAGTTTTACTATTATTAAGCCTTCGTCTATAATTATTGCCGTCGCCACGTAAATACGTCTCTATCAACTCCCGCTGCTTCGAAAAGGGGAGCAATAAAACTGCCTCAGAGAGAGATTTATTTCTTGCCATCTTATTACAATGTGTGATTAAAAATCTTGCTAATTTTCTCGAGCAAACATAAACTTCTATAACATTCCCCCGGGTCCTACTTTTAGGCTCTTTGCCTATAGTTTTCTTTAAAAGAGCGGCAACTTCATTTACGTACATCTGCTCCTTTTTATTAAAAGCAAAGGCGACCACGCTTCCTTGCGCCGTAATATAACCTTCTGACAAATAATAGCCCATCAATCTCATTATTTCTTTAGTGAATAATGCGTTATCTTTAATATCTCTATTAACATTAAAAATAAGATAATCCCCTTTTGAAAGATCCCCGGCTCTTATAAAATCGGGCTTGGTAGAGAAAAGTTTTTCTTCTCTTAGCCGCAACCAATCACATTTTTGACTCGACTGCCTCCTCGCTCCCTCAACCCATGCGCGCCTTACACAGAATATAGGATGCTCGGGAGTAACTCTAAAAGAATTAAAAGGAGAGACGAACGGCATTATTTTTAATAGCGCGGCCGAATAAGCTCTTTGGTAAGTCTCTGCCGCTTGCGCTTTACATCCTTGACTATTTATAACAGACATCCCCCGGACGATATCCGATACTTTTATCCATCCGCCCTCACTTAATACTATTTTTTCATCCGCTGGCAGACATCCGAAGGTCTTGAATTTCGCATCTATAATCACGTCATTCTCAATCTTTAAATACATCTTCATCACGTCCCCGCAGATCACGTTCCCGACGGTGCCGACACCGCTGGCATCGGGAATCTCCCCTACATTCCTGGGATTCATGAAATGGTCCATCACTTTGTCGGAATAAGGGTGTTCGCTCATCTGGATTCGGTTTTAACCATTAGTAACTTATGCGGCTTATTCGCCTTCGCGTAATCTTTTGCCGGCCGCGCCTCTTTAATCTGCGATAGTTTCCCTGTTTTCTCCAGCGCCCGGTAGATCAGCACCCAGGCGCAGTCCTTTTCCTTGTCTGTCTCGCATTTACCCCGATCCATGCCGCCGCAGGGGCCGTTTAACAATCCTTTACTGCAAAGGGTTACCGGGCAGATGCCGGCGGTAATGCCCAGGACGCATTCGCCGCAAAGGGAACATTTCTCGTAGAAATTTCCCTGCGCGTCCATCACCGCGCCAAAAATGGTGTCCAAGGCAGGGTATACCGCCAGCCCCAGCCGGTCATTATCTTTTACTGATTGCGCCCCTAAGCCGCAGGCTAAAACCAGCATTGCCTCGGCCTGGCGTAAAAGCGGCATATTCTTCGCCAACGCGCTCTTAATCTGGCTGGCCACACAGGGCGCGTCCGGCATACAAAAACCCAGCACTGTCTTACCCTGCCCTTCCAGCAGCGCCTGCATTTCTTTTAGCTCCGCCTCGCCGCCGGTCTTACAGGCCGCGGCACACTCCCCGCAGCCAACAAGGAAAACCTTCTGATAACCTTTTAGGCTCTCTAATATCTCCGCTAAGGGTTTTTGCCCGCTGACAATCATATTTAAATTTTAGCACAATTATCGACCTTGCTCAAGGGGAAATGTCATGCGCATTTTCATCGCGAAAATGCTCTTCCATCAG
>MHHD01000029.1 GCA_001805895.1 Omnitrophica WOR_2 bacterium RIFCSPLOWO2_12_FULL_51_8 | reverse complement strand
AGGCTCGGGATAAATTCGCACATTGGCTTACTCGTCCGCCAAAGAACTGTGGCGGACTCGTAAGTCAAGTGCTCATTTATGAGATACATTGACGAGTTCCGTAATAAAAAGCTAATCCTGCGATATGCTGAGCGTATCAGCAGGATGATGCCCTCCCGGCAGATCAATATCATGGAAGTCTGCGGCACGCATACCCAGAATTTCTGCCGCTTTGGCCTGGCGAAGATTCTCCCGCAGAATTTAAGGCTGATTGCCGGGCCGGGCTGCCCGGTCTGCGTCAGCCACCAGGGCTATATTGACGCGGCAATAGATTTAGCCGGCCGGCCGGATACCGTGGTGGTTACTTTCGGGGATATGCTGCGCATCCCAGGGAGCCGATCCAGCCTGGAAAAAACAAGGGCAAAATTCGGCAGTCTGCGCGTGGCCTATTCTCCCTTGGAAAGTATCGGCATTGCCAGGGCCTGCCCGGAGAAAAAAATCGTCTTTTTAGCCGTAGGTTTTGAAACTACCGCCCCGGCGATCGCCTTGACAATCAGCGCGGCGCGGAAACAAAAAATAAAAAACCTCTTTTTCCTGACCGCCTTAAAGCTCATCCCGCCGGCGATGGAATACCTGGCCCAGGACAAAAGGCTTAAGTTAGACGGGTTTCTCTGCCCCGGGCATGTCTCGGCAATCATCGGGTCAAAGGCTTATGCCGTCTTGAGTGGAAAATACCGCTTAAGCTGTTGTGTGGCGGGTTTTGAGCCGCTGGATATCTTAGAGGGCCTGTATTTCCTTCTCTGCCGGATTAACCGTCGGCAAGCAGGAGTAGATAACCAGTACAGCCGGGTAGTAAGGAATAACGGCAACCCGCAGGCCTTGCGTATCATGCGGCGGGTGTTTGTCCGGCAGGATGCCCAGTGGCGGGGTTTGGGGAAAATCCCGCAGAGCGGCCTGGTGGTCCGTCAGGAGTTTTCTCAATTTGACGCGGAGAAGGTCTTTCGTCTGCGACCCAGGACCCAGGACCCAGGACCCAAGACCCAATGCCGCTGCGGCGACGTGCTCAAAGGCCTGATCGCGCCCAGCGCCTGCCGCTTATTCGGCCGGGCCTGTAAGCCGGCAAGCCCGGTGGGGTCATGCATGGTCTCAAATGAAGGAGCCTGTAATGCGCACTATAGATACAACAGATAATTCCAAATTGAGTTTTGGTTATTGGCTATTGTTTGGCTATTGGTTTCTGGCGATTGGTATTTTGTCCGGCTGCGGCCCGAAAGATACGTTAGAAGAGGCGCAAGGGGATATTCGCCGATCCGAAGTTTATTACCAGCGCGCGGCCAGCCGTTACCAGGAAGCAATCAAAAGCGGCAAAAATTTAGACAGGTTATATTTAGAATTGGGCAGGCTGTATTTTAAGCGCGGCGAATTTCCGCAGGCAGCGCAGGCGCTGCAGAAATCATCCCTGCCGCAGGCGAAAAAAATCATGGCTATCGCGCACTACCGCCAGGGCGATTTTACCGACGCCCTGGAGGCATTTAACCAGTTGAAAAACCCGGACGAGGAATCCTTTTATTACCAGGGCCTGACCTATGAAAAATTAAACCTCTTTGACCAGGCCTTAAAAATTTACCGGCAGATCAAGGGCAAGGAATTTTCCCCGCAGGCCGCTCAACGGCTGCGTAAAATCGAAAAATACGCCCAGGGCGTTTTCATAAAAGATGTTGACCCGCGGGCGAGCGGCATCATCGCCAGCGCCCCGGCGCAAGATGACTACCCTCAGGCAGGGGCATTGATCCTCTCCTGCGATGAGAAAATCGAGGTCACCCCCCTGGATACCTAGATTACCGAGCTGCATTACTTAATCAAGGTTCTAAACGAGCGGGGTAAGGAAGAATATTCCGAGGCCCATATTGATTACGACTCTACTTATGAAAAGATAGAATTACTTTTTGCCCGCACCATCAAGCCGGACGGAACGGTAGCGGACGTGGGCGCCCGTCACATCCGCGACGTCTCCAAATACCTGAACTTCCCGCTCTACAGCAATGCCCGCGTTTTTATTATTTCCTTTCCCGAGGTCTCTGCCGGCGCGAGCATAGAATACAGATTGCGCCTCCGGCGCAGCCAGCTGGTGAATAAGAAGGACTTCACCGCTGCCTACCCCCTGCAGGCACAGGATCCGGTAATCGCCGCGGATTTTACCCTTGTTGCGCCCCGTGGGCGGCAGGTGTATTTCAAGGCAGTCAATGGGCAATACAATTCTTTCGGGGCCAAGCTTGAGCCGCTGCAGGCCCAGGAGGCCGACCAGCAGGTTTACCGCTGGCAGTTTAAGGCCATCCCGCAGATCATCCCGGAGGCGAATATGCCTCCGCTGGCCGAGGTCAATCCGGCGATCCTTGCCTCTACCTTTGGCAGCTGGCAGGAGGTTTACGTTTGGTGGCGGGACTTAAGCAAAGATAAAATCCAGGCGGATGGCGCGATCAAGGAAAAAGTGCGGGAGCTGCTTAAGGCCGCGCCGGCAGAGAAAGACAAGGCGGCCGCGATTTATAATTTCTGCGCCCGAGAAATCCGCTATGTGGCGGTGGAATACGGCCAGGCAGGGTATGAGCCGCATCCGGCCGCGGATATCTTCCGCAACAAGTACGGCGACTGCAAAGACAAGGCGGTGCTTTTGGTAACCATGCTGCGGGAGGCGGGGCTCAAAAGCTGGCTGGCGCTGATTCCGGCCAAAGGGGCGTATGGCCTGCAAGAAGATTTCCCCGCGCTGCCTTTTAACCACGCGATTGCCGCGCTACAGCAGGGAGGGCGGATAATTTTTCTCGACCCCACTGCCGAAACCAGCGCCTTTGGCGACCTGCCTTCAGGCGATCAGGATAGGCAAGTGCTCCTTTTTGGCGATGACGGGTATACAATTATGGCGACGCCGCTTTATCCGGCCGGGCACAACCTGCTCAGGCAGGGCCTGCGGATTAAGGCCGCTAGCGACGGCAGTATCAGCGCTAGAAAAGAAAATTATACCTTTGGCTTCTATGACCAGGCGCAACGTTACTGGCTTACTTACACCCAGCCGGAGTTGATCCGGGAGGAATTAAACGAGAGAATCCAGGAGGTCTCTATCGGCGCCAAACTTTTAAATTACCGCATCGATAATTTAAGCGACCTAAACCTTCCGGTGGTTTTAAGCTACGATTTTTCCGGCCCGGAATATTTCACCAGCGCCGGAGATGCCTGGATCATGCCGCAATTGAGCCGTCAGGATTACGGCCTGGCGGCAAAGGACGCGCGCCGCTACGACTTAGACCTGCAGATTTTAGACAGCAAAGAGAATAACTTCGAGATTACCATTCCGCAGGATTACGGGGTGGAATACCTGCCGGAGGATATTTCCGCCGAGAGCCCGTGGATGGACATTAAAATAAATTATGCCCATCGCCGGCCCAAAATCTTTTTTTCCGAAAAAACTACCCTGAAGAAAACCCGTATCCGGCCGGAAGAATACCCGGAATTTAAACAATTTTTCCAAAAGCTGGCCAAGAAAGCCAAGCAGAGGATAGTCTTGAAGAGGAAAAAATAGCCATGCCGGTTTTAGCCAAACGGCTGACGCGGATTTACCAAAAACTATACGGCTTTTTCGGGCCCCAGGCCTGGTGGCCGGCGGATTCGCCTTTCGAGATGATGGTGGGGGCGATCCTTACCCAGAATACCAGCTGGCGCAACGTGGAAAAGGCCATCCGCAATCTCAAAGAAAAAAATCTATTAGACGCGCAGAGGCTTTACCGCCTGCCGCAGGATAAGCTGGCCTCGCTCATCCGGCCGGCCGGCTACTACAACATCAAGGCTAAGCGGTTAAGGGCGTTTTTGGAATTTTTCTGCCGGGATTACCAGTCGGACCCGAATAAATTGCGGCGGCAGGATACCGCTTCATTGCGCCGGCAGCTGCTGGCGGTAAACGGGGTGGGCCCGGAGACCGCGGATTCTATTTTACTTTACGCCCTGGAGAAACCTGTTTTTGTGGTGGACGGCTATACTCAGCGGATCCTCGCAAGGCACGGGCTGGCCAAAGGCGCGGATGACTACCTTAAGCTGCAAAATTTATTTATGCAAAACCTTAAGAATAGTGTAAAATTATTCAACGAGTACCATGCGCTTTTGGTCAAACTGGGCAAAGAATTCTGCTTGAAAAACAAACCGAAATGTAGAACATGCCCTTTGAGATAAAAATTAAAAATGTTCTCAAAATTTTTGCATTTTGCATTGTCATTTTGATATTTGATTTTTGGATTTTGAATTTTTTTTGTTATGCCGCTCCCTGCTACGGCACGAACCTGCCCAAGAAAAATAAATTCCAGGCGGGGCTGGGCAGCTACAGCGTCTTCAAACGTTACCTGGCAGACCAGGCGGGAAAATTACGCAGCCAGCAGCAGTTTGTGCTTTTCTCCTACGGGGTCTTTGAATGGCTTTCCCTGGATTTAAAAGGCGGCGCCGGTTACATCAAACAGCGCCCGGTAAACGGCGAGGAAATTTATTACCATACGTTTATGGGCGGCGGTTACGGTTTCCGCCTGAAATTTTATGACCGTAAAAGAGCGCGCCTGGTCTTCGGATTCCAGCACATCAGCATCCACCCCCAGACCGCGCAGATTGGCGGCGTAAAACACAAGGCGGTTTCCGATGACTGGCAGCTTTCTCTCCTTGGTTCGTATAGCCTTAAAAGGATTGTCCCCTATCTGGGGACGCGAGTGTCGAGGTATGATTATATCCATTGGCAGAACGGCGAAAGAAACCGGCAGAAGTCGGACCTTACCCGCAGTATCGGTCTCATCTATGGCTGCGACCTGCCGGTTACGGAAAAAATCTGGGCCAATCTCGAAGGCTCAAGCTTTGACAGCGAGGCCTTCTCGTTTAGCCTGAATTATAATTTTTAGGGACATTACCTTTTACGATGATTAATCAGGCGCGGCTTATCCGCCTTATCCAAGAGCTGGTGCGTATAGATTCTCAGAACCCGCCCGGCGATGAATCGCGCATCGCGCGTTTCGTGCAGAGATACTTAGATAAATTAGCCGTCCGGTCGAGGATTTACGCCTTTAAGAAAAACCGCTGTAATCTGGTGGCGCGAATCCCGGGGAAGGAGCGCGCCTTTTCGCTGCTTTTGACCCCGCATCTGGATACCGTGCCCTGCGGCGCAAGCTGGAGACTGAACCCCTTTGCCGCGGCGATAAAAAAGGGGAAGATTTACGGGCTGGGGGCCACGGACTGCAAGGCAAATTTAGCCTGCGCCCTGGAGGCGATCAACAGCGTCAGGGAAGGCGGCGCCGCGCTTAATTACAATTTAATTTTTGCCGCTACTGCCGATGAGGAAAGCGGCTCCGGGCTGGGAATCATCCCTCTATTAAATAAAAAAATATTACGGCCGGACGCGGCCCTGGTGCTGGACGCGGACGATTTTGACATCGTCGTGGCTCAGAAAGGCCTGGTGCACCTTAAAGTGAAGGTAGAGGGACGGCGCGCGCACGGCGCCTATCCCTGGCGCGGTATTAACGCGATCGACCTGGCAATCAAGATTATTCAGGGGATCAAAGATAAAAAATTCCGCTGCCCTAAAAACAGGTACCTGCGCCCGCCTACCATCAACCTGGGCACCATTAGCGGCGGGGACAAGGTCAATGTGGTGGCGGACTGGTGCGAATTCGAGCTGGATTTCCGGTTCCTGCCGGGGATGCGGGCGCAGGATTACCTGCGGCAATTGACTAAGATCGCCGGGCGATACGCCCGCAAATTTAAAATTGAGGTGGAGGGGATCCAGGAGCCCTACTGCATCAGTCAGTCCCACCCTTTAGTGGCCGGGCTGAAGAAGGCGATGCGCCGGATAGGGGCGCCCTGCCGGGTAAGGGGCTCAGAGGGCGCTACCGTAATCACCTTTTTTCAGGACCAGGGCATCCCGGCAGTGGCCACTGGCTTCGGCTCGGCCGGCTGCGCCCATGCCGCGGATGAGTATGCCAGAATCGCTAATCTCTACAAAGGCGCGCAAGTACTGGAAGAGTTTTTAATGACCTATAATAGATTGCCCTGACTTAACTAAGGCTGCGGTTACCTTACCCTAACCTAACTACAAGTTGTAAGAGTCTGTTGCCTAACCCCAATAATACTATTCGAGCGAGCCAGCATGGTTATTCTTCGACCGAGGCGGCATTTTATCTTCTCGACATAGCTCGAAGAATAAAATGCCGCCGAGTGGAGAAGATAAATTTGCTGGCGAGTCGAGAATATAGGAGGATATTTCCCTTCGGCAACAGACTCTTGTAATAGTTAGTCATTGGGTAAGGGTAAAGAAGCCGGTATGGTAGTTAGGCAAGGTAGTTGGGCTAAAGGTAACTTGATAACTAAAGGTTAACAGAGGTTAACATATGTTAGATAAAGGAGCTACAATGGAAGGGATTAAGTTTTTGAAGCGGCCGAGGCTGAAGAAACCTTATCTAATAACTGCCTGGCCCGGGATGGGAGAGGTGGCCTTTAAGGCGGCGTCGTACCTGGTGGATACGTTGAAGGCCGAGGAGTTCGCCCAGATCCCCGCGGAAGAATTCTTTTATCTTTCCGGCAGCGTGATCCAGGACGGCATCCTGAGCGCCCCCGGCCTGCCGCAGAGCAAATTTTATTTTTGGAAAAACCCCGCCACAAAACGTGGCGGGTCCGCCAATAATTATGGCGGAAAGAATGATGCGCATGACCTGCTGATTTTTTTAAGCAATGCCCAGCCGGATTTAGCCAAGGCGGCAGATTATTCCCAGAGGATAATCAAGTTAGCCAAATCATTTAACGCCGAGGCGGCCTTCGGTATGGCCTCGATGCCGCTTCCCATCGACCACACCCAGCAGCCGGGGGTCTGGTTTGCCGCTACCGAAGCGGCCTTAAAAAATGATTTAAAAAAATTTGGCTTAGAGATGCTCTCCGAAGGCCAGATCAGCGGCATGAACGGGCTTTTCCTGGGGCTGGCGAAGAACGCCGGCCTGAAAGGGATTTGCCTCTTAGGCGAAATTCCCCTCTATACCATCCAGATTGAAAACCCCAAGGCGGCGTTAGCGGCGTTAAAGGCGCTCTGCAAAATCCTGGATTTGCGGCTGGACCTCACTGCCCTTGAGGTCCAGGCGCAGCATATGGAGGGCGAGATTAATAAGCTGCTGGATTTTTTAAAACTCGGCCCCCCCGGCCAATCCGGGCCTATCGGCGAGGAGGAGATAGAAAAAATCAAGAAGACCTTAAGCCAGCTGACTAAGCTCCCTGTCTCGGTCAAGGAGAAAATTGAGAAATTATTTTCGGCCGCCAAGGCCGATACCGCCAAGGCCAATGAATTAAAGTCCGAACTGGATAAATGGAATGTCTATAAGGAATACGAGGACCGCTTCCTGGATTTATTTAAGCGCAGCGGAGGGAAAGACAACTGATGGGCGGCCAGGCGATAGAGGCGATCATCTTTGATTTAGGCAGGGTCATCCTGGATTTCGACCACGCCATCGCCGCGGAAAGAATAGCCAAATTCAGCGATAAAGGCGCGGGGGAAATTTTTGAGCTTTTTTTTGATTCCCCGCTCACCGAGAGCTTTGAAGAAGGCCGCATTTTGCCGGGGGGGTTCTTCGGAGAAATAAAAAAGATGCTTAAATTACGAATCGATTACGGAGAATTCGTGCCGATCTGGAACGAGATCTTCTTTTTCAGCGAGAAGAACCTGGCAGCCTATAATCTGGCGCGCGAACTTAAAGAAAAATACCGGGTGGCGTTGGTTTCCAACATCAATATCCTGCACTTTGAATATATCAAGCGGACATTCCCTATTCTGGACGCCTTCCATAATGTGGTCACTTCCTACGAAACGGGTTTTAGAAAACCCAAAGAGCAGATTTACCGGCACGCCCTTAAGGCGTTAAATGTCACCGGGCGGCAATGCTTCTACACCGACGACAGGGCTGATCTGGTCGCGGCAGCCGGGGGTCTGGGGATCAGGGGTTATGTCTTTAACGGCATAGGGCAGCTTAAGGCCGACCTTTGCAGCGAGGGGATAGGGGCAGCTTAGGCAATGGAGAGAATATTACTCAGCTATGGAGGCGGCGGAAGGCAGATGCGCTCGCTGATCAATAACCTGATGCTGAAGGAATTCCGTAACCCCATCCTCCGGGAACTCTCCGACAGCGCCAGGCTCAATTATAAGGAACAGTTAGCCTTTACTACGGATTCCTTTGTGGTCAACCCCTTGTGGTTTCCCGGCGGCGATATCGGCAAGCTTGCCGTCTGCGGCACGGTAAATGACCTGGTGATGCTGGGCGCGGTGCCGGAGTATCTGTCCCTGGCCTTGATCATCGAAGAGGGCCTGGACTACCGCGTCTTGAAAAAAATTGTTGCCTCGATCGCGCGCAGCGCCAGGCAGGCAGAGGTCAAAGTTGTTACCGGCGATACCAAGGTGGTGGAGAAGGGGGCGGCGGATAAAATCTTCATCAATACCTCCGGGCTGGGGAGGATTTTAAAAAATCGGCGTCTCAGCGTAAAAAATATCCGCCCCGGCGACAAGATCATCGTTACCGGCCCTCTGGCCCAGCACGGCCTGGCAGTCCTTTCCCGGAGAAAAGAGCTGGATTTACGGCTGGGGATAAAAAGCGACTGCGCCAGCCTGAACGGCCTGCTCATCCCGCTATTGCGCAAGACCGACGGCATAAAATTCATGCGCGACCCCACCCGGGGCGGGGTGGCGGCTGTCTTAAACGAAGTTGCGCAGGCAAGCGGATTGGGCATTATTATTGAGGAAGGGAAGATACCGCTCTTGGCGCGGGCGCGCTCCGCCTGCGAACTGCTGGGTCTTGACCCATTAACTATCGCCAATGAAGGCGCGGCGATTATCGCGGCCAGCCCGGCCGGCGCAAGCGAAGCCCTGAATTTTTTACGCCGCCATCCGCTGGGCCGCCGGGCGCAGGTCATCGGGACAGTAGCGGGGGGGCGCAATGGCCGCGTCGTGCTGGAAACCCGCCTCGGCACCCAGCGCCTCGTGGAGATGCCCGCCGGCGAAGCACTGCCGCGCATTTGTTGATATGGGACTGCCCCCATCAGCCTGGATATGGCGTAATATATAGGGGGCTGTCCCCCTATGATGCATATGCCCCAGACCAAAATTCTTTACTGCATCACCAAGCTGGAATTAGGCGGCGCCCAGAAGCAGCTCCTCAGTTTAATCCGCGGCCTGGACCAGGAAGAATTTGCCCCTTTTTTGTTTACTGCCTCTAGAGGGCTATTACTGGAAGAGGCCTTGTCTATCAAAGGGTTGAGTTTAAAAAAATCGCTCTTTTTGGAGCGGTCGGTCCGCCCGCTCCAGGACGCCCTCGCCTTAATCGAACTTTACCGCTTGATCCGAAAAAATAATTTTGCTATCGTGCATACCCATAGTTCCAAGGCCGGCCTGCTGGGCCGCCTGGCGGCGAAATTAGCCGGGGTAAAAACCGTAGTCCACACCGTGCATGGCTGGCCGTTTCATCAATCCCAGCCGTTTTTTTTGCGTTGGCTGTATATTTTTCTGGAAAGATGGGCAGCCAAGCACAGCAGCGGGCTGATCGTGGTTTCCCGGCACGATAAAGAGACAGGCCTGCATTTCGGCATCGGCACAGAGGTTAAATACCGCCTGATCCATTACGGCATCGACCGCGGGGAATTCAGCCGTCCGGGCTCCCGGGTCAGGCAGGAATTAGGCCTGGGCCAGGGGGATTTGTTAACCGGCAATATTTCCTGTTTCAAGCCCCAGAAGGCGATTCCGGACTTTCTGCTTACGGCGTCCCTCGTGCGAAAGGCCTTGCCCGCAGCCAAATTCCTCCTAGTCGGCGACGGGGCCCTGCGCCGCAGGGTCGCAAAGATGATTAGAAGGCTCAAGTTGCAGGAGGGCGTGATTTTATCCGGCTGGCGTATGGATATCCCGGAGATCCTCTCTGCGCTGGACGCCTTCCTGATTACCTCCCGGTGGGAGGGTATGCCAATAGCCGCGCTGGAGGCGATGGCTGCTGCCAAGCCGGTAGTGGCCACCGATACCGGCGGG
>MHHD01000028.1:3951-15971 GCA_001805895.1 Omnitrophica WOR_2 bacterium RIFCSPLOWO2_12_FULL_51_8 | reverse complement strand
AAAATACGGCACTTTTGATATTACCAAGATCAAAAAACTCAAAGGTTAATCAATGAGTGGCGCGCAGATTATCCCCCTCTTTGTAATTATCCCGCTTTTTACCGCTTTCTTTACGTCTTTAATTGGCAGATTTGTCAGGCGTTCGCTGGCAGATATTCTTTCAACGTTGGCCTGCCTGATACTGCTCATCCTTTCTTTTTGCAGTTTCGCCGCCCTGCGCCATTCTGGAAGCGGAATCTTAGTCTATAAAATCGGCGGCTGGGTCCCGCCATTTGGCATCTGTCTGGTCTTGGACGGGCTTGCCGCATTTATGCTGGTTACCGTAAATATTGTGGCCTTCTTTGTGGCGGTGTATTCCATAAGCTATATGGAAAAATATACCGATAAACCGAAATTCTATACTTTGCTTTTCCTGATGCTTACCGGAATGAACGGTTTAATCGTTACCGGCGATTTATTCAACCTGTTCGTTTTTTTAGAGATCGCCTCTATCGCCAGTTACGCGCTGGTTGCCTTTGGCACCGAGGCGGAGGAACTGGAGGCCGCTTTCAAATATGCGGTGATGGGCTCTCTGGCCTCAAGTTTTATCTTCGTGGGAATAGCCTTCCTCTACGGCTTTACCTCTACCTTGAATATGGCAGACATGGCTCGGGTATTAAACGATAAACCCAGCGTCTGGCTTATACCCTTTGTATCAACGCTTTTTCTGATGGGGTTCGGCCTCAAGGCGGCGTTGGTGCCTTTCCACGCCTGGCTGCCTGATGCCCACCCCTCTGCCCCGGCATCAATTTCTGCCATGCTCTCGGGGGTCTTGATTAAAACCTTAGGGGTTTATTGCCTGATAAGGGTTTTTTTCAATATTTTCGGCGCGTCCCAGTCTTATTTGTCGGTGTTAATGTTCCTGGGTGCCCTTTCTATGGTGGTGGCGGTGATCCTGGCGCTTTCGCAATGGGACCTAAAAAGATTATTGGCTTACCATTCCATCAGCCAGATAGGTTATGTGGTTTTAGGCATCGGCCTGGGCACGCCCTTAGGCATCCTGGGAGGGCTGTTCCATTTGTTTAATCATTCGATTTTTAAGTCCTTGCTTTTTTTAAACGCCGGGGCAATAGATTATGCTGCCGGCACGCGCGATTTAAAAGAGATGTCCGGCCTGAAAGAAAAGATGCCGGTAACCGCAAATACAAATTTAGTCGCCTCTCTGTCTATTGCCGGAATCCCGCCCTTTAACGGGTTCTTTAGCAAGCTGTTGATTATTTTTGCCTGCATCCAGAAAGGGCATCTCGGCTATGCGATTGCCGCGGCGGCCGCTTCCATCTTGACCTTAGCCAGTTTTATGAAGGTGCAAAAATACGCCTTTTTGGGGCCGCTAAAAGAAAAATATAAGGATATCAGGGAGGCGCCTCTGGCAATGAAATCATCAATGGTCGGTTTGGCGGCCATTTGTCTCTTAGCTTCATTTTTGCTGTTACCGCCGCTAAAATTTTTTCTTGATCAAGCGGTGAATGTATTATTAGAAGGCAGGGGATACGCGAATATAGTGCTGGAGGCAGCGGCGCGGTGAAAAGCAAATTGATACTTTTTGTCATCGGTTTTATTGTCTGGATGCTTTTGGGCTGGCCGATTGATGCGCAGCATGCGATAGTGGGGATCTTTGCCGCAGGGCTGGCGGCATTTTTGACCGGCGATTTATTTACGCGCCGGCCGCACCACTTCGGCCATATCAGCCGTTATCTATGGTTTTGTTATTATGTCCCTTTGTTCCTCTGGGAGTGCCTGAAGGCAAACATTGATGTGGCCGCAAGAGTGCTTAATCCCAGATTACCGATCAATCCCGGAATCGTTAAGGTCATGACCAGCCTAAGGTCGGATACCGCGCTCACCTTTCTGGCCAATTCCATTACGCTTACGCCGGGGACTTTATGCGTGGATATTTCGCCGGAAGAAGGCATTCTTTATATTCATTGGATTGATGTCAAGAGCCAGGATACCCAAGAGGCAGCTCAACGGATCGTGAAAACTTTTGAGGGGGTCTTAAAGAGGATTTTTGAATGAGATCTAAATTTCCATCAAGATATCTTGGCTGGTGCCTGGGGTTATTAGGGATATCGCTAACGTTGCTCTTCATCAGCATCTACCCATTACCGTCTTTGTTAAGATGGCAGTCGCCGTTTTTGTCGCGCTGTTTTTTTATGCTGATGGTTTGCTTTGCCTTTTGCCTGTTCAGATTAATGCGCGGGCCGACTCCGGCAGACCGGGCGGTGGCGGTAGATACCTTAGGGATTCTCATTGTCGGATTTTGCGCGATTTTGAGCATTCCCACGGGCAGGGACTGGTATATTGATATTGCCATTGCCTGGGCCTTGCAAAGTTTTATCGGGGCGCTGGCCCTGGCCAAGTATTTAGAGGGAAGGGGGTTTGATGAGTGAGGTTGCCGGGAATTTATTTATTGTCATCGGGTTAGCCTTTGATCTATTCGGCTGTTTAGGTTTAATCCGCCTGCCTGATGTTTATAATCGGCTGCAAGCCACCACTAAATGCGTTACCCTGGGCACCTGCAGTATTCTTTTTGGCGCGTTAGTGGTTAAGGGCCTTAGCGGGACAGGGATCAAGGCATTTTTATGCATTTTATTTCTACTTTTGACTTCGCCGGTAGCCGCGCACGCGCTTTCCCGCGGCGCCCATAAGTCCGGAGTGAAGCTCTGGGATAAGTCGGTGTGCGATCAATACGCCGAGGACGAGGCAGGGAAAAAATGAGATACCCAAAATTGCGGGAATTAAAAGAGGCGGTCAAGGCCTTGCTTAAAGGCCCATACACGTCAAAATTTCCCTCTCAGCCGCACCAGCCATTCGAGCGTTTCCGCGGCCGGCCGTACTTTCACGAAAAGGACTGTATGGGCTGCACCGCCTGTTTTCAGGTCTGCCCCGCCCGGGCGATAGAATACGAGGACCGGGTTTTAAACGGCAGGGCGAGAAGGAAATTTACGCTGCGCTGGGATATTTGCGTATTCTGCGGCCTCTGCCAGGCCAATTGTCCGACGGAGAAAGGGATTATGCTCTCTCAGGAGTTTGCCCTGGCTACTACGGAAGACAGAGAAGCCCTAAAACAAGAAATAGAGAAAGAGCTCTTAGTCTGCGGCTGCTGCGCCGAGCCGATTGTGCCGGTGGAGCAGTATGGCTGGGTGGCTAAAAAAATAGGGCCGCTTTTATTTTCCAATTCCTCATTGACGCTTTCCTATCTGCGCGAAGCCGGCCTGGCCCCGCGGGAAGGATTATTTCCCAAAAAGGAAATGGAATTTCAACGCGCTGACCGCATCAAGATCATCTGCCCCCGCTGCCGGCGCGAAGCGGTATTAAAGTCGTAAAATCAAAAACTTATTTATGATTACACAGATTAAATTCCAGATTACACAGATTGCTTCATCTCGGATAATCTGTGTAATCTATTTTTAAAAATCTGTGTAATCAATCTAAATTATTATGTTTTCTTCCTTAAAGGTCAGGGATTTCCGCATCTACTGGTACGGGATGTTTGTTTCGCTGATCGGCACCTGGATCCAGGTTATGGCGCAGAGCTGGCTGGTATTTGAACTGACCCATTCCGCCTTCCTCCTTGGGGTAGTAGGTTTCCTGGGCTCCATCCCGGTATTTTTATTTTCTCTGTTCGGCGGCCTGCTGGCCGACCGGGTAAACAAGAAAAATATCCTGCTCATTACGCAGAGCGCCTTTATGCTCCTGGCATTCCTGCTGGCGGTATTAACGCAGGTCAAGTTGATCACCCCGCTGCAAATTATGTGGCTTGCCTTTTTTAACGGCGTAGTGATGGCCTTTGATGCCCCCAGCCGCCAAGCGGTGGTGATGGAGCTGGCCGGCAGGGAGCACCTCTTTAATGCCATTGCCCTGAATTCCGTGGCCTTTAATTCCAGCCGGATCATCGGCCCGGCCTTGGCCGGCATATTGATTTCCACTATCGGGGTAAGCGGCTGCTTCTACCTTAACGGCGTAAGTTTCCTGGCGGTGATTATCGCCCTTTTCCTCATCCGGGCCGGCAACCGGCCCAAGGGGCATAACTCTAACCATGCCCTGCGGGACCTCTGGGAGGGGCTGGTTTTTGTCAGGGACAACCGCCTGATCCTGGCATTGATGGCGGTGGTGGGGGTGGTCAGTTTATTCGGTATCTCCTACGTCATCCTCATGCCGGCCTTTGCCAATGAGATCCTCAAGGTGGGCATGCAAGGGTTTGGCTGGCTGATGTCTTGCGCCGGCATCGGGGCGTTAATCGGCGCATTGCTCTTGGCGCGGCTGGGCGATTTCAGACGTAAGGGGGATTTCCTGGCAGGGTCTTTGCTGGTCTTCTCGCTTTCGCTGATCATTTTCGCTTTATCCAAAAATTATTTCTTGTCGTTGTTGGTCCTGGCCCTGGTCGGGGGTTCTACCGTAACCGGCGTCGCCCTGATCAATACCATCCTGCAGACCAGCGTCCCCGATGAATTCCGGGGCAGGGTGATGAGCGTGTTTATGCTGACCTTTGCCGGTTTTATGCCTTTCGGCAACCTGATTGCCGGCAGCGTCGCGCAGGCCTGGGGGGTTTCTACGGCAGTGCTCTTGAGCGGCATCGTCTGCGGCGCATTTTTTGCCCTGCTCAACGCCCTCTGCCCGCGGATCCGGGAGATATGATCAGAGCAACACTGCCAGGACCAAAAATAAAACTTGACAGCCGGAAAATAATGTGCCATACTTTTATTGATCATTAAGCACAGTGTTTGTGCTTAGAGAGAAAGAACAAAGAAACGTTCTCCAGCAGCCAGATTCGGACGGAGGGCGTTTTTTTATTTTCTGGCCTGCCTATAAAATGTGCAGAAAGAGAGTCATCCGTTATGCAGAATATGCCTTACGAATTACAGATTAACGCCTTAACCAAAATAAGCAAGGCCATCGCCTCCGATATCTACCTGGGAGACATCCTGCGCCTGGTAGTTACCGTGGCCGCGGAGATGATGGGCTCAAATATCTGCTCTCTTATGCTGGTTGATGAAAAGAAGAACGAACTGGTAATCCGGGCGACACAAAGCGTCAGCGAAGAATATAACAGGAAACCTCCCCTGAAAGTCGGAGAGGGCGTGTCCGGGAAGGCCGTGAAAGAAAACAGGCCCTTGGTGATCAGGGATGTTACCAGGGAAAAGGAGTACAAGCATAAGGATATCGCCAAGAAAGAAGGCCTGTGTTCGTTACTCTGTGTGCCCCTGGCGGTAAAGGGCAGGGTGATCGGAGTGATCAATTGTTATACTTCCAAGCCGCACGATTTCAGCGAGACGGAGGTCAACATTATGACTACGGTGGCTAATCAGGCGGCGATGGCGATCGAGAATGCGGAATTGATGGTAAAAAGCAAAGTGATTCAGGAGGAATTGGAGACCCGTAAGAGGATCGAGCGCGCCAAAGGGATAATGATGAGCGATGAGGGCATCAGCGAGGAAGAGGCGTATCTAAAGATCAGGAAATACAGCATGGATAACCGCAAGTCTATGCGCGAGGTTGCGGAGGCGATCATTTTGGCGGCGGATATGAAGAAGACAAAGGAAATCAAAAAAACAAATGCTCGTAAGGCCGAGATAACTTGAGCCTCTATGTTAGAGGTCTTGAGTTTATGAGCGCAAAAAGGAGGAGGCTGCGATGAATTTGCAAAGGCCAAATGCAAACGATGCGACCGGGACGTTTAACCGGTCAAAAAATGTGGTGCCGGGTTCGGGCATCTGCTCCCGCTGTCTTGACGGGTGCAAGGGTAATTGCGAGATTTTTAAGGCGTCTTTCCGCGGCCGCGAGGTGATTTACCCCGGTAAATTCGGAGAGATCACCGCCGGGGCGGACAAGGATTATCCGGTGGATTATTCGCATTTGAATATTCAGGGGTATGCCCTGGGCGCAAAGGGCCTGCCCAGCGAAGCTGCGGGGAACCCCGATAATACCAAATTCCCGGACGTGGATACAGAGACAGAGTATGGCTGGGATTCTAAGGTAAAGATGAAAGTCCCTATTTTTACCGGCGCGCTGGGTTCGACAGATGTCGCCCGGAAGAACTGGGAGCACTTTGCCGTCGGGGCGGCGATCTCCGGCATTACGTTGGTCTGCGGGGAGAATGTCTGCGGCATTGACCCTGCGTTAGAACTGGACGCTAAAGGCAAGGTCAAAAGCGCTCCGGATATGGACCGGCGCATTGAGATCTATAAGAGGTTTCATCAAGGCTGCGGCGAGATCCTGGTGCAGATGAATGTCGAGGATACCCGCCTGGGCGTTGCCGAGTATATCAGGAAGAAACATAACCTGGAAGCTATAGAGCTGAAGTGGGGGCAGGGGGCCAAGTGTATCGGCGGAGAAATAAAGGTCAGGAGCTTAAACAGGGCGCTGGAACTGCAAAAGCGCGGCTATATCGTCACGCCCGACCCTTCCCTGGAGGCAATCCAGAAGGCGTTTAAAGACGGGGCGATCAAGGAATTTGAGCGCCATTCCCGCTTGGGCTTCGTCTCTGAAGAGGCCTTCCTGGCGGAGGTAAAACGTTTAAGAGGGCTCGGGTTTAAGCGCGTTACCTTAAAGACCGGCGCCTATGCGATGCGCGAATTGGCCATGGCGATAAAATATTCTTCCCTGGCGAATATCGACCTCTTGACCATTGACGGCGCCCCGGGCGGCACCGGGATGAGCCCCTGGAGGATGATGGAGGAATGGGGCATACCCACCTTTTACTTAGAGACGCTTGTTTATGAGTTCTGCCGGAAGTTAACGGAAAAAGGCCGGCGCGTACCGGATATTGCGATTGCCGGAGGGTTTTCCACCGAGGACCATATTTTTAAGGCCATTGCCATGGCTGCGCCCTTTGTGAAGGCAGTATGCATGGGCAGGGCATTGATGATCCCCGGCATGGTGGGGAAAAACATTGCTGCCTGGCTCAAGGAAGATAAGCTGCCTCCCACCGTTTCCGATTACGGCAAGACGGAAAAAGAGATTTTTGTCTGCTATGAGGAATTGGCGGAAAAATACGGCAAGCAGATGAAGGAGATCACGCTCGGCGCCATTGGCGTATATTCCTTTGTCCAGAAGATCAAGGTAGGCCTGCAGCAATTGATGGCAGGCAGCAGGAATTTCCGTTTAAGCGCGGTTTCCCGTAATGACCTGATGTCCTTGACTGAGGAAGCGGCCAAGGTTTCCGGCATTCCTTATGTAATGGACGCTTACCGTAAAGAGGCCGAGGCAATCCTCGACGGCAATGCCTTCTCCGGCCGCGAAGATAATTTCAGCCGGCGTAAGGTGAAAGCCGCGGTAGGCGGGTAAAACAGGATAGCAGTCAGTAGCACAGACAAAGGCGTCTTTTCACCAATGCGGGCGAGAAAACGCCTTTTGTCTTTTTCGGAGGTTAAAATTGAGCCAGATTAATTTGCGCATTGCGATGGCGCAGTTGGACTTTACGGTCGGCGACCTGCAAGGTAACCTTGCAAAAATTAAGCAATATATCGGAAAGGCAGAAGCAGCCGGCGCGGATATAGTCGCTTTCCCGGAATTGGCCATCACCGGTTATCCTCCCGAGGACCTTTTGTTGAAGCCCAAATTCGTGGCGGATAACCTGGCGTGCTTGCAGCGGCTGGCTAAGTCCGTAAAGAATATCGCGGCCATCGTAGGTTTTGCGGACAAAAAGGGCGATCGCCTCTATAATGCCGCGGCGGTGATCTCTGGCGGAAAAATTATCGGGGTATACCATAAGATGCTCTTGCCTAACTATGCCGTATTCGACGAGAAACGTTATTTTCAGGCAGGGGATCGCCCGTTAGTTTTCAGGTTGGGGGAAACGGTGTTTGGGGTGAATATCTGCGAGGATATCTGGCATCAACGCGGGCCAACTGAACTGCAGGCCAAGGCCGGCGCGAAATTAGTCATCAATATCAATGCCTCTCCCTACTATGCGGGTAAAATCAGGGAGAGAGAGAAGATCGTGCAGGCGCAGGCTAAGGCAAACCGCATCCATCTGGCCTATGTCAACCTCATCGGGGGCCAGGACGAATTGGTCTTTGACGGGCAAAGCATGATCGTGGATAGTAAAGGCCAAATAATCGGCAGGGCCGCGGGGTTTAAGGAGGAACTGGCTATTTTTGATTTATCCCGTAAAAATAAAATTCCCCTGCCGCAGAAAGAAGAGGGGCGCCTGGGGCCGGAAGCCGAAATCTACCAGGCATTGATGCTGGGCCTTAAGGATTACCTGACGAAAAATGGCTTCCAGAAAGCGGTGATCGGCTTGAGCGGAGGGATCGATTCCGCATTTGTGGCGGCCCTGGCCTCAGACGCCCTGGGCAGGGACAACACCGTGGGGGTATTTATGCCTTCGCGCTATTCTTCCCGCGAATCCGCGGAAGACGCGCAAAAGCTGGCAGAAAATTTAGGGATACGTTTCCTGCACATCTCCATCGAGCAAATCTATAAGATTTTTCTCTTGGTGCTGGAACCGCTTTTTTCGGGGTTAGAAAAAAATATTGCCGAAGAAAACTTGCAGGCGCGGATCAGGGGAAATGCCCTGATGGCCCTATCCAATAAATTCGGCTGGTTAGTCTTGACTACGGGGAATAAATCCGAGATGAGCACCGGTTACGCTACGCTTTACGGCGATATGGCCGGGGGCTTCGCGGTGATTAAGGACGTGCCTAAGACCATGGTTTACCGGCTCGCCCGCTACAGGAATTCAATGCAGCCGGTCATCCCGGCACGGGTATTGAGCAAGGCGCCCACCGCTGAATTAAGGCCTCGGCAGAAGGACAGCGATACCCTGCCGGTTTATGAAAAGTTGGACCCGATTTTAAAGGCCTATGTGGAGCAAGACTGGGACTTGGAAAAGATCGTCTCCAGCGGCCTTGACCGGGAAACCGCAGCCAGGGTATTGGCAATGGTAGATAAGAGCGAATATAAACGCAGGCAGTCGCCGCCGGGGATTAAAATTACACCCAAGGCCTTCGGCAAAGACAGAAGGATGCCGATTACCAATAAATACCCGAACGTAGTCCGAGGGGGTTAAGATGGATTTTAGGGAACTTACCAGCAGGATATCGCGGAAACTAAAAGGGATTGCCTGTAAACTGAACGGCCATCCCAGTTTCCTTAATGAAGAGGACTTATACCAGGAGGCCATGGTGCATCTCTGGCTGGATTGCCAGGGCGGCAAGTTAACCGATAAAACCGATAGTTATATTTTACAGAGCTGCTATTTTCATCTGAAGAATTATCTCCGCAAAAATTATGATAAAGCCCGCTTAGTTAGCCTGGAGAATAGCGCAGACGAAGAAGGCAAAGAGCTTAATTTAGATAACATCCTGTCTCTGGGAAGACCAGAGTCATCTTTCGAGCTGATTAACGCTAAATTATTAATTGAAAAAATCAATGATAACGGATTAAGCAAGAGAGAGAAAGAAGTCTTTAACCTGGCCCTGGAAGGGATGACTACCAGAGAGATCGGGGAGAGGTTAGGGGTTTCGCACGTGCGGGTGGTAAAATTAAAGGCTAAAATTAAGGATAAATGCAGGAAATACGTAGAATAATTTTTAGAAAGGGGTTACCAAAAATACGGTTATTTTACTTGTATGCCTGTAGGCTTGTTTAAACACATTGAAGTGTAATAAAACAGAGGCGTTTTGATAAGAGAACGCCATTTTTATTTTTAAGGCAATTTAAGACGTAGGCGTCTTTAATCCAACGATGGATAAAAAGACGCCTTTTTGTTTTTGGTAAAAGATTTAAACCTCTTTCCAAACCCAGATTGGAATGGTGCACGTACAGGGGAACGCAAGGATAAGGCAACACTTTAGAAAGGAGAAATGATGGATAGGTCTAGATTACCTTTAGTATTGATGACAATATTCATGTTTAGTTTTTTGGTTACGCTTCCTTTTTTTTCTTTTGCAGATGAGGCAGAGTTACTACGCAGAATTGATGCATTAGAGAAGAAAGTTGAGGCCTTAAATAATAAATTAAGTGTTTATGAGGCAAAGCCAGTAGTTACCATCCCTGAAGAAGCAATTCAGAAAAAAGTTGATGACATATTGGCAAAAAGAGAAGAAAAGGAGGGTGGTCTGGTTAAGGCCCTAAAAGACATATCTTTAAGCGGTTTTATATACACCAGTTACACCTACAACTTTAATGCCCCAGATTCGCGCACTAATACTGCCAGAGTTTTTGATACAGAGGCAAATAATTTTAGTCTCCAGGCAGCTGAGCTTGTCTTTGAGAAATTGCCCCCTGATTCAGGAGGAGTAGGTTTTCGCACTGACCTTTACTTTGGCCAGGACGCTGAGGTAATCACGTCCAGCGGTTCAACCAGAGATCAATTTGATTTAGAGCAGGCCTACATCAGCCTTAAGCCGCCACGTAGTTTTAATCTTCCTTTTGGGAATTGGCAATGGATTAAGCTCGGTAAATTTGTGACCATGCACGGGGCAGAGGTAATTGAGGCAAAGGACAACTGGAATTTCAGCCGCTCACTTCTCTTTGGTTATGCCATACCTTTTACTCATACCGGTATCCTGGCAGGTTATCAATTTTCTGATGCTGTCAGTGGTTATTTAGGTATAAATAATGGTTGGGATAATGTCAAAGACAATAACAAAACCAAATCTGTAGAAGGAGCTTTAGCTTGGGCAGCCAGCGATAAGTTATCATTTAATCTTGCTGGTATGTATGGACCAGAGCAAACCTCTAATGACCATTCTCAACGGGGGTTAGTGGATTTCTTAGTCACCTATAAACCTTTTGATAAATGGACGCTAATGTTAAATGCTGACTATGGCCATGAAGAGGATGTGGTGGCTGCAGGTAAAGATGGTTCCTGGTCAGGAGTTGCTGGTTATCTAAGGTATGACCCCTTAAGCTGGATGAGTTTAATCAGCCGCACAGAATTTATGAGTGACCGGCAGGGTTTAAGGATTGTAAGTGGTACTGCTCAGGATGTCTGGGAACAAACTCTAACCTTAGAATTGCGTCCCTATAAAGATTTAATTACCCGTTTGGAATACCGTCATGATGAATCAAGTTCCAAGATATTTACGGACAATCAGAAATCCGTAAATAATCAAAATACTATTGCATTGGAAGCGATATATTTATTTTAATGGACTAGGACTAGTAGGAGGAGCCATATGAGAAAGAAATGGTTTAGTTTATTAGGGTTGGTATTTTTGGGTTTGGTGACCACAACTTTAGCTTTTGCCAATGACCCTACTGGAGCGCAAACATTAGAAGCAAATCCTCAGGCACCTGTGGATTATGTCTGGGTCTTGGTCTGCGGTTTTTTAGTCATGTTTATGCAGGCAGGTTTTGCGATGGTGGAAACAGGTTTTTGCCGCGCCAAAAATGCCACTAATTTAATGGCTAAGAATACCATTGACTTTGTTATTGGCTCGCTATGCTTCTTTATCATTGGTTATGCCGTAATGAAAGGTGCGGATAAATTTGGGTTGTTTGGCACCGGCAGTCTTTTCTTACGTGGCGAGATGTATGATGTGGGAAAATATTTAGATTTCTTCTGGCAATTGGTTTTCTGTGCAACTGCTGCAACCATTGTTTCCGGAGCAGTAGCAGAAAGATTAAAATTCCCTGCCTATCTTATTTATAGTGCGGCAGTAAGTTTGATTATTTATCCTCTTTACGGCCATTGGGTCTGGGGGGGTGGTTGGCTTTCAAAACTACCTTTTGGGATGGGACATTTAGATTTTGCCGGGTCAGGGGTGGTGCATACTATTGGTGGGATGGTGGGTTTAGCAGGCGCAGTTGTATTGGGCCCGAGATTTGGTAAATATGGCAAAGACGGAAAACCCAAAGCCATTCCCGGCCACAGTATTACCTTAGCTGCCTTAGGCGCATTTATTCTTTGGTTTGGTTGGTTTGGCTTTAATCCGGGTTCAACCTTTAATGCGCATCATTTAAGGATTTCTGTAATTGCAGTAAATACGAATTTAGCAGCAGCAGCAGGAGCATTCGCTGCTTTATTTGTG
>MHHD01000028.1:0-3920 GCA_001805895.1 Omnitrophica WOR_2 bacterium RIFCSPLOWO2_12_FULL_51_8 | reverse complement strand
GAATGATGCTTAACGGTTGTTTGGCAGGGTTAGTTGCCATTACCGCTCCTTGTGCGTGGGTTGAGGCCTGGGCAGCAGTAGTCATTGGTTTGATTGCTGGAATCGTCGTAGTTTTAGGCGTATATGGTTTTGAGAAATTAGGCGTGGATGATCCAGTAGGTGCTGTTTCTGTGCATGGGCTGAATGGTATCTGGGGTTTAATTAGTGTAGGATTATTTGCCGATGCCACCTATGGAAATTATGCTACCACAGAACCATTTCCCAGAGGTTTATTCTACGGTGGCGGGACAGGACAGTTGATTGCTCAAGTTATCGGCGCTGCTACTGCGGCAATCTGGGCATTTGGTTTAGGTTTTATACTGTTTAAGACAATGGATGTAATATTTGGAATCAGGGTTTCGCCTGAAGAGGAATTAAAGGGTCTTGATATTCCAGAACACGGAACGCCGGCTTACCCCAATTTTTATACAGTGAATAGTTAATCCGGAGGGAGAGGATGAAAAAGATTGAGGCGATAATCAGAGTGGAAAAATTAGATGAGGTGCGTGAGGCCCTGGAAGAACACGGTTATCCCGGAATGACGATTACCCGAGTTGAAGGCCACGGCCGACAAAAAGGAGTGACTGAGCAGTTTCGCGGCAGAGAATTTAAAGTAGAGCTTTTGCCCAAAATAAAACTTGAGATTGTGGCGCACGATAATGATGTGAATAAAATTATGAGTTGCATTTCAAGTACAGCTAAGAGCGGAGAAATCGGCGATGGAAAAATATTCGTCTATCCAGTAGAGGATGCCCAGCGCATCCGTACTCAAGAGAGAGGAGAAGTCGCCATATAAATTTAATGTTAGACCGAGAATTAATTAAAAAAATTATGCAGATAAAGCAGGAAAGCGGGCTTACGCTGCATGATTTATCAAAAAATTTGGACCTGCAGGTTTCAACTATAGAAAGGTGGTTTAAGACTAACCGTATAAATAAGGTTTATGCAAGGTTAGTAAAAGAAAAATTGCAGATAGAATAAATTTCTTAAGAAAATTTCGAGCAAGTAGATTTAGGTTACCAGAAGGCGTGATTTTTTACTTGTATATATGCCAGGTTAATGATTAGGCACGACGTAGTGTAAAATCAGGCAAAAGAGAGTTGAACAGAGGCGTTCAAGACGGCTAAGGGAAACCCGGCCAGAGAGAACGCCTTTTTATTTTTACCTGAAAGGAGATAAGAACATGTCGCCAAAAAAAAAGATTAAGCCAGGCGCGGAAATAAAGGCCAAGAATCCCCTGGTGAACGGCGGTTTTGAGGAGGAAGCGGCCAGGGCTGTGTTAAAAATGATCAAGGACAAGGATATCCAGATCGTAGATTTAAAATTCAACGACCTCCCCGGCCTCTGGCAGCATTTTTCTATTCCCGCTGCGGAATTATTGGAGATGGATGACATTACCCGTTCCATCTGGGTGGATGGGATCGGTTTTGACGGTTCATCGATCCGCGGTTTTCAGAAGATCCAGGAATAAGACATGATCCTCATCCCTGATCCCTCAACCGCGATTATCGATCCGGTTTGCGAAGTCCCTACCTTAAGCCTGATCTGCGATATTTACGACCCTTTGACCCGGAAGCCCTATACCCGCGACCCGCGCTATATCGCGAAAAAAGCCGAAAGGCACCTTAAGGATTCAGGCATCGCCGACAGCGTATATTTCGGGCCGGAAGCGGAATTCTTTATTTTTAACAGCATCCGTTTTGACCAGACGGAAAATTCCGGATATTACTTTATTGATTCCGCTGAGGCGGATTGGAATACCGGCCGCGATGAAAACCCTAACCTGGGGTACAAGATACGTTTTAAAGAAGGGTATTTCCCGGTCCCCCCGCATGACTCGATCCAGGACTTAAGGAGCAGGATGATCCTGAAAATGAAGGAGGCCGGGATCAATGTCGAGGTGCACCATCATGAAGTTGCCACTGCCGGCCAGTGCGAGATCGATATGAAGTTCGATAAATTGACCAAGATGGGAGATAACCTCCTGCTTTACAAGTATATTATCAAGAATATGGCCAAGAAGAACAATATGGTGGCGACTTTTATGCCCAAGCCGCTTTTCGCGGATAACGGCTCAGGGATGCACTGCCATCAGAGCCTGTGGAAGGACGGCGTCAACCTCTTTTACGACAAAAACGGCTACGCGCTTTTGTCCCAAACCGCCAAATACTATATCGGCGGCCTGCTGAAGCACGCCAACAGCCTGATGGCCTTCTGCGCCCCTACGACGAATTCCTATAAGAGGCTGGTTCCCGGTTATGAGGCGCCGGTGAACTTAGTCTATTCGGCGCGCAACCGTTCGGCGGCAGTGCGCATCCCGATGTATTCCGACAGCCCGAAATCAAAGCGGATTGAGTTCCGTCCGCCGGACCCGGCCTGTAACGGCTACTTGGCGTTCAGCGCGATGCTGATGGCGGGACTTGATGGCATCCAGAACAAGATTAATCCCGGCGAACCCTTAGACGTCGACCTTTTTGAGCTAAACGAAGAAGAATTGAGCAAGATACCCACGGTCCCTTCTTCGCTGCGCCGGGCAATAGACGCCCTGGAAGCCGACCACGATTACCTCTTAAAAGGAGGGGTTTTTACCAAAGACGTGATCGATATCTGGCTGGAATACAAACGTAAAAAAGAAATTGACGCGATGAGGATGCGTCCGCACCCCTACGAGTTCTATTTGTATTTCGATATTTAATCCCTTCCGCAAAATCCCAGGCCTTTAGGCCGGGGATAGGAATTTGCGGAATGTAATTTTGCTTCAGGGAGGGAGCCTCGGCCTTTAGGCCGAGGGGGCTCCACTAAATAAAGATATTTCACAGATGAGCACAGATATTTTTTTTCTTCAACAGTGCATAAACTTTAGGCAGAAAGATGGATATCCTGAATAAGCAAAACGCCCCGATCGATGAATCGCTGTATCAGGAAAAGCAGGGAGCCCTCTACAGATATGTCTTAGAGACGATGGAAAGGCCGCTGATTGAGCGCGTATTGGAACGGACCGGCGGCAATCAGCTCAAGGCAGCCAAGATCCTGGGGATTAACCGTAATACCATGCGCAGCAAAATTAAGAAACTGGGGATTAACCCCGAGAGATGGAAGATATAATTTTATGGATAACCGAGAGGCGTTAGAAAAATTTGGTTTATATGACCCGCGGTTCGAGCATGATTCCTGCGGCGTGGGGTTTGTCTGCGATATTCGGGGCAGAAAGTCCCATACGTTTATCCGGCAGGGCCTGGAGGTCTTGACCCGGCTTTCCCACCGCGGCGCTACCGGCGCAGACCCCAAGACAGGGGACGGGGCAGGGCTGTTAATCCAGATGCCGCATGAATTTTTTGCCGAGGCCTGCGCGCGATCAGATATCGCTTTACCTGGGGAAGGCGCATACGGCGCGGGATTAGTCTTTCTGCCCGCCAGAGAAAAAGAGCGCCGGTTCTGCAAGGGCGCCTTCTTACGGGTAGTCAAGGGCGAAGGCCAGACTCTTTTAGGCTGGCGCCGGGTGCCGGTGGATGAGTCTTCCATCGGCAAGTCCGCCAGGGAAAGCCAGCCGGTCATCGAGCAGGTATTTATCGGTAGGGCCAAGGGAGTCAAAGACGGCCTCGCTTTCGAGAGGAAGCTTTATGTGATCAGGAAACAGCTCGAAAACATCATCCGCGCTTCGAAGATAAAAGAGAAATCTTTTTTCTACATCACGAATCTCTCCAGCCGCACCATTTCCTATAAGGGCCTATTGATGCCGGGACAGTTAGAGGATTTTTTTCCAGATTTGAAAGAAGAAAAATTACAGAGCGCTTTGTGACTGGTGCATTCCCGCTACAGCACAAATACCTTTCCCGCCTGGGACCTGGCGCAGCCATTCAGATTTTTGGCCCACAACGGGG
>MHHD01000027.1 GCA_001805895.1 Omnitrophica WOR_2 bacterium RIFCSPLOWO2_12_FULL_51_8 | reverse complement strand
AACAGGCAAAGATCTTCCCGCTCAAATACGCCAAGGCCGCGGATGTCTCGCGCGCCTTAATCCAGATGAAGACCAATATCGGCAGGGTAGTTACCGATGATACCTTCAATAAGGTCGTGCTCATCGATGCGCCGGAAAAACTGCGGGAGATGGAGGAGTTTATTAAGATGACCGACCTGCCCTTGAAAACCCAGGTCTTTGGCTTTAATTACGCGCAGGCGGAAAAAGTAGGCCCTAAGCTTCAGGAGGCGCTGACCAAGGGCGTAGGGAGCATCAAGGTAGACGAACGCACCAATAAATTAGTGGTCACCGATTATCCGGAAAGGGTCGAAGAAATCGGAAAGATGATTACCGCCTTTGATGAAAAGACCCCGCAGGTTTTAATTGACGCGCAGATTATTGAAATCACCCCGCAGGATAAATTAGAAGTAGGGGTAAATTGGGATTACTGGATTAAGAAATATTTTGACTTTAAATTATCCCTGCCCATCAACACTGCCGGCGCCCTCATTGTCGGCACGCAAAACAATACGCCATCCTCACAGGGCAAGTATAAAGGCATCGTTGACCTTTTGCGCACTATCGGCGATACCAAAATCCTTTCCAGCCCCAGGATAATGGTCCTCAATAATCAGGAGGCGAGAATCCTCGTAGGCTCTAAAGACGCCTATATCACCTCCACCACTTCTCAGGCCGCAGGGAGCACCACGGTTACCTCGCAATCCGTGAATTTCGTGGATGTAGGAATCAAGCTTTTCGTCACCCCGACCATTAACCGCGACGGTTTTGTCACGATGAAGATAAAACCGGAGGTCAGCTCTTCCGTGCGGACCGATATTACCTCTGAGGGTAAAATCACCCAGATTCCAATCGTTACTACCTCGGAATCGGAAACCACGGTAATGGTCAAGGATGGGGTAACCATAATCATCGGCGGATTAAGAAAGGATAAGCGGTCAAAGACCGTAAAAAAAGTTCCCGTCTTAGGCGATATCCCGATCCTGGGCCATGCTTTCAGGAATACCTCGGACGATTTAACTAAATCCGAATTAGTCATCCTTTTAACCCCCCATATTATGTCCGGCGAATCTACGTTGACGGATTTCGCGCAGGCCAAGTTCACGGAAGGCGCGATCGCGAAGATGAGCGGAGGCGACATCGTCCTGGAAAATGTTTCCGAAGGCAAGCTGCAGAGCCAGCCGCAAAAAGAAGGCCTTCTGGTTCCCTTTTTCAAAAAAGGCCAGAATCTGCTTCCGGAAATCCAGAGGCCCGCGCCAACCGGAACAAGTCATTTACCGCCAGATTTGATTATTTCAAGCGCATTACCCGCTGAGCCGCCAAAAATAGAAGCGGTTAAGGCCAACGAGAGATTCGATTATTATAAAATCGTGGCGGAAAAGATCGACCAGATCGCTAAAATGAACCCGCCGGAAGGCAAGAGCGGCCAGGTGAAAGTTAATTTTAAGATTAATGCTGAAGGAAACTTAAGCTCTGAGCCGCAGGTCCTGGAATCCACGGACCCCTCATTAGATGCCTACGCCTTAAAGACAATCAAAGACGCTTCCCCGTTCCCTTCTTTCCCCAATGAGTTAGAAAAAAAGGAAGAGACATTTAGAATCAGCCTGCGTTATGAATAATCCGCCGCAGAAATTACTCATTGTGGACGACGAAGCGGATGTGCGGGAATTTGCCGCCAATTTCTTCCGCAAGCGCAAGATCCCTGTAACCGTTGCCTCCAGCGGTGAAGAGGCGCTGGAAATCATCCAGGGCGAAAACGCGAAGGTCCAATTAGTGCTTTTAGATCTGAAATTGCCGGGGATCGACGGTATCGAAGTGCTGAAGCGGATCAGGCAAATAAACCAGGGGATCAAGGTAATTATCGTCAGCGGCAGTAAACCGGAAGAAGGCGGCAGGCTCCAGCAGTGCCGGCAAAACGGCGCCATCAATTATATCCATAAGCCGCTGGTGCTGGAGGAATTAGAAGGCATAGTGCTGAAGGAGCTTTCTCAAGAATAGTTGGGTTTCGTTTCAAGAGGCATCGGTTTCGACTACGTATCGGCTACGTATGGAAAGGTTTCGTTTATCGTTAAAAAACGATAAACGATTTACGATAACTTTTTTAACGATACGTAACCGACACCGAAACCTTTGTGAACGAAAACCGAATTTTATATATGTCTATTGACTATAAGAAAGAGTTAGAGCGGGCTGCCAAGGGTATGATTTTAATCCATAACCCGGATACCCTGATCAGGCTGATTGCGCGGATGATCGCGCAAAAGGTGCGCGTTGAGCACGCCAGCATCCTCCTGTACGACAGGGAAAAACAGACCTATATTTCGACGTTTTCTTTCGGGGTAAGGGGAACTAAGATCCCCAGGGGATTTGCCCGGATGGATACGGATAACCACTTAGTGCAGCTTTTCACCGCTGAAGCGGGCAAAAGGCTGTTTTCTGACGGGGCTTTTGTCTATGCCGAGGCGGAAAGACTGCTAAAAAGAAAAAAAATATCCCCTCAGCAGGAAGAGCTGTTAAGGAAGGCCCTGCTGCAGATGGAGATATTCCAGTCGGTAGTCTGCATCCCCAGTTATTTCCGCGACGGCCTGCTAGGGTTATTATTGCTGGGCAGGAAAAGGAGCCGGCGCAGATTTAACCATTCAGAGCTCAATTTTTTTGTCGCCCTGGCGCACGACGTAGCTATGGCCCTGAAAAACGCCCAGTTGTTCAAAGACCTCGAATCGCAGTTAGACAATAAAAAACGGCTCTTTATCCAGACGATCGGCGCGCTGGCCACGGCCATAGACGCCAAAGACCATTACACCCACGGTCATACTTCCCGAGTGAGGGATTTAAGCTTGGAGATCGCCGGCCGTTTAGACAAAGACACGGACTCAGGCAGCCTGAACGGAAAATTTATCGAACAGCTGCATATCGCCAGCCTCCTGCACGATATCGGAAAAATCGGGATTCCGGAATCGATATTGAATAAAGAGGGGCCGCTGGATGAGGCAGAAAGAAAATGCGTGCAGGAACATACTCAGGTCGGCGTGACTATCCTGGAGCCAATTATGGAGCTTAAGGATACCTTACTGGGAGTCAAATACCATCACGAAAGGTATGACGGTTCCGGTTATCCCGATGGCCTAAGCGGAGAAAAAATTCCCCTGATTGCCGCAATTATAGCGGTGGCGGACGCCTTTGACGCTATGACTACACAGAGGCCTTACCGCAGCCCGATGTTTAAAGAAACCGCTGTCGCCGAAATCCAAACCTTAAGCGGAAGCCAATTCCATCCTAATGTGGTCAGGGCGCTGGTCGAACTGCACCGCGAAAGCAGGATTTAAACTTCCCCCTATGCACCATAAACGGATTATGCTGATGTATATCTCCGAGGTTTCCGGCCACCGCAGCGCCGCAGAGGCCGTGGGCAAGGCATTGAAAATCCTGCGGCCGGACATAGAAATAACCGGCATCAACGGATTTAACTATACCAACCCGATCACGGAAAAAATCATCAACCGGATCTATATGGGCGTGATCAAGTCCGCCCCGCAGCTCTGGGAATACCTCTATGATAACCCCTCAGTCATTAAACGGCTGGAGAGAATCAAGAAGAATATCCATAAGTTTAATTCGCCTAAACTGAAAAAACTTTTTGATAAATTTAAGCCCGATGCCGTACTCTGCACTCAGGCGTTTCCCTGCGGGATGGTCGCCGATTACAAAAAAAATTTCGGCGTAAAGTTTCCTTTAGTGGCGGTGTTGACTGATTTCGCCCCACACTCCTTCTGGGTATATGAAAGCATCGATTATTATATCACTCCGTCGGATAATGTATCCCAGCGGCTGATTAAAAAAGGCGTTCCCGCGGAAAAGATCCGTTCCTTCGGCATCCCCTTTGACCCCAAATTTAACGAACTTCTGGATAAGGCAAGGCTTTTTTATAAATTCAAATTGGACTCCGAGGTAATGACCCTCTTGATTATGGGGGGAGGCCAGGGCTTAGGCCCGATCAAGAAAATCATCAAGTCCCTGGAAAGAATCCCCTTCCCGGTGCAGGAAATCGTAGCCTGCGGCACAAATAAAAAACTCTATGACTCCTTAAAATCAAAGATAAAAAAATGCCGGCAGAGAATTCTGCTCTTTGGCTACGTCAACAACATCCATGAGCTGATGTCTGTTTCCAGCGTGGTCATCTCCAAGCCCGGCGGTGTGACTACGGCGGAGGCGTTGGCAAAAAGAATGCCGATGGTCATCGTCAAACCCATCCCCGGCCAGGAGGCAAATAACTCTGATTACCTCACCGAGAAGGGCGCAGCCATCCGGATTGATGACCCGCGGGATATCCATTTCGTAATCGAAGAGCTCGCGCGCAGCCCCGACCGTCTTAACCGCCTTCTGCACGCCGCGGAAAAAATCAGCAAACCCAACGCCAGCTTTGACATCGCCAAGTTATTGATAGAAATAACCCATGCTTAATTATCTCGTTTACCGCTGCGGGCAGTTTCTTGCGCTGCGCCTGCCTTTACAATGGGCCTACCGGATCGCGGTATTCTGCTCCGACGTGCATTATATCTTCGCCGACCAGGACCGGCGCTGCGTTAAGGAAAACCTTGAAATAATCTTCCCGGATAAGCCGCGGGAGGAAATCTACAGGATCCGCAGGGAAATGGCCAGGAATTTCGCCAAATACCTGGTGGATTTTTTCCGCTTTGAGAAACTGGATGAAGCATACATAAGAAATATTGTCCGCATCGAAAATATCCATTATTTCGACCAGGCGCTCAGAGAAGGCAGGGGGGCGATCGTCCTTACCGCGCATCTGGGGAACTGGGAACTGGGAGGAGTAGTGATCGCTCTTTCGGGCTACCCGCTCTGGGCGGTTGCCCTGAGGCATAAGAATAAAATGGTGGATGGCTTTTTTAATGCCCAGAGGAAAAGTAAAGGCCTGAATATCATCCCTTTGGGCAGGGCGGTAAGGAGGTGTCTTTCGCTTTTGAAGGAAAATAAAATTATCGCCCTCCTCGGCGACCGTGATTTTACCGAGAAGGGGATTGTCCTGGATTTCTTCGGTAAAAAGGCATTCTTCCCCGAAGGGCCGGCAGCGTTTGCCCTGCAGACCGGCGCAAGCATTATTCCCGGCTTTATGCTGCGGAACAAAGATGACACTTTTCTCTTGAAAATCGAACAACCGATTAACTATATCCCGACCGGCGACAAGAAACGGGACGCGCGGGAATTGATTCTGAAATATAAGGCAGTTGTCGAGGATTATATCCGCAAATACCCCGAACAATGGTATATGTTCAAACGTTTCTGGATCAGTTAATACAAACGAACTAAATAATTGACATATTGTATTGCACAGATGATCGCAGATGAGAAGAAACAGATGATCGCAGATATTTTAAGACGTTATCTGTGATCATCTTGCATCATTTTATCTGTGCCAATCTGTGTATATCCGCTGTTATAATGCAAGAATATTTAATGCGCTTGTATTAGAAGAATGAAAACTTGTGTGATCATCCCGACATATAACGAGGCCAGGGAAATCGGCGGACTGATCAAAGAAGTCATGCGCCACAATTTAGATGTAGTGGTGGTTGACGACGGCTCCAACGACAATACCCCGCAGATCGCCGGGGAATCCGGGGCTTTCGTCTTGCGGAACGCCAAGAACCAGGGTAAAGGCGCGTCGCTGATCAGGGGGTTTGATTATGCCTTAGGCAAGGGCTACGAAGCGGTAATTACCATGGATGGCGACGGCCAGCATCTTCCGGAAGATCTTCCCTTTTTTATCCGCTTGGCCAAGTATTCGGATAGCGGCATCATTATCGGCAACCGGATGCAGAAGGCCAAAAATATGCCCCTCGCCCGATTCTTGACCAATAAGGCCCTGTCCTGCCTTATATCGGGGATCGCTAAGCAAAAGATTCCCGATACTCAGTGCGGCTTCCGCCTGATCAAAAGAAGAGTCCTTGAAGAGGTAAAACTTTCCACAAATAATTATGAAACTGAATCTGAAATTTTATTGCGGTGTTCGCGCCTAGGGCAGAGAATTGAGTCCGTGCCGATCAAGACTGTCTACAGGGGGCAGAAAAGCCGGATTAACCCGGTCATGGATACTTTTAGGTTTCTGCGTTTCATTCTCAAGGAATTATGGACTACGCGGCATTAAGGGAAAAAATGGTCCGCGAACAGCTTTTGTCTCGCGGCATAAAGGACGAAAAAATCTTGGCCGCCTTCAAAAAGGTAGAGCGGCATAAATTCGTCAGCGAGGAGCTTGCGCCTAACGGTTACAGTGATTTTCCGCTGCCGATCGGCTCCGGGCAGACCATCTCCCAGCCATACATTGTCGCCTTGATGACCGAGGCATTAGCTTTAAACGGCACAGAGAAAGTCCTGGAAGTCGGCGCCGGGTCAGGTTACCAGCTGGCTATACTGGCAGAACTATGTAAAGAGGTTTACGGCATAGAAAGGATAGAGCTTCTGAGCAGAAAGGCATCTGTGTTATTGGCGGGGGTCGGAGTTAAGAATGCCAAAGTAAAAACCGGCGACGGGACGCTGGGCTGGCCGGAAGAAGCGCCCTTTGACAGGATCGTGGTAACTGCCGCGTCCCCGGAGATCCCTTTGCCCTTGATCGAACAGCTGGGTATGGAGGGAAAATTAGTGCTTCCCTTGGGCGGCCCTTCCAGCCAGATTTTGACCGTGCTGGAGAAGAAAAGGGGCCTCATTGAATCCCGGCAAATTTGCGGCTGCAGCTTTGTCCCGCTGATCGGGAAATTCGCCTCCCCATAGGGGACACCCTGCTAAACAATCGGCAGGGTGTCCCTCAAGGAAGGCTAAAAAATAGTGGGTGGTGCGTTGATACAAGTTTATACCGGTAATGGCAAAGGTAAAACTACCGCCGCCTTAGGCATGGCAATGCGCGCTGCCGGGGCAGGAAAAAAAGTTTATATCTGCCAGTTTTTAAAAGGGAGGTTCTGCTGCGAATTGGCCTCTTTAAAAAAGCTCAAAAATATTAAAATCGAACAGTTTGGGACAAGGCGCTTTATAAGGAAGGCCCCCGGGGCCATAGACGCGAAGATGGCGAAAGAAGCGCTGGAGGCGGCAAGGAAAGCGATAAAAACAAAACAATGCGATATCATAATTATGGACGAATTAAACGCAGCCCTGAGGCTGGGCCTGATTAAACTAAAAGATGTCCTTGAATTGATCGGGGGCGCGCCTAAAAAAATCGAGTTGGTGATTACCGGCAGAGACGCGCCCTCGGAAATCATAGAGCGCGCCGACCTGGTCAGCGAAATCAGGGAAGTAAAACATTATTTTAGAAAAGGCGTGCGGGCAAGAAGGGGAATAGAATTTTAATTGACAAATTTTCTTTGCGTGGTAAAGTAACTAAGAAGCGTGATTTTTAGATACGGGTTAGGGAAATCCGTGAAACGGATGCGGTCCCGCCGCTGTAGGGGTGGACGAAAGCTGCAAAAGTCACTGTTCTGCGCCGAGTAAACTAAGCGCGGAGCGGGAAGACGCGGCCGGTAGGATGAGGCCCCAAGCCAGAAGACCTGCCTGTAAAAATATATAATGCCTCGCGGACAGGGTCAAGTAAATATTTGGGTGCAGCCCTTGACAATTTTGTTTCACAAAATTGTCAAGGGCTTTTTATTTTATCCTTTGATATGAGAGCGCTCCTGCTAGTTAGTTTAATGGTCATGTTAGGCCCTCCGAACCAGGCGATAGGGGCCCGGGATGGCCAATCGCGCCGCTACATTTCTCTTGCCCCTGCTACCACAGAGATTCTCTTCGCCTTGGGATTAGGAGAAGAAATCGTGGGAGTAAGTTCATATTGCGACTATCCGCCAGAGGCCAAAACAAAGCAGGCCATCGGCAGTTTTAGTTCGCCCAATGCCGAGAAAATCATTGCCTTAAGGCCGGATTATATCTTTGCCACCGGCCTGGAACAAGCTATGGCAGTCAACCAACTACGCCAACTAAACCTAAAAGTCTATGTCAGCGATCCTGCGAATATGGCGGAGTTATTAGCTTCCATCAGGGAGATAGGCCGGCTTACCGCAAGGCAGATTCAAGCGGAAACCTTAATTACCAAGATGCGGGCTGTTTTAAAAAAAATAGAGACAAAAATAAAGTTGATTCCTGTGGAGAGGCGGCCCAGGGTCTTTGTGGAGTTCTGGCATGACCCGCTGACGACTGCGGGGGGCAGGTCTTTTATCAGCGAATTGGTTACCCTGGCCGGAGGCGTGAATATTGCCGCCGACATTGATAAGCCGTATGTGCATTTTAGCCCGGAGGAGGTAGTCCGACGTAACCCCGGCTGTATTATCCTGGTTTATATGCAGGGCGCCGCCCAAAAGGAAAATCTCGGAAGGCGCCTGGGATGGAATAAAATAACCGCGCTTAAAAATAACCGTGTATATAACGACATCGATCCAAATATCCTCCTGCGGCCGGGCCCGCGCCTGACGGACGGTTTGGATGAGCTTTATCAAAGGCTATACTCTGAAAAATGCATAACCACTGGAAAATAAAAGTAATACTTTTATTCTCTGTATTGTTTTTAGCGATCGCGTTGGGTTTGAGCCGCGGCGCGGTCCATCTTTCTCTGGCAGAACTTATACTGCGAGAAAACAGGCATATCTTTGCCTTGCGGCTCTGCCGGATACTCACCGCGATCATGGTGGGCAGCGGGCTTTCGGTTACCGGTATCGCCCTTCAGGCAATCCTGAGGAACCCGCTGGCAGAGCCCTATCTCTTAGGCACCTCCAGCGGAGCGGCTTTAGCTGCGGTTACGGCCGTGCTTTTAGGCATAAGCGCTATATACCTGCCCTTAGCAGCATTTATCGGGGCGATCTTCACCGTAATTTTAGTCTATCACCTGGCGCGCCAGGGAGGCAGGATCGCCGCGCAGTCATTGATCTTATCCGGCGTGATCATCTCGGTGGCATTCTCGGCAGTGATCGTCTTTTTAATCTCCATATCCGGCAATGAGGCCCTGCACGGGACAATGTGGTGGTTGTGGGGGAGTGTCCAGGTGTATGACCTTAAGCTGCTCTCCGCGGCAGGCCTGATTGTCGCACTGGGCACTGCCGTTATCTTTATCCTCGCCCAGGATTTAAACGCCATCAGCCTCGGTGAGGAAGAGGCAATACACCTTGGCGTCAATATCGAAACGATTAAAAAAATCCTCTTCTTTACTACCTCACTGGTAACTGCCGGGCTGGTTTCTGTCTGCGGGATCATCGGCTTTGTGGGATTGATTATCCCGCATATCGCCAGGATGCTTTTCGGGCCGAACCACAGGTTGTTGATACCCTGCGCCTGCATCCTGGGGGCGGCATTTATGGTCTTCTGCGATATGTTTTCCCGCACACTCTTTGCGCCTTTGGAAATACCCATCGGGGTGATTACTGCCCTGGCCGGAGCGCCTATATTTATCATCCTATTGAAGGGCAGGCAACAGGTGGAATGAATGTGGAAACCGTATTAGAAATCAGCCATCTTTTCGGCGGCTACGGCAAAGACACGGTAATTAAGGACGCCGGCCTTAAAATACAAAAGGGTGAGTTCCTTGGCATTATCGGGCCAAACGGCTCCGGAAAATCCACTTTACTCAGATTAATGAGCCGGGTTTTACCGCCCCAGCAGGGCACGATAAAATTTCAAGGGCGGGATATCCAGCGGATCGTCCTCAAGGAATTTTGCCGCCACGTTGCTTTTGTTCCGCAGGATACCCTGATCAATTTTCCCTTCAGCGTGGAAGAGGTCGTGCTGATGGGCAGGATTCCGCATCTAGGGAGGCTGCAATATGAAACTAAACAGGATATGGAAATAGCCGAGCGCTGCCTTTCCCTGACCGATACGCTTTCCATCAAAGGAAAAGGCATAGACGGAATCTCAGCCGGCGAACGCCAGCGGGCGATTATCGCCAAGGCCCTCGCCCAGGAGCCGATATTGTTATTCTTAGACGAGCCTACTTCGCACCTGGACATAGGGCACGAGGCGCAGATAATGGATTTATTAAAAAGGTTGAACAGGGATAAAAGCCTCACAATCGTGATGGTGCTGCACGACTTGAATTTGGCCAGCGAATACTGCAGCCGGATCATCCTCTTGGATAGGGGGGGCGTATTTCAAGACGGCACTGCGGAAGAAATTTTAACTTACCAGAACATAGAATCCGTCTATAAGACTACGGTGATCGTGAATAAGAATCCTTTGACCGGCAAGCCATTTGTGGTCCTGGTTTCACAGGAAAAATAAGATGGCGAATACGGTTTTTTTAATCCGGCACGGCTTAACCGATTGGAATCAGGAAAGACGCTACTGCGGCTCGGCCGATATAGATCTCAATGGACGGGGTAAAAAAGAAACCCGGTGTTTAGCTAAGCGGTTAAAGAGGAAAACCATCGACCGGGTCTATGCCAGCGACAGACGCAGGGCGTTGCGCACCGCGGCAATGCTGTTTAAACGCGCCGAAATCGAAAAAATGCCTGATTTAAGAGAAGTGTGTTTCGGCATTTTTGAAGGGCTGACCTACGGACAAATTATGCAAAGATACCCCGTGCTTTATCGGGGATGGTTAAAGAACCCTGCCCTGGTCAAAGTGCCTGAGGCAGAAGACATGCGCGCCTTTAAAAAACGCGTACTGCGGGCCTTTAAAAGAATACTCGCCTGTAATTATAATCAGACGGCTGCCGTAATAACGCATGGCGGGGTAATCAGTGTATTTATAAACAGTATTTTAAAAAGCGGGAATTTCTGGCAAAATATTCCGGACCCGGGAAGCCTGAGCATTATCGAATATGCTCACGGTAAGGCAAAAATTAAATTATTCAACGATACTGCGCATCTACTGAGACATCAATAAATAAGGGCTGAATGGGAAAAATTACCTTTATTATCGGCGGCGCAAGAAGCGGAAAGAGCGGGCTTGCGCTTAGGCTGGCCGAGGAAAAGGGCGGTAAGACCGCCTTTATCGCTACGGCTCAAGCCCTGGACAAGGAAATGCAAAAACGTATTGCGCTGCATCAGAAATCTAGGCCCGGACACTGGCAGACTTTAGAAGAGCCCCTGCGGGTCTCGCGATTAGTAAAAAAGATTGCGCATGATTTCGAAGTAATCATCATAGATTGCCTTACCCTCTTAATATCCAATTTGCTATTGGCCCGGCGAAAAGAAGCAAGTATTGCGGCTGAGGTCAGGCGGATACACTCTCTTTTAAAAAAAGCGAAAGGCGAAACAATCATCGTTTCCAATGAAGTGGGATTAGGGATTATCCCGGAAAATGACTTAGCCCGGGAATTCCGGGATATTGCCGGCAGGGTGAACCAAATTATGGCGGTTAAATCTGACCGGGTATATTTTATGTTTGCGGGAATACCTCTAAAATTAAAATAGCATATTAAAGGAGCCGCGATTGAACAATAAAATCAATGAAACTTTGAAGGCGATTACGCAGATTGATTACAAGCTGATGGATGCTGCGCAGGCAAGGCTCGACAGCCTGACTAAACCCCTGGGCAGCCTGGGCAGGTTAGAGGAACTGGCTAAGCTTATTGTCGGGATTACCGGGAAGGAGAACCCGCAATTAAAAAATAAAGTTATTTTTACCCTGGCCGCAGACCACGGCGTCACTGCAGAAGGGATCAGCGCTTACCCTAAAGAAGTAACCGCGCAAATGGTCTATAATTTTCTTTCCAAAGGCGCGGGGATTAATGTTTTGGCGGACCACGTCGGAGCAAGGGTGATTGTGGTAGATATAGGCGTTGCCGCTGAATTTAAGCCGCACCCGAAGCTGTTGATTAGAAAGATAAATTACGGGACGAAAAACATGGCCAAAGGTCCGGCGATGGAGAGGGGCGAAGCCGAGAAGGCGGTCTGCGCCGGCATCGAATTATTTGCAGGCGAGTTTAAACATGGAATAGCTATCGCAGGAACCGGCGAGATGGGGATCGGCAATACCACTTCCGCCAGCGCCATTACTGCCTGCCTAACTAAGAGGCCGCCTGAAGAAGTAACTGGTAAAGGCGCTGGTTTGGATGCCGCGGGCTTAAAACATAAGATTGCCGTGATCAGGGATTCGCTATTCGCGAATAAACCGGACCCGGACGACCCGATTGATGTCTTGTCCAAGGTCGGAGGATTTGAGATTGCGGGGCTGACGGGGATAATCCTCGCCGCGGCCGCTAAAAAAGTCCCGGTGGTCATTGACGGGTTTATCTCAGGGGCCGCGGCGCTAGCTGCATTCCATCTTGAGCCTAAGGTAAGAGATTATATGATCGCGGCGCATCAATCAGTAGAGAGCGGGCATCAGGTTATTCTGGGGCATCTGGGTTTAAAGCCGCTCTTTAACCTGGATTTAAGGTTAGGGGAAGGCACAGGAGCGGCTTTAGGCATCGGCCTAGCTGACGCGGCAGTCAAAGTTCTCACGCAAATGGCTACCTTTAAAAGCGCGAATGTTTCGGAGGCTGAGTGATGGCCAGTTTCTTATTAGCCGTGCAATTCCTCACTGTTCTGCCTTTGGGCCTAAGAGAATCCGAGAGGAAGAAGCTGGCTGGGGCAGCGGTATATTTTCCCATAGTCGGGTTACTTTTAGGGTTTTTACTTTCAGGCATCAATATGCTGCTGGTCATTTTAAATTTTTCGTCATTATCAGCAAGCATCCTGACAACGGTTGCCTTGATAGCGATTACCGGCGGAATGCACCTGGACGGCCTCTCGGACACCGCTGACGCCTTTTTAAGCGGAAAACCAAAGGAAGAGATGCTCGCAATTATGCGCGATTCACACGCCGGAGTAATGGGTATGCTCAGTCTGATATCCGTCATACTTTTAAAAATCGGCTTGCTGTCTTCGTTAGGCGCATCTTTAAAGATTACTGCGCTGCTTTTGATGTGCGCCTTAAGCCGGTGGTCAGCGGCGCTGGCAATGTTTTTGTTTCCTTATGCCCGCAGCGAAGGAAAAGCCAGGGTATTCCTGGAGGGCATGAACGCAAAGATATTTTTCTTCTCCACCATAATTGCTTTTATCTGCGCCTGGGGCATCTGGCAGATAAAAGGCTTGGTCATATTCTTGTGCATCGCCGGCTGCACCTATTTAGCCGGAAAATTCAGCACGAGGAAAATCGGAGGGATAACCGGAGATACCCTGGGAGCAAATATCGAATTAATGGAAGTTATTTCGTTATTTTTTGTCTGCGTTACCTAAGCATTTGAAACAAAGGGTACTACCGCATTGTTACACTAAATCTTGCAGGTTGTTGGGTAAGGGTAAGGAGGCCGGTTTAGTAGTTAGGCAAGGTAGTTGGTTAGAGCGACAAACAACCTAACCCAACTACACATAGAAATTAATTTAACAGTGTACTACCCTTGTAACGAGAAGGAGGGTTCCATATATTAACGGTTGATGGGCCAATTTTTAAGAATCCTATCAGGTGTTGGGGAACGAACCTATTATCTTAGAATAAGCTATATAGGCAAAGGAAGTGAAGATGCAGTTTTTTCCGCTGCCCCGCAACGGTAATGCCAGCATAAAAATACGCTGGTGAGCCCGGTCGATTGCCTATCATAGAAGTATCCTCGCAGGAGGAGAAAGGAATTGCGATGCGATTTAAATTATTTATCACCTTATCCTTATGTCTCTTCGTTAGTATGGGTTTCCAGCGCAGATATCTTATGGCGGAAGAAGGCAAAACCCAAACGTATGACCTTGGCCAAGTTTTAGTGAGCGCTTCGCTAATTGAAGAGTATGCCGCTCAAACTGGAAGCTCGGTTATGGTTATTGACCGAAAAAAAATTGAGGAGAAAAAATACCTTTCCGTTAAGGACGCGCTCAGCCTCGAAGCGGGCGTGGATATCGCTTCAAACAGCGCCTTTGGCGGGTCAACTGCGGTATACTTACGCGGCGCCCCTTCGGGGAACACGCTTGTGTTGATGGACGGGATACGTCTGTATGACCCGATTTCAACCGACGCCTCTTATGATTTAGCGAACCTTATGCTGGACAATGTGGAAAGGATCGAGGTGATCAAGGGCCCGCAGAGCTCCCTTTTCGGGTCCGACGCAATGGGGGGAGTAATCAATATTATCACCCGCAGCGGCAAAGGAAAACCAAAATTTAATTTTTATTTTGAGGGGGCATCAAAGAGGACATTTACTGAAGGTCTTGGCATCGCGGGTTCCATCGGCAAGTTTTATTATTCTGCAGAAGGCTCACGCCAGGATAGCCGCGGTTTTTCTAAGGCGCGCGATGGGGCGGAAAACGACTCTTACCAAAACAATAATTTCGGGGGAAAATTCAGCTACCGGCCTGACGAGAATCTTGAATTTGGCATAAAGTCTTCGTATATACGCTCAAAAATGGATCTTGACGATGGCGCCTATGCTGATGATGTTGATTTCTGGAATAAATATGAAAATAGCCTAATCACCATCTTTGGAGAGCAGCGCCTTAATGATCGCTGGAGCCATAATCTGGATTATAGCTGGCTGCGCAACGCGCGTAAATATACCGATAACTCCGATTCATACTGGGATACTTTTAAGGCGTGGGGACAGGAAGTAAACTGGCAGCATAGAATTAATGCGGGCAGAATTTTTTCCCTGCCGCAGAATATCGGCGAGGTAATCATCCCAGGCTTTCAATATACTTATGAGGCGGGAATGGAGCGCAGTAATTATGGGGATTTAAACCGCGTAAATGCAAATCGGGAGGGTTATTTCATAGAGAACAGATTCAGCCTTGATGATAAGCTGTTCAATACCATGGCAGTGCGCGTTGACCGGCATTCGCGTTTCGGAACACAGACTACCGGCAGAGGCACTCTTTCCTATTTGTTTGGCACAGGCACCCGTTTTAAGGGCAGTTATGGGACCGGCTTTAAGTCGCCCTCGCTTTATCAGCTTTTTTCTAATTACGGAGAGAGCGAACTTAAGGCGGAGAAATCCTGGGGGTACGATCTTGGCCTTGAGCAGCAGCTTTTTAAGAATCGCCTATCAATAGGCGCAACTTTTTTTTATAACCGCTTTAGAGAAATGATCGAGTTTGATTCGAATAAGCCGAATCCAAAATTACTTTGGTGGCCCTTTGGCATGTACGTCAATAGAGGAAGCGCTAAAACCGAAGGGATAGAGGCGTCGCTTTTATGGAGGCCGATTGATAAACTATTCACAACGTACACTTTTGCCTATGTTAATGCGATGGATCTAACTGCGCAATTACACCTTATCCGCCGCCCAAATAATAAACATATCGTCACGATCAACTATTCGCCCTTTGATAAACTGAACCTTGCGTTTGACGCGGCGCGTAATATAAAAATATACGATAATTTCGCGGGCAATGCCAATAATAGGCTGAAAGATTATACGCTTTGTAATTTCGCCATTTCCTTTCACCCGAATAAAAATTTCGAATTATATTCGAGAATTGAAAATTTATTTAGTGAAGTTTATCAGGAAGTGAATGGTTTTAATACCAAGAGACGTTTCCTGCACTGGGGGATAAAGGGGAGATTTTAAAAAAAAGAGAGGTTAATATGTGGCAATGGTTTTTAAAAGGCGGGGCGTTGATGTGGCCGATCCTTCTTTGTTCTATTGCTTCAGCGGCGCTGATTATGGATAGGCTGTATTATTTCTACCGCAGCCGTCCCAAAGTAACAAATATCGATGCGCGTATCAGGAACCTTTTAAAACAGCAAAAATACGAGGAAGCGCTTCAGCTTTGCGAGGCAACTCCCGGTTACATCGCGCACATCTTAGGCATTGCTATTCGTATCCGCGCTAAAGCTAAAGAAGATAAAGAGCGCCTTTTGGCTAAATCTGCCACAAGGCTTATCCGCGCTGCCGAGAAGAATGTCGGCTTCCTGGCAATTATCGCAAACATAGCGCCTCTGCTCGGCCTCACCGGCACCGTAACCGGGATGATCAATTGTTTTATGAAGATACAGCACTTGCAGGGGAGCGCCAATGTGGCGGCCTTGGCAGGCGGCGTATGGGAGGCATTGATCACGACCGCCTTTGGGCTTTTTGTGGCAATACCCACGATGGCATTCCACCATTATTTTGAAATAAAGATAAATAATATGCTGGAGAATATCAAGGACATTATCGCCGAGGCGCTCGAAGATGCGCCAGCCATAGCATAGAATGAGAAAGGCAATATGGAAATAAAGCGAAATAGCATAAAGGTCGAATTAAATATTGCCCCCCTAATCGACATAGTTTTTAACCTGCTTCTATTTTTCATGCTCAGCTACCATATTTCTTCTCAGCTGGGGATTAGCTTAATCCTGCCGCAGGCTAAGGCAGCTCAGACGCACGAAGATCAGCCGGTCACAATTCTTATCACCAGGGAAGGCAAAATTTATCTAAATCAAGGGGAGATTGCGCTTGATGGTCTTTCCGCGGCGCTTGAAGAACGGCTTAAGGATAATCAGGGCAACCTTAAAAAAGCAATCCTGAAAGCGGATGAGAAAATCAACCTGGGGCTTGCGGTAAAAGTGATGGATATTGCTAAACAGGCGGGGATCGATAACCTTATTATCGCCACAAAGCCAGAAAATGATAGTTGACGAGCAGGTTACACAAGCAGCGTTTATAATTTCACTGCTTGGGCACTCGCTTGCTTTAGGGATATCATTGGCCCCGCGGCGGATTCCGGAGGAAACCGTGGATAAAAATACCGCGGTGCGGATTATGATTGATAAAACAGAATTGATCCCTGACATAAAACATCTGGGCGAAGAGTTAAAGGTAAAGAAAATTGAGCCTCTACCCGCTAAGCCAGCGGTTCAGCAAGAACAGCAGGCGGTTCCGGATGAAAAATCGCGGCCCGAAACCAAGACGATAGAAAAATTACTTTCTCAAGAGATTACTCCTGATAAGCCAATCGAACTTTTAGGCCCCCAAGAAGAAGCGGCGTTACGTTATCAGGATATGGTAAAGCGAAAAATACAGGAACAAAAGAAATATCCCGCCTGGGCTGAAAAGAGGGGGATAGAGGGGGCTAGCCGTCTTGTCTTTACCGTGTTGGCGGACGGAACAGCCAAGGGGATAAGCATAATCTATTCCTCGGGTTCGTTTACGCTTGACGATGAGGCGATTGCCACTGTAAAAAGGGCATCTCCATTTAACCCGATTCCCGCGCAGATCAACCGCACTAAACTCACCATGGAGATAACCATTGCTTTTCGCTTAGAGTGAGAGGCAGGTTCTTGGAGCAAATCTTTAAAATGCTTGTCAATTATGACTCTTTATGTTAATTTATAAAAGATATGTTTTCTGATAATATCTTCCGCATCGCACTGCTGGTGTCAATCATCGCGCATGGGGCAATCCTCCTGCAGAACCCCGACTTTTCAATCCTGCCCAAGCCAAAGAAAGGACAGGAAGTAAAAATAAGCTACGTCAAGACAAAACCGTCATCGGAAAGACAGTTGAGGAATAATCTGCCTGCGGCCAGAAGAGATGAGCCATTCCTGAACCTGGCCGCAAAAATCACCTTAGACAAAACTGATATTTCGGCGGCAAAAGAAAGGGCCGGAATCTTTGAGGCAAATCCACAGAGAATCCTGCCGGCTCCCTTATTCAAAAGGCCGGCCCTGGTTAAGCCCGATGTCATCGCGATCAAGAAAAAAATCCAGCTTAGCATCCCCAACCCTAACCCAGAGAAACTAAACAGCCTCTCGTATATCAGCCATTCGCAGATGGTCCGGGAAAAAATCAGGAGGGCCCTCTATCAGAATTACTCCGGGACAAATACGGGCATAGTAAACCTGTCTTTTTTAGTTACCAACTACGGCCGCGCCGGCGATATCCGGATCGTTGACGAGGGATCCTCTGCCAGCGCTACCTTGAGGGAAATCGCCGTAAAGAGCATCAAGGATGCCGCGCCTTTCCCTGAATTCCCCAAAGATTTAGACTATCCCCAGCTCTCCTTCAGCGTCACTATTTCCTTCGAAATCGAATAGAAGATCGCCCGCGATAAAATAATTGACACCTTAAATATTCGATGATATAGTGCTTCATAAACTAAATGAGAGGTGTGCATAATCGGGTTTCGTTTATCGGTTAGCGGCTGCGGCTACGTATCGTGTATCGTAAACCGTATAAAAGGGTTTTCGTTTAAGAAGACGACACACGAAACCGAAAACGATTTACGATACATAGCCGAAACCGAAACCGTTTAAGACGATAGACGAAAGTTAAATTATACACACTGCTCAATTAAATAGAGGTATAATTTCACAGGCATCTGCGCCAATCTGTGCAAATGCAACCCTAATTGAAAGGGGATGATTAACTTGTCGGAAGTTGAAGTAAAGAAAGACGAATCCTTTGAGTCAGCGCTGCGCCGTTTTAAGAAAAAAATAGAGCAGGAAGGAATTTTAAAGGAAGTCCGCGACAGGAAGCATTACGAAAAGCCCAGCGAGCGCAAAAGAAAACGCGCCAAAACCAGAAGATAGAAGAGATGAGTCTGGCGCTTTCAACCTCCTGGAACGCCTTCCGCTGCGATAATGGAAAAAGGCTGCTTCTTGAAATAAGGGAATTGGGCTTTGAGCAAATCGAGTTAAGCTTTAATTTAAGCGGCGGGATGCTCGAAGATATCGAGCGGGGGCTCAAGGAAACCGGCCTCAGAGTTATCAGCGTCCATAATTTCTGCCCCGCGCCGGATGAGATCAAACGGGAACTCGCCTTGCCAGACTGCTATTCGCTGGCCGCCCCGGATCATGCGGAGAGAAGCCTGGCGCTAAAATACTCCAAAAGAAGCATTGATACTGCCGGCCGCTTTGCCGCCAGGGCAGTGGTGCTGCACTGCGGGAGGGTCGATTGTCCAGATAAAACCCGAGCGCTAATCGATCTCTTTAACCAGGGCAGGAAGGATGGCGAAATCTATAAGGGAATTAAAAATTCGGCGATAGAAGAAAGGGCGCGCCTGATTAAGCCATACCTGGAAAGTTCCCTGGCGAGTTTGGAGGAATTAGCGCGCTACGCCGGCAGGAAAGGCGTCCTTTTAGGCATAGAAACGCGTTTCTACTACCGCGAAATACCATCGCTGGAAGAAGTCGGCATTATCTTAGGCAAATTTAAAGGCTCTAATATATTTTACTGGCACGATACCGGCCACGCCCAACTGATGGAAAACTTAGGCTTTAACCTGCACCGGGAATACCTGGAACGTTACGGAGAAAATATGCTGGGCGCACATCTGCATGACATTACCGGCTGCACTGACCATCAGGCGCCGGGCAGCGGAGAATACGACTTTCGCCGTTTGCTTCCTTATTTAAAAAAGGAAACATTGCGGGTGGTCGAGGCGCATCATCCGGCCACTGCAGAGGAAATACGTAAAGGCAAAACCTTGCTGGAGGGCATCTTTTATGGCGGAATCTAAGATCAGGGAGGCGCGGGTCGCGGGCCAATTTTATCTGCCCACGGCAGAAGGGCTAAAGAGGCAAATAGAGTCCCTGATTGACCAGGGCGCCCAGAAAAAAGACGCCCTGGCCTGCATGCTGCCGCATGCGGGCTATCAATATTCCGGCAGGGTCGCCGGAGAAACGGTCTCCCGGATTAAGATGAGAGAAAAGGTCATCCTGCTTGGCCCGAATCATACCGGATTCGGCTCGCCTTTCAGTATCGTGACCGAGGGAAGCTGGAAAACCCCTTTAGGCGAAGTAACCATCGACTCCGCGCTGGCAAAAAAGATACTCGCTAATTCCAAATACCTTGAAGAAAACTCCGTGGCCCATGCCCACGAGCACTCCTTAGAAGTAGAACTGCCATTCCTGCAATATTTTAAACCGGATCTGCAGATCGTGCCAATCGCTTTTTTGTCCGATGAAATCGAATCCCTGAAAGAAATCGGCAGGGAAATCGCCAGGGTTATCCAGGATAATCATTTAACCGGCGAGGTTATGCTTTTAGCCAGCTCGGATATGACCCACTACGAGCCGCAGAACACCGCCAAAAATAAGGATAAGGAAGCGATCCATGCGATACTGGAATTGAATGAAGAAAAACTGATAGAAAAAATTTACCGTCTAAAAATATCGATGTGCGGCTGGGCGCCGGTGATCGTGATGCTGTCGGCGGCCAAAAAATTAGGCGCCAAGGGCGCGTCCTTGATCAAATACCAGACCTCCGGAGACGTCACCGGCGATAACTCTAGTGTCGTCGGATACGCGGGGATAATCATATTTTGATGGACGAGACCAATAAGAATATAGACCAAAGCTGGAAGGAAGCGGCAGAGAAGGAAAAGGCCGCGCTAAAGAAAGAAGGCGGGTTTGCCCCGCCGGAGCCGGATTTCACCTTCTTCATCACCACGCTTTCCCTGCAGGCCTCGATTGCCTTAGGCCATGTCCCGAATCCGGCGACAAACAAGAACGAAACCAACTTGCCTCAAGCTAAATTCCTGATTGATACCCTGGGGGTGCTGAAAGAAAAAACCAAAGGCAATCTTAAGCCTGAAGAGTCGAGTTTCCTGGAAAACATGCTTTATGAATTACGGATGCTCTACATTTCTAAGCAGAAGGGCGTTGAATCATGATCGAACAGGAACTACTGGAGATTTTAGCCTGCCCTGCCTGCAAGGGCGATGTGGAAGAAAAAGAGGAGAAAATCGCCTGTAAAAAGTGCGGCAGGAAATATCCGGTCAGAGACGGCATCCCGGTGATGCTCATTGACGAAGCAGAAATCCAATGAAAAGGATATTAGTTATCCACGGCCCGAACCTGGAATTATTGGGCCGGAGGGAACCCGCTGTTTATGGCCGGATTACCCTGAAAGAGATTAATGCCGCATTGCGGAAAACCGCCCGGAAAAGAAAAATCACACTCAAGATCGCGCAGTCCAACCATGAAGGCGAAATCGTGGATTTGATCGGCGGGGCTAAATCCAGATTTGCCGGCCTCCTGATCAACCCAGCCGGCTATACCCACACCAGCGTCGCCATCAGGGATGCCATTGCTGCGTCAGGGCTGGTAACCGTCGAGGTCCATCTTTCCAATATCTACTCCCGGGAGGAATTCCGCCGGGAATCCCTGGTCAGCCCGGTGGCTAAAGGCGCGGTGCTGGGCTTTGGCGCCAAAAGTTACACCTTGGGCCTTGGGGCGTTGATCGACCTCATCGCTTAATCCATGGGGAGAGCGATAAAAAATATCCTGCAGAAGATCGCGCAGCAGGGCCTAGACGGCCTGCTCGTTTCATCCGGCGCCAATATCTCCTACCTGACCCGCACCCTGGCCCGCGAGGCGTACCTTTTAATTTCCAGGAATAAATCTGTTTATTTCACCGACTCGCGTTATATCGAAGAGGCAAAAAACGCGCTTGGCAGGAACTTCAGGCTGATAAAGACCAACGGCTCGGCCTTTTCCCTGATTGCGCGGGAGTGCCTTGAATTGGAGCTAAAGCGGATAGGTTTTGAAGGAAGGCTCCTGCCCTTCGCGGAATACAAAAAGATTCAGGACGAGTTAGGCAGGAAGGCGCGCCTGGCGCCGGCCCATGGCCTGGTCGAGGGCTTAAGAGAAGTTAAATCTCCGGAAGAGATCCGTAAGATCAGGCGGGCAATCGCGGTAACCTCCGCCGCGCTGGAATTCGCGCAAAAATCAATCCGGCCGGGCAAGAAAGAACTCGAGATAGCGGGAGAGCTGGAGCGGTTCATCCGCTACCACGGCGCCAGCGGCTCTGCTTTTGAGATCATTGTTGCCAGCGGGCCGAATTCCAGCCTGCCGCACCATATGCCAGGCAGGAGGGTGATCCGGAAGGATGAGCCGGTAATGATCGATATCGGCGTTGATTACCTGGGCTATAAATCCGACTTGACAAGGATGTTCTTTTCCGGTAAAATTAAAGGTCTTGTTAAGATTATTTACGACATAGTCTTAGAGGCGCAAAGAAAGGCCCTGCAGGAAATCGGCCCGGCTAAGAATATCAGTACGGTTGATGCCGCCGGCCGCCAGCATATCTTCCAGAAAGGCTACGGGAAATTTTTCGGGCACAGCTTAGGCCACGGAGTCGGCCTGGAAGTGCATGAAGAACCGCACATCACAGCGAAGAATACAAGCCCCTTAACGGCGGGAATGGTTATCACGATTGAGCCGGCGATTTACCTTCCGGGCAAATTCGGCATCCGGATCGAAGATATGGTCTTGGTGACAAAGGCAGGCATGGAGGTCCTAAGTGGCGCTGTCCATAAATGAAATCAAATCGGGGGTGACCATACTGGTAGACGGGGCTGTCTATATAGTAGTAGAAACCCAGCATGTCAAACCCGGCAAGGGCGCTGCCTTCGTGCGGGCAAAGCTGAGGAATTTGAAGTCTTCTTACATCCAGGAAAAAACCTTCCGCGGCGATGAAAAAATCGAGGAGGCATTCGTCGAAGAGCGCAAACTCCAGTATCTCTACTCATCGGCCCAGATCTACTATTTTATGGACCAGGACAATTTTGAGGAAATCGCTATCCCCGTAGATACGTTGGGCGAGAAAGCCAAATTTCTCAAAGACAATCTGGAAGTCAGCGGGTATTTTTATAAAGGCGATACCTTGAACGTCAACCTTCCCAATTCCATAGAATTCAAGGTCGCCCACACCGAGCCCGGGATAAAAGGCGATACCGCCAAAAGCGGCACCAAGGCCGCTCAGATTGAGACCGGGGCCACGGTACAGGTGCCGCTTTTTATAAACAGCGGTGATACCATCAAGGTAGATACCCGTAGCGGCGAATATGTGGAAAGGGTAATGTGAAAGGAAGGGCGGGGTGAATATCAAAGAGATCAAGGAAATGATTAATTTGATGAACGAAAACGGATTGGTTGAGCTGGAGATCGAGAAAGACGATATGCGTATCCGGTTGAAAAAGACTTCCTCCGGCACAGAAGTAATTTCAGCCCCCGTAACCGCGGAAGGCCCGAGACAGGCAGCGGAAAACCTCGGCCCAAAGGATTCGGCAGAAGCCGCCCAATTTACAACGGAAAAGACCGTGGAAATCCGCGCGCCGATGGTCGGCACTTTCTACCGCGCGCCTTCTCCGGAAGCGCCGCCTTATGTTGAGGCAGGGCAAACTATCGAGCCGGGGCAGGTAATCTGCATTATTGAAGCGATGAAGTTGATGAACGAAATTAAGTCGGAAATCAAAGGCAAGGTTTCCGAAATCCTGGTGGATAATGCCGAACCCGTGGAGTTCGGACAGCCGTTGTTTCTGATTGAACCCGTCTGATTACGGTTTACTCCTCAATAGATGTTTTCTAAAATACTGATTGCCAACCGGGGCGAAATCGCCCTGCGTATTATCCGCGCCTGCCGCGAATTAGGCATCCGCACGGTGGCAGTTTATTCCGAGGCCGACCGTAACAGCCTGCACGTGCGCTTTGCCGATGAAGCC
>MHHD01000026.1 GCA_001805895.1 Omnitrophica WOR_2 bacterium RIFCSPLOWO2_12_FULL_51_8 | reverse complement strand
TTGAAAATTATTCCGGCAGGACTTAATTTTTAAATTTTTCCCCACAGAACCACCCTTATTACTTTTGGTATCATTTCGGTTATTCCCTACATAAGGAGTTCACTTATTTTTTGCACGACCTCTGACAAGAGCCGCTTTTTCTCCTGCCTGTCGAAATCTGCGGAAACCCGAAAAGCAAGGCGTTTTGTGCTGTATGCAGTAGTGGTCTTTGCTTCGCCCTCGCTGTGGGCAGCTCGGCCTCGCAAAGGCCGCTGGGGCGGCCTAAAAGAAGCACGAGACAGGCGTTGTGCTAACTGCATTACTTTGTTTATGCGTATTTAAGAAATCAACATTTATTCTGCCGTAGTCTTGCTTTTCGAACTTTTCGCCTTTCCCGCTTTGAGCTCCCCAAAAAAACAAGGCCAAAATTTTCGCCCGCACCCGAAAATTTTGCCCCAAGAATATCTGTTCAAACAAGAAAATGTGTTAGATTCTACCTCCTTAATCGTCTATTACTGTTAGGAGATGATAAAATGACGAGTCAAATATTAGTGGCAAGAATAGAAAGCAGAATCTTTCATATCAGAGGCAAAAAGGTCATATTGGATAGCGATTTAGCCATGCTTTACGGAGTAGAAACCAAATACCTAACGCGTCAAGTAAGAAGGAACTTAAGAAGGTTCCCTGAAGATTTTATGTTCAGACTAACCCAAGAAGAATTCTTGAGGTGCCAAAATGTCACCTCAAAACGAGGCGGCAGAAGATACTTGCCTTATGCTTTCACAGAAGAAGGTGTTGCGATGCTTTCTAGTGTTCTAAATAGCGAACGAGCGATAATAGTAAATATTCACATCATGCGCGCTTTTGTGAATCTAAGGAGAGCGGGTTTAACTTATCTGTGGCTCAAACGCAAAATCGAGGAAATGGAACGAAAATACGATAAACAATTTAAGTTTGTTTTTGATTCTCTTAAAAAAATATTAGAGCCGCCGGTAAAAGAGAAAAAAATAATCGGTTTTCAGGCCTACGAACATTCTTAAAAAAGGTTAAATTTTGGCTTAAGAGTGGTATAATACATTTAAGTACACACAGGAGTGTTATGTTTGGGTAAAGGCGGACAACTTAGAAGCAACTTTCCATACAAATAAAGGGAGTTGCTTTTTTAGTTCACAGGAGAAGTAAATGTTAAAAAAATGTAGTAATCTTGGATTGGATACGATATTTTAAAAACAGCCTTTCGGGTATTCCTCATGCGAAGGGCACCAGATTATAAGGTTAGCCCCAAAAAGCTAATTTGCCAGAGAGATCGGAAACCCGCATTTGCTGCTGCGGGTTTTTCTTTGAAGATATTTCAGGTCCTATATTGCCGGGTGTATCCTCTTGGGAATCGCTCCCTGCACGGCAATGGTTCTCGTGTGGGGGCACTTGGCGAAGGGGAACGACGGACACACGTTGGTAATTGTAGCGATCAATTCGCTAAAAATGCTCTTCCTTTACGCGCCTTTGGGCGCGCGATGCTCTTTGGATTGTCTTCGGGGGCTTCGTTGGCAACAGTTGTCGGCGTGCCGATCGAAGTTCCCGTGATGCTGATGCTGGTTAAAGTGTGCGTTAAAACAGCGGGGTGGTTTAAATAAATTACTTCCCGCCTTCCCTCCACTCTTCGTATGCCTCTCTATAGGCGAAGAAGGCCTCTTTTTTAGAAAAATCCCAGCGCACCAGCCCGAAATAGTCCACGCCGCTGCCCCAGTGCCCGTCGCAATCGCGGAAGAAAGCCCAGAATATCTTTTCCACCGCGTTATTCTTCAGCAGCGCCGCGTAGGAATCTTTGAGCCACTGCGCCTGCCGGCGCTCGGTCGGATTCTCACCCAGCCACCAATTGTCCGCCCTGACGCCCCTCTTTACCCCCGGGCAGCCGATTTCGGTAATCCAGATTTTTTTGGCGGCATCGCCGTTCCTGGCCATGATCTTTTGCGCCAAACGCGGATAGGCCCTGGCGCGGCCCACCGCTCCGGAATGCAGCGGCGAGGCAAAAATATGGATGTTCAGGATATCAAAATAATCCTTGGCGCCGTTATCGTAAATGCGGTTCACGCTGGAGATGCCGTTGGCTAACCCGCCGTTTAAAATTTTACATTCCGGATTGGCCTTCTTGGCGGCAGGATAAACCTCCTTTAACAGCCCGCAATAACTTTTTAAGCCGTCCTGCCCGGCCCAGTAAGTGGGCGAGTCCGGCTCGTTCCAAATCTCCCAGTATTTTATTCTGCCTTTATAGCGGCTGATCGCCTGCGCGGCAAAATTGACAAAAAATTTATTCTCCGCCGGCGGCTGATTCCAGATGCCGGAGGGAGATGCCCAGGAGGCGCTGTAATCCAGGATGCCTAAGATTTCTATCCCCGCGCCCCTGACTAATTCCACGATGCGGTCGTATTTACGGAAATCGAATTCTCCCTCCCGCGGCTCAATCTCATCCCAGAGAAAATCCATCCGCGCCATCCCGGCCCCCGCTTCCTTCATCAACTGGACGGCCTTTTTTAATTCTTTGTCACCGGGGTATTTAAAATTATTCCAGCTGTGGTTCCAGTGCAGGAACTCCAGGACGCCGAATGGATTATCCAGCATAACCCCTCCCTGCTGTCCCGCATCCGCATCCTGGAAAGATTGCTCTTGCGCATTCGCGCCCGGGAAAATTACCAGCATCATCAAGGCAAGGCATAATAATACCCTTCTACTCATGTTTTTTCTGCTCGATGTTGATATAATCGGAAAATTTGATCTTTTCCCCCAGCTCCTGCTTGACTACCCGGATCCTGTCCGGCACATAAGGGTGGGTTTTAAAGTACGAGCGGGGCCTTAAGGGTTTACGGCGGTTGATCTCCTGCAGCTTCTCCAAAAAATCAATCATCCCGTGGGGATCATAACCGGCCAGCTTCGCGTAACGCGCGCCTAACTGGTCGGCCAGCAGCTCGTCTTCCCTGCCATATCCCAGCAGTATTTCCGTAAAGGCCAGGTCCGCCGCATTACCTGCCTCCCCGGATCCGCCGGCGGCAAGCAGGATCCTCAAGATGGAATAGCCCTGCATCGCCTGCAGTTTTTTAATGCTGTGCCTGGCGACGATATGCCCTATCTCGTGAGCAATGACCCCGGCCAGCTCGTTATCAGCGGCTACCTTTTCAATCAGCCCCTTATTGATATAAACATAGCCGCCGGGCAGGGCGAAGGCATTCACCTCTTCGTCATCCAGCACATAGAAATGATAATCTATCTCTTTGCGGTCGCAGACCGCCGCGATTTTTTTCCCGATGTCCTCTACCCTTTTTTGCAGCAACGGGTCGCCTGCCGGCTTATATTCCTTTTCCACTTCCTGGGAAATAGCCTGGCCCATCTGCACCTCTTTATCCGTGCTGTAATAATACGACTCTTCCTCGCCGGTAACGATATTATATTCGGTGGAGCATCCAGTAAGAAAAAAAGTAGAGAGTAGGAAAAGAAAAACTTTGCTGTCCATTTTTTTAAGCATCCGGTAGAGGCGGCGCAAAGGCAGGCCGACGACATTATAAAAACATCCTTCGACGCGCCGGACGAAAAAAGCGCCGCGGCCCTGGATATCGTAGCTGCCGGCCTTATCTAAGGGCGAGACCCGGGAAAAATAATCGTCTATCTCGCTGTCGCTTAATTTATCCATAAAGACTTTTGTCTTCTCGCATCCCAGCAGCGTCTTGCCGCGGCCTTTACACCCGCACCAATTGCTTCTGCCTTTATTCTTCTTAGATAATTGGTGCGGGGGTTTATCTATTACTGCCAGGCCGGTATAGACTACCTGCGGTTTTTCGGCCAGGCCCTTGAGCATCCGCCGGGCAGCGGCTAAATCTTTCGGCTTGCCGAAGATCTTTTTACCCTGCACCATCACCGTGTCCGCGGCAATGATAATGCCGTCCCGCGCCTTCTTCGCTGCCTGCATAGCTTTATCCAGGGCATTTTCCTTGACTAACCGCGCGTAAGATAAATTTTTGGCGCTTCTTTTCTCCTTGATCCGCACCGGGATAACCTTGAATCTCAGGCCGAGCGTTTTAAGCAATTCCCGGCGCGCCTTAGAATGCGAAGCCAGATATATTTTAACCATACGCCGCGCCCTCTCCCGCAAGAAAGCCGGTGGAGAATGCCGCCTGGAGGTTGAACCCTCCGGTATCCGCGTCTATGTCGATCATTTCGCCGGCAAAATATAACCCCCGGACGCGGCGGGACTCCATGGTGCGCGGGTTAATCTCTTTTAAGCTAACGCCGCCGCAGGTGATCATCGCCTCATCCAGCGGCCTGGCCCGGGATATACGCATCCGGAAACCCTTCAGCAGTGAAAGTAATTTCTCCCGTTCCTGACGGGTAACCTGGCTGCAGTTCCTGTCCGGCGGGATCCCGCTGAGTTCGACCACGCAATTAATCAATCTCTGGGGCAGCAGCGCCTTCAAGGTTTTTTTCAGGGTCTTTTTGGAATTCAATTGAAATTCCCTGAGCAGGCGGGCGTTAAGCTGCTCTTTGCTCAGGCCGGGCTTAAGGTCGACCTCCATAAAAACCCCGCTTCCCCGGCTTAACCAATCCACTATCCTCCCGCTCAAAGACAAGACCAGGGGCCCGGAAACCCCGAAACCGGTAAAGAGGAGCTCGCCAATCTCCGAAAACAATTCATCTTTGCCGTGAGAAAATTTTAAACGGATATTTTTCAAAATAATGCCTTCCAGCGCCCGGATATGCTTCTCGGCCGCCTCCAGCGGCACCAGTCCGGGCCGCAGGGGGACAATATCGTGGCCTAATCCCGCGGCGATCTTTATCCCCTCGCCGGTAGAGCCGCTAAATCCGTAAGAGGCGCCGCCGGTAGCCAGGATAATACGCTGCGCCGCGAGGAATTTTCCGTCTGAAAGCATAATCCCCTCTACCCGGCCGCCCTGAACTATAATATCCTGGAGCGCGGTTTTCAAGATCAGCTTCACCTTCTCTGCGGACAACTGTTTTTTCAAAACCTCCAGCACGCTGCCGGACCTGTCCGATACCGGGAACACGCGCAGCTGCCGCTCAACTTTCAGCTTCAGTCCGCCGGAGGCAAAAAATTTGATTAAGTCGCGGTGAAAAAACTTTTTAAAGGCGTCCCTGAGGAATTGGCCGCCGGAAGAGAATTTATTTAAGAAGGGATCTAACTCGCAAAGATTGGTGAGGTTACAACGGCCCTTGCCGCTTAAGAGAAGCTTTTTGCCGGGTTGATGGTTTTTTTCGATCAGGGTTACTTCCTGCCTTAACTGCGCGGCCCTGATCGCCGCCATCATCCCGGCCGGGCCGGCGCCGATGACGATTACCTTCTTTGTCTGCACTAAAGTCCGAGGTCGGCTGTTTTAAAAATCGACTCTAATTTCAATCCGGCTTCTGCCAGGGTTTCCCGGGCGCCTTCCCCTCTGTCTACAATCACGAGCGCGCTCTCCGGCTTGACCCCGATTTTCTCCAGCGCCTCTTTTGCCTCAACCAGCGCCTTTCCGGTAGTCGCCACATCATCCACCAGGAGCACCTTATCCCCTGCCGCTAACTGCGGGCCTTCCACCTGGCGCCGGGTGCCGTGGCCTTTCGCGCCCTTGCGCACGATGAATGCCTTGAGCGGCGCGCCCCGCAGATAGCTTAATGCCGCCACTGCCCCGGCAATGGGGTCAGCGCCCATGGTAGGACCGCCGATAGCAACGATATTCCTGCCTTTAATCATCCCCAGGATGATGCTGGCCGTTAAATAGGCGCCTTCCGCCGACAGGGTAATCAGGCGGCCGTCTAAGTAGTAATTGCTGGCCTTCCCCGAAGACAAAATGAATTTCCCCTTTTTCAGCGCTTCCTGCTTCAAGACCACCAGCAGCCTCTGCTTCAGCGCTTCCGGATTATTCTCCATAGCACGATTATTCTACTCTCCGGCGCTCCCCTTGTCAATACCTCCCAAAAACTTGGTTCTTTCGTAATTAACTTGCATATCTCCTGGGATTTAGTAACCCGCAGTGCTGGTGAATTTTCAGCCTAAAGTATTCTACATCTTTGTATCCGTAAGCCATCCGTTTAAGCCGCTTGATCTTATTGTTAATCCCTTCTGATATAGCCGAGCTTATTTTCTTTCTGAACCAATTGATAATATATTGCAGTTTATCGTGGAAGCTTTGAGCAATAATCCTAAAGGTCTCTACGGCGCTTGAGAGGGCGTCTTTGATCCAATTCTCAAGATAACCCTGCGCTTCTTCGGGAGATTCATAATCGTAAACCCTGAGGAAGCTTTCTTTCAAAAGCATCGCTTTATAAATCGGCTCGTTTATTTCACAGAGCTTTTTTAAGTAACCGGCCTGGCTTTCGCTAAGGTTACCTTTATTCCTTAAAAGGATAAACCGTTGCCGGCAGTTTATCAAATCAACCAGCTCGTTGTTGTTTTCTTTTCTCGCCCTTCGCAGCTCTTGTTTCCTGGTCATATCTACCGCCCAGTTAAGCTTCTGCATGATATGGAATTTGTCGTATACGATTGTTGTCAATACGCATTTAAAAATATACCAAAAATCAGCATGAAAAGTGTACCACCCCTGTGCTTCATTGCTGGGGGGAAGCCTCCTTT
>MHHD01000025.1:6472-6717 GCA_001805895.1 Omnitrophica WOR_2 bacterium RIFCSPLOWO2_12_FULL_51_8 | reverse complement strand
TTCCTGCCATTTCGGTTGATAAGTTTTGTCAAAGATGAAGTTGCCAATCACAAGATAGTCCATCTCGGTGCGCATAAAGCATTTGTAGGCATCATCCGGGCTCATCACGATCGGCTCTCCGCGGACGTTAAAGCTGGTGTTGACGATCACGCCATAGCCGGACTTTTTCTTGAAGGCGTTTATCAGATGCCAGTAATGGGGATTGGTTTCACGGTGAACGGTCTGCAGGCGTGTCGAGTAGTAGA
>MHHD01000025.1:0-6466 GCA_001805895.1 Omnitrophica WOR_2 bacterium RIFCSPLOWO2_12_FULL_51_8 | reverse complement strand
TGACCGAAGGGATATCGGAGCGCAGATGGTAGAGCTTTTCTCGGACCGTCATGCCGTGGTAGTTCTCAGGCAGCGGATTCCTCCGCTTCTCCTGCACATCGGCAACCAGCAGCATATACGGCGACGGAATGGCGATATTGAAGAATTCCTGCTCATCCTCGACAAGGACAGACGGTGCGAAAGGCCGGAACCCTTCACGGTACTTGATCTTCAGATTCAGCTTCTTCTGCATTTCAGGGCTGCAGGCATTCGCAATGATGCTCCTGTTCCCCAGTGCACGGGGCCCCCATTCCATACGTCCCTGGAACCAGCCGATCACGTTTCCGTCGGCCAGGTGGGCGGAGGTCTGTTCGCATAGAGCCTCAAGGGTGTCGCAGCGCCGGTAGACGGCCTGGTACTTCCGGGCAGTCTGCATGACCTCAAGGTCTGAATATTCAGGTCCGAGATAGGAGCCTTTCATCCGGTCAGTGACGCCGTCAGCCTGACGCTCTTTACCGAAGTAGATGTAATGGGCTGCCAGGGCCGCACCCAAGGCCCCGCCAGCGTCGCCGGCCGCCGGCTGTATCCAAATGTTATCAAAAATTCCGCTTTTCAGTAGTTTGCCGTTTGCCACACAATTCAGGGCAATCCCGCCGGCCAGGCAAAAATTGCGAGCACCGGTCAGGCGCTTTGCCTCACGAGCCATCCGGATCACTGCCTCCTCTGTAACCCGTTGGATCGCAAGAGCAAGATCGCAATGTTCGGCTTGAAGTTCTGATTTCTGGTCTCGCGGCGGAAATCCGAACAGCTCCTGCCAACGGTGGTTGTTGGTCATCTTGAGCCCAGTGGCATAGTCGAAGAACTTCTGGTTGAGCCACAGCGACCCGTCATCCTTGAGGTCAATTAGGTTATCCATAATGAACCGCTCGAACATTTCAACCCGACCGGATGATGGGTCTCCGTAGGGAGCAAGTCCCATCAGTTTGTACTCGCCGGAGTTGACCTTGAACCCCAGATAGTAGGTGAAGGCCGAATACAGCAGACCCAGCGAGTGAGGAAAGTGCAGTTCCTTCAATATGGTGAGGGAGTTAGCGGCTCCGTTACAAATGGAGGCGGTCGACCATTCTCCGACACCGTCGGCAGTGAGAACGGCGGCGTCCTGAAAAGGGGAAGGGAAGAAGGCGCTTGCTGCGTGGGATAGGTGGTGCTCAAGAAATAGCAGCTTGATGGCAGTCCTGTCAATCCCGCCGAAGGCGGAGAGCTCATCAAGCAAAAGGCTGCGCAACATCACCTTTTCCTTGATCCAGACTGGAATGGCGGGCAGGAATGAGGAAAGTCCCCGCGGTGCAAAGGCGTAGTAGGTCTCCAGGAGACGCTCAAACTTCAGAAACGGCTTCTCGTAGAATACCACCGCCTCGACATCCGCTAGGCAAATGCCAGCGTACTCAAGGCAGTAGCGTACGGCATTGACCGGGAAGGATGGGTCATGTTTCTTCCTGGTGAACCGTTCCTCCTGCGCCGCAGCCAATATCTCGTCGTTGTGGATCAGGGCCGCCGCAGAATCATGATAAAAAGCCGAAATACCAAGAATGTACATGTCAGTTATCCATCTGCGGAAGAACAGCTTTCCGCGGTTTATTTGCCGCGTACCAGCGGCATGATTAGCTGTTCAATTACGGGTATAAGCTGGTCTGCCACCCTTTTGTGTCCCACGGGATTGAGATGATTATCCCAAGGATAATTGTAATACAGATTCTGAGCGCGCGTCATGCGTAGCCCAATTGACAAGTCAACAAACACGATGCCGCGCGATTCCGCGAATTTCCTGAAATGCTCAATGTAGCTCGGACTTCCATCGGATAACCAGAAGAAATTGACCGGAGGGATCACTGCGATCACCATCGGAATGCCCTTTACATCACAGGTTTGCTTCATTTCGCCGAGCTTCTGATATGAGTAGGCAATCGTCGGCTCGCGATCCAGATCGACTTGATCTTGCAAGAGTCTGGTAACAATGTCGGGTTTTGCCCCTATGAGAAATAGCCTATCCCGCAGGTATATCACTGTGGCCGAATACTTGAGCTTGTAAATCCACTCATACGGAAGCCATCTAAGCCAGTAGGGCCTTGCGTCCCAGCGCCCTTCCTGACTCAAGTTAGCGATAGGGACTGGATCTGGCATGCTGGGTGACGGCGGTGACATCCAGTCATTCGGAAAGAAGGCAAGAACCAGAGCGTCAGGCTCGTAACTCAACCCTTCTGTATTAAAAAAGAAAAACTCATTGTTAAGATTCCACCCCCCTGCCGACGCATTCAAAACCTCAACTTGCCCATGATTCTTCTGGAGATATTTATCAAGAAGGTTCGAGAACCGCTCTTCTGTATTCACACCATTACCAAAAGTAAATGAATCTCCAACGATTATTATTCGATATGAGCCTGTTGGTTTTGGTACAATCCATTCCCTGGTATCTCTAAAGCCTGAAGAATTTACTGTAACTAACTTATTTAATGTGTAGGAACCATGCTGATTTGGCTCAGGCTTATATCCATACGGTGTTGGAATATGCCGAACTTGCGGTGACCGAAAGATATGCGGATTGCCATAGATTATCCTCAGGCCAATCTCAATAAGTAAAAAGCATATAAGCAAGCTGCTGAACAAAACTCCTACATTGATACACAAGTTACGAAACCTATAATGTACGTTCATTACAACCTCTTCTCCAACACCAACATTACCTCGGCAGACAGAAACGGAACCACCATAACTGTTCGGACAACCTTGAAGCCGGCTGCTTCACATTCGATAATGATATCCTGAAGCGGTACCGGACATGGTGCGGAAACATGGCGCCTACGTACGATGGTAAGAAACTTCTTCTTTAGCCTTTGTAGCGGGCTGTCCACGCTGCAGGTAATGATCACAACACGCTTGGCCAGAGTCGAGATCTCGTGAAGAGCGGCGCGTTTGATATCCAGAGGGACGCGATGCAGGAAGCCAAGCACCACGATGCAGGCGAAGGAACAGCGCGAAAACCCCGTTTTTGTGATGTCTGCCTGCACACAGCCGAGCAGACGATCTGCGGGATACTCGACCCGGGCCAGATCCATCATTTCCGGCGAGATGTCGCTAGCTATAATATGGAAGGGGAAGGAATGCAGCAACTTGCCCAAAATCCCTGTGCCGCAGGGGATATCAAGTAGTCGGTCGTCGGCTGACCACGAGTACCGCGCAAGCTCGTGGTGAAGTAGCCGCTGCTCCCGCCAAGTGCAAATTCGCGCCCAACTCCAGTCTTTGGTGTGATAGCTCTTGTATTCAGCCGCCCGCTGTCTTGACCGGTACGCATTGAGCGTGTCGGTTTCGTAGTTGTCAAATCGTTGCATTCGAACCACCTGTTTCAGTTAACGCTCACATACAAAGTGCCAGTATGCCTGTCCGTCTGCAACAGAGACCTTTGAAAATGAATCGCGCAAAGATTCAATTTGTCGTCTGGTCACCCGCTGCTCGATACGCGTAAAGAAGCGGTCGTAGGCAGAATGACGCATTCCTTCAAGCTCCGCCCAATGGTGTTCGTCGTATAGTGGAACATATTTCGAAAGCCCAAAGGGGCGTAAAAGGGACCCGATCACTATAAAGGGTATATAGAACCCGATCACAGCAAACCACGAGAACGCAACTCGAACGTGCGGCGAATGAATGTGACACATGAGACGCCGCAGAGGAGTGTATGCCCGCAATAGCCATCGGTAATAGAACGGTTTATTATCTAATGCATAATACAAATACACCAGTAGGCGCTGCGCATAGGGTTTGAGCGATCTCACAACCTTCAGACAGTCATCAGGAAGGTGATGAAGAACTCCTAAGCTCATGATGAAATCAGCATAATCAGGCCGAAACGGCAAGCGAAGAATATCGCCCATGATGAATAGTACATTATCATGCTTGTGAAACAAGCGGCGCGCCGTAAAAATTGCTTCAGAGAAGTCGACAAGCACCAACTCTCTCAAACGAACGCGTTCAGCAAGCATGTAACTCCAGCGTCCCATGCCGCAACCTAAATCGCAGACCCGTTTGTCCCGAAGCGTAGATAGATCTATCAGATCAAAGTAGCCATTGAATTCCTGCTCATAGTGTGATTGCATGCCTGGCCATTCGTCCCAAAATTTGCTGTAGTGGTCCTGAATATCGGGGGCGTAAGCTTCCATCATTTCGGATGGTTCACGTACTTGAAGACGTTCACGAACGATTGGAGGGTACTGCAGTGGATCAATCAATATAATGACATCGTCCACGATGGGATAGCGTTTGCCGTCCACAAGCAGGGAGTCATCGGCGAGTTGAACGTTTTTCGCGCCAAAAACATCCACGAGAACGTCCAATTTATTTTGGTAATATTGTGTATGTTGGCTCAACGCTTCACCTTTGTTGTTTCTTTCCATTATCTCCATCTCTTTATCCTTTCGCGTTCCGTCAAGTCTCGTTTCTGCCATTCTTGCTCGACTCCGGCATGAGGGCTGGCATGTCGACTGAGGCAGGATGGCGTTATACGAATTTCTTGGACTGCAAAACCAGTTGTCCTTCAAAGAATCGATCAATATAATAACGTGCAACCAACCTATTAACGTGCTGTGGCCATGTTTTTAAAGAAAGAGCTATATATGCGATGTACCAGCTTTTTAAAATTTCTTTAAACATGAAGAAATCCAATAATCTATCCGATGTTGGACCCATAACCTCGTAATAACAATCCAGAAACGCTGCCTCGCTTACCGGATCGGGACGTAACCCCAGTGCAAACCAGCCAGTACCCCAGTATAACATGCGCCAAGTCATCAGAAAACGGGCAAGATCCTCCTCTCGGTATGCCATCTTCATTCTGCCCGGATCAAACATCACAATGTGGCCGTCGTCATCCAATAAGACATTGCGAATGTCTATTCCTTTGAGTGTTGATGTCATCACACCGGCGATGGGTAATGTTCCAAAGCGTTCAATGAGTCCGACCACACGGCTTAACCAAACACTTCGGGTACAAGCGCCAACATACTCCAAATATTTCAAAATCTTGGGCGTAGCAAGATCCGGGAAAAAGTCGCCTTCAGCCGTATTCTGCAAATGGAATCGCCCCAGTGCTGTGCCAAGCCGGGACATTGCTTCTCTCAACCGATAACGAGCCTTGCAATTTCCAAAACGGCGGCGCAAATCCAAACGCCGAAAGACTGTCAGTGCCTCGTCGCCTTCTTCCGCACTCATGACGAGTGCATTGTAGTCAGGCACTTCCCCCACCAGACGGACCCAGGACACGCCCAGGTCTTTGGATCGCCATTGCTCGGCAAGTGTACGCAGACTATGCGCTTCATCCTCAGCCAAGCGCCGATCAGCAGAGCTGATCGGCAGGATTGCTTTTGGACCCTGACGTATATCCTCCTTGGGAATTTTTACAAATACCTTCTGGGTGTTTTGACTGTTTGATACTTCAATGCTGAAAACAAAGGAAAAATAGTTAATCATCAAAGGGCTAATAATGACCTTTGAATCATTAATCTGCCTGCCGGTAATTTTTTCTACCACCAAGCGAGAAAGTTTTTGCATAACTTCTTGATTATCATTATCCTCTCTCATGTCTAAAGACAACGCGCTTCGTCCATATCTGAAAATTCAGCATCAGTCATACTGTTCCCGTGCGTTCATCATCGTGTTTATCAAAATCATTGCATCAGGAATGACCACAATCTTCATAATCTGTTTCAGTTTACTATTGTTCAATAATAACATTTCATTTATACCACCGCTCCGCCCACATCTGGAAATTAAGCAATAATTGCAATTTCTCTGCGCCGATGCCTTTGTAACGGTAAAACCTTTCTACTTCTGAAGCCACAATATTTTCATCAAGAACTCCGACCGCACGAATACTGTCACGCGACAGATAATCCTGCACAAGCGGTTTCCATGGCCCACGCATCCATCCATACAAGGGTACTACAAAACCCCGTTTGGGAGCTTTTAGAATTGGTTCACTGATCCAACGCCGCAAGATATGCTTCATAATATGTTTATGCTCGCCATTAGAATAAATATAGTCTATGGGCAGGCTGTATGCAAATTCAGCAAGGCGATGATCCAGAAATGGATCTCGGCATTCGAGCGACACAGCCATCGAGGCGCGATCCACTTTAGTCAAAATATCATCACAAAGAAAGCTCTGGTAATCGGCACGCATCATGGCATCCATCATCTGTGCGAAGCTCGCATTATCATTACCAATCAAGCGGGATGAAAGCACCGTGTTGGCAAATAAGCCCGACATCTCCTCTCTCATAAGCGCTCCGACTTTTCGATCTGTCCAACCCTTTTCGTTCATAATGCGCAAAATGTCCGATGGTATAGCCGCACACATAATTTTTAATGCCTTCTCCACCGTTGAAATCAGGCGCGGATTACGCCGGGAGGCGCCCTGCCGGGCCACATACAGGGAAAG
>MHHD01000024.1:1373-8168 GCA_001805895.1 Omnitrophica WOR_2 bacterium RIFCSPLOWO2_12_FULL_51_8 | reverse complement strand
GATTTTACCTATATTATTAAGCATACTTATATGGTGGATAAAAGGCAAAACATAACTAGGGTCAGGTTATGAATTTTTGTTTCCCACTTCCTGAAAGCTTTGAAAAAGTATTTAGTCACAGAGGCGCAAGATGAAAAAATGCCGCTTCATTATCATACTTTTTTCAGCCGCGCTCATCGCCGCGCACCTTCCGGCGCAGGCAGGGATCACTGACGGCCTGGTGGGCTATTGGAAGTTTGATGAGGGAGGCGGAGGCGTGGCGTACGATTCTTCCGGGGCAGGCCGCGACGGGGTAATTCAGGGTAACCCCCAGTGGTCAACGGGAAAGACCGGCCAGGCTGTTTCCCTTGACGGCATTGACGACGGTATTGTTTTAAATAATAGCATTGACCTTCCTAACCAATTCACCTTCTCGGTCTGGGTAAAGAGAGGAGGCTCAACCGGCGTACAGCCGCTCCTGAGTAGTCAAATCGGCAGGCCGATCCTGGCATTTCACGGCTCCAGCAATTACCGGGTTTATATCGGCCAAGGGTCAGGGGACTTTTGGAGTTACTTCAACATCCCGGCAGGAGAGTGGGTGCATATTGCCGCCTCCTATGACGGGGCAAAGCTCATTCTTTACATGAACGGCCAGGGGCCGCAGATTTCGCAGCCGGCCGCAGCGGCGCTTGTCCAGGTTAAATATATAGGCCAGGCCGGCGGGGCGTACGGCAAACTGAAACTGAAAGGGGAGCTTGATGAGACCAGGGTCTACAATCGCTGCCTTGCTCCTGATGAGGTAAGGCAGCTCTATTACGGGAGCGCCTTGTTTAAGGCAGATAATCTGAATCTGACGCAGCAAAACTTCTCCGTTGAGTTGTTGAATCCGAATGTGGGGTTTGATACGGTAAAAGGTATGAGCATTATGCTGCAAAAGAGAAACGGCGCCTTTATTGACGCCGGGGATCTTCAAGGGATTGATCCCGGCAACCTCGTTGACGACCGGACCGTATACCGGACTTCATACTTAGGCGCTACATATCCCGTGGAATCGCTGGAAGAAAAGGCAGTGCGCCTGGCCGCAGGCGGGGTGCGCATCCCGCTGCGCTTCAATAATCTTCGCCAAGGGGTGTATGCGGTGCGGCTTATCGGCAGGGGAGTTAATCCCGCCGGAAGGATCGTAAAACCCGTGTACGTGCATCTGAAGATAAACGACGGGCCTGCTGGCGAAGTTCATGACTATCGGATGAAGGTTCTCTATACCGACGCGACCTTAGAGGACGTAGGCAGGATGTTTTTTCTCGCACTCAACAAGGTAAATAATCTGAGCGCAGAGCTTTATATAGGCCCGGGGAGTCAAGAGGAGCTCTTAGTGCACCGGCTTGAGTTTTATGACGCGCTCGGCGGAACCTCGGCTGTCCGCATCAAACAGGGCGTGGGGACTTTTACCGATGCAGAGCGCACCCTCCTGCGCCAGTGGGCGCAAGAGATTGCCAGCAAAGAAGGCGCTGCGCTTGATGAAAACGGCATCCGTTACGACGAATATGATGTGTGGAAGTGGATCCATTACAAGAACGATCCTCTCCGGCCCCAGTATGTGCCCAGCGGCTTAAGCGAGGCGCAGCGTATGCAGCGCGACGATGCGCTCTGGGACGCGCTCCTGCCAATCAACTCTATGCACGGCCTCCATGCCTTCTATGCTGGGGATCCCAGGGACGCGGGGTTTGACGCCCTGCCCAATGGCGTTACCAGGCAGGACTTCGAGAATCAGTACGGGGTATGGGACATCGAGCCCGCAGGTGTCTATCCCTATGACAAAGACGATAGATATGACGTCCCCTTTAAACTGGTGAACAAGAAGCTCGGCCTTGTCTATACGTTAGATGATTACCTCAACCGCCGTTCCCTTCCTGACCCCTATCCTTTAAAGGACGATGGCATGGGGGTGTATTTTCAGGATGCCGCTTACCCCGGCGGGATGAACGCGTTTATTATCGCGCCGCTGGCCTCTTACAAGATTCAGCCGGTGAACAGCAATGCTTTGATAAAGACATCCGACGGGTATGGGGCAGGCCTGGCTACCCGCTATCACCAGACCGGAGATCTGGACGTGGCACGGGATGCTGCGATTATTCTGGTGAAATGGGCCCTGCAGTGGCCGACGATGCAGATGGAGGCGCAGGACGTGGGGCTTAACAGCGCCAGCAAGGACTTCCTCTATAATGTCTTTAACCGCTGGAACAAGCTGGGCAAGTATGTCTACAGCGGCTGGTCCGGTCCCGAAGCCAACAGCTTTGCCCGGGCGTACGATTATCTCTATGATTACATTCAGGGGAACCAGGGCTTTGCCAATGCCCTGCACCGCTTTATCCCCTGGATCGAGGGGCCGGATGACATTATTGCCCTGCTTGACAGCCACCTGATCCAGGCAACCGTGCATGACGCAGAGGTGGGAAGGGTAAGGCAGTATGACCCTATCTTGCACGGGCTTGTGCTTGGGCCGAGCGCGGCAGCAGACGCGCTGCTTGATATTTCCAAAGTTACCCGGGATATTTATCCCCTCTCCAACATTCCGATTAAAGTCCACTACGGAAATTCGCTGAATCGCGACGGAACGCATTACATCGGCAGCACCTTCTACGCATTAGGGGTATCCGAGGATTTCGTTGGTATGGCTGCCGGGATGAAACGCTATCAGCAGGCAGGAGGCAATGTGCCGTACGACCTCTCTGACCTTGCGCATTTCCCCAAAGTGCGGGCGGCTGCGGGGATGCTATTCGATAAATGGATAGCAGGCGGGTATGATTACGGGGTGGGGGATGTGGGAGGGCCGTACACCCCGCGGTTCCGTATTCCTTATACCGCGGATTTTGTGCGTAGGATCTGGGTGGTAACCCGCGATTACCGCGCGGCATGGCTTATCGCCAATGTGTTTGGCAGGGCCGGAGAATCAGAGCAGGAGTGGAGCGAGATTACCCAGGCAGCAACAGGCAGGCGCGATCCGCGCATCAGTATGCAGTCGCGTGTGCTGGGAGGATTTGGCGTGGCGATCCTTGAATTAGGCGTATCCCAGGATGATTATCGCAGAAAAACTGCCCTGGCGATCCGCACCGGCACAGGGACCGGGCATGCGCATAACGATGCCTTAGATTTAAGTTTCTTTTCGTTAGGGTTGCAAATGGCGAATGATTTCGGGCAACGCAATGAAGGCGAGCGATTCACCATTCCTCCTGACCATGCTTCATATACACATAATACGGTTGAAGTTGATGGCCGGATGCATCCGTACAAAATTTCAAGCGGCTGGCCGGGAGGAAGTTTTAGCCGTGCCGAAGGCTGGGTGGAAGAGTTTACGCCGCAGCCGGGATCGCAGTATGTCTCGGCAGGCGCGCGCTCTACGGATCATCCGAATGTGCAGCTCTTTCGCCGGGATAGCGCCTTGATAGATATGGGGGATACGCAAAGTTCAAGCCAGGCGTATGTCTTTGATGTATTCCGCGTCAAGGGCGGCAAATGGCACACCTGGTGTTTCCACGGGGCGGACACTTCGGGCGAGGCAGACGGGTTCCGGGTTACCCCTGCCTTAACGAGAATTGATGATGCGGATACGGCAAGCTTAAGCGCACAGTATCTGCGTAAACATGCGAACGGCACCCGTTTTGAAGGTGTGGCCCCGGATAAGATTGAGGCCTTCTGGCGCGTAGGCAGGTCTAGACTGTCATTCCCCAATATGTGCGCGCAGGATGGCACCTGTCTCAACAACGTAACCACGGTGGCGGCAGAGCAGAATATGTATGGCGGTGATTTCAACGCTGCGTCCCCGCGTAAATACACCAAGGTTACCCTTTTTAATCGCCAGGGAGATACAGTAATGGCAGGAAACCTTTTTTCTGCATACTATGCGATGAATATCCCTAACCTGTTTGTGCAGCGCCGCCAACCCGAAGGAGATTACGCGGCCATGGCAGAGATTGAAGATGTGTATCCGGCAATCATTGAGGCGTATGCCGGAAGTTCCTCGCTTACCAGCCGCGCGCTTTCGGTTTCCCCTAATGAGCAGGATGCGTACCAGGCTGTAGCGCTGGAGGTGCGCAGCTCCAGCGGCCAGCAGGATATCTTGGTGTCAGATGGACGGGCAGGGGCGCGCAGCGTAGACCAGGGGAATCTGGCGGTGCAGGGTGAGTTTGCGCACTACCAGCGCAGGGACGGCAATTTTAAGATGGCGCATCTGGTAGGAGGCAGCCAGATTCAGGGAGCCGAGGCGGGGGTGTACCCTGCGCAGCAACGGTATATAACCACAATCTCCTGGGTGGATTACCGCGCAATGCGGCTGGGAGTAAACGCGGCATTGCCGTTAAAGGCATTAAGCGGCAGCGAGTTTTTCATTCACAACGTTGACCACCGCACGAGCTATCGCCTGACTGCCGCAGGCAGCGAGCTTTGCTTTGACCGCGACCCGCTGATTATGGATATGTTAGTTGTATCCGTTACCGGATCAGATGTGGCGACCGACCGGGACTATATGCTGCAGGATTTTGCGAATCGTAAAAAGGGGTATACGGGAACCAATGAGTTAAGGAATAAATTCTGGAAGATTGATCTTACAGGATACATGTCCTATACCCTTACGGGAGATACCGTAGAGGCTAATGATTTTACCGATGAGGATAGAGATGGCCGGGTATCACTCTTAGTATATGATTTCGGGCCAGGGGATACCGTAGAGCTCCCTACGGATGTCATCCTTATCAAGAAAGACGCGCAGATGTATGAGCTGCGTACGAATACGGCGTGCAGCATACGGTTAGCTGGGGCGGGCAACATGGAGTTACAGAATGCGCAGGGTGCGTGGGTGGATATTACCTCCGCACAGGATTCAGGGAGTGTCGAAGGGAGTGTGGCAGAGGTTATGCTGACTGGCGGGTCCTTGTTGCTGCGGCTCAATAGCGCTGCGTTGCCCAACGACCTCTCCGGCAACGGCTCTGTTACCGCCTACGACGCAGCGCTTGCCTTGCAACAGGGCAGGGGCGCGCTGGAGGCGGCGCAGATCGCGGAGCGAGCGGTTGGATTGATTAACTGAGGGATAAACTATATGAGATTATTAACTATGGGCAAATACAAATTTACCCTTGAACTCTTTAACTGCCAGATGAAGAGAAGAAGCGATTTCTTTTGTAGATTTATTCTTCCATTCCTTAGTGAGTTCTTCTCGAATCTTATGGAGCTCTTGCATAAATTTTGGCTCTTTCCTCTTCATTTAAATCTCCCGGGGGGATGCTATATCGATTTGCGGGTATCCATATTCACGGTTAATTCTATTTATCTCAACCTTTGTCTTAAGTTTAACGATATGCTCAAAATTCCAGCTTACCAGCACAGGAATATTATGAATACTGGCAGTTGCAATATGCACGGCGTCCGGCAGGTACCTTGCGGGAATAATTTTTTCTCGCATATAGATATGCGCTATCTTTTCAACTTCGTTGCTATATGGAAGAAAATCAATATCGTATTCAGCCAGAGATCCTTTGAGTTTATCGCGTTTGGATATCTCAGGGGTACGGTTAATTTCTTCAACAAGCAGCTCAGCGCTATACAAAACGATATCGGTCTTTTTGACAAATTCGAAGAATTTTTGCGTCGTTATTTTCTTTTCTGCGTCATCGCTATACAACCCGTTTATAACCGAAGTATCAATATAAATTCGCATATACCAACGATAGCACATTATTTCATAAAAGTCAAGATTAGGGGATGTACTTTAAAAGATGGCGTCATTACCGCCTACGACGCAGCCCTGGCGCTTGAGCAGGGCAAGACTACGCTGGAAGCCGCGCAGATAGCGTACGTAGCGGTGGGGTTGTAGGGACTGTCCCTTGAGTCAGGAGGTTGTCCGATGAAGACCATGCTTAAACTTATCATCCTGGCAGCGATCATCCTCGCCGCAACAAGCGCAGGGCAGGCAGGCCTTGACGATGGCCTGGTGGCGCATTGGGTCATGAATGAAGGCAGAGGAACTATTGTCTCCGACCGCTCGCCAAACGCGGATACGGCGTATCTGCGCAACGGACCCATCTGGGCCGGAGGAAACGGCGTATGGGCAGTGGGGCTTGACGGGAGCGATGATTCTCTTTCGCCGGAAAAACCCGTCAGCGCATTCCTCTCGGGGACAAGACAAAACATTTCCCTCTCTGCCTTCGTGTATGCGCGCGAATCGCGCCTCCAGCAGATTTTCTTTTCACGGCGCGGCAGCAATGACATCGGAGGCTGTTCCTTCTATATCGGCGCAGACAATCTTGCCCGTTTTGAATCGCGGGGGGATATTCAGGTGGCTGCTGTTTCCATACAGCCGATCGCTATTGGGCAGTGGAATTTCCTGGCAGTGACTGTGGAGGATACTGGTGCGCAGTGGTTAGTGCAGTTTTACCTCAATGGCCAGTTAGTACATAGCGCATTCTCTACGGGAACCCTCTATACCGCTAACGAGACCGCCTCTATTGGCGCCCGCAATGTCTACGGCATTGTAAGCGGAGAGGTAACTGATAGATTCTTTTACGGATTCCTCAAAGATATACGTCTTTATCAACGCGCCCTTACTGCTGCTGAAGTAGCGCAGATATATGACCAGGATCGGCTATTGCTGCCAGCCATTGATTCCTCTCTTGCGGCATCGCTTACCTATCCCAGAAATGGGGATACTGTAAACGGCGCGATTACCCTGACGGCTTCTGTATCAGGCAATGTGGCAGGAGTCCAATTCTACGCCGACGGGATTCCCTATGCTGCCGAGGATACCGCGGCCCCGTACGCACTTGA
>MHHD01000024.1:0-1360 GCA_001805895.1 Omnitrophica WOR_2 bacterium RIFCSPLOWO2_12_FULL_51_8 | reverse complement strand
CCGCGGTTGCGCGTTCAACCTCAGGTCTGACTATCCCCTCCCTCTCAGTTCCGATTACTACCGCCAATTATCTGGCTGCCGCCTCCGGAGAGATTACCGCCTATTCCACCATCCAATCCATAGGAATCGAATGGAATATTACTGGCGATAGCAACCATAATGCCACCTGTAGCGCGCAGTACCGCAGAGAGGGAGCGCAGGAATGGAAACAGGCCTTGCCATTGTTCCGGGTGGATGCGAATTTAGCCTATTACCCTTCTCCCGGGGCGCATTCCGACCGTCCCTATAATATGCTGGCTGGTAGCATCTTCTTTTTAGATGCGGGGGCAACCTATGAGGTAGTATTGAGTCTGCACGATCCCGACGGAGGCAGTGCGCAGAGGAGTGTTACCGTCAACACAAGGCCGTATCCGGCCCTGCCTGCTCACGGCCGCACTTTCCATGTCACTGCTGGTTCAGGCGGCGGGAGCGGTACGCCGGAAGACCCGTTCCGGGGAATCGCTGCGGCGCAAGCCGTGGCCCAACCCGGAGACATCTTCCTTTTGCACGCGGGAGATTACGGCGCGCTGCTGGAGTTTACCAGTTCAGGCGCTGCAGGCAACTACATCGCCTGGAGGCCGGCAGGGGATGGAGAAGTGACTGCCGCCGACGGCACCATTCGTGTGGGGGCGAGTCATATCTGGATTGAAGGAATTAAGGCCGTGGCGTTGAGAACTACCGTTGCCGCTGAAGACGTGGTACTGGCAAAAAACAGTTTTGTCGGCGACGAAGATTATGCCGTCCTCTTAAGCGGCTCCAGCTCAAACTGGACAATTATGGATAATGAGATTGCCGGAGATAAGGTGTTGAGCCCTACGAAATATGAAACCCAAGGGGAAGGGATTGAACTCAATTATACCAGCGGCCATGTGATCGCCTACAACCGCATCCATAACGCCGGTGACGGAATTTCCTATCCCCGGCGCAACGTGGATATCTACGGTAACGATATCTATGAGACTACCGATGACTGCCTTGAGTTCGATTGGGGCTACTCTAATGTGCGGGTGTGGGGAAACAGAATGTACAATTCAAAGAACTCAATTTTGAGCTTCCAGCCGCTCTACGCCGGGCCGGTGTATGTGATCCGCAACCAACTCGTAGCCTCCTTCCGCGATATCCTGAAGATGGTAGTCATCGATCAATTCCTCATGGTCCATAACACTATTGTGGGGTACTCTCGGGGAGGTAATAATTCGGGCAGTATCGGAGGCGTTGCAGATTGGCTGCTGAATACCTTTTCCCGCAATAACCTCTGGATCTCAGCTGACGGGACCAATCCCATCTGGTTATATGGCGGGAAGATAAAAAGGAATTGGAG
>MHHD01000023.1 GCA_001805895.1 Omnitrophica WOR_2 bacterium RIFCSPLOWO2_12_FULL_51_8 | reverse complement strand
GACCGCCAAAGAAGGATTGAATGGCTTGACTAAATTGATCGAAGATGCTGGGTGTGCCTTGAGCTTGAGTGACGTCTGCCGGTCCTTGAGGTAGTGTTGTAGCTTGAGTCGTTGGGCCAACGTTCGTGGGCTGCGTGAACGACTCTGCCGCTGAGATTTGCCCAGCGGCTGCAAACCCAGGAGCGTTACTCAATGCGAAAGCAGCAAGGCCGGCCAATGCAATAGACAAAAGTGAAGGTTCTGCCCGTGGAGTTCCTGTGCCAGAGGCAATGTCGGGAGTGCCTGGTATCCAACTGGCGAGAGCTGCGTCAAATAAACTACCGAAGTTACTTACACCTGAGAGGAATGAAGTTGCGAGGTTCAAAGGAAATGTGCGGCTTGAAATTTCGGCGGCACCGCTTGGCAGCTGGAACAAATCTGCTAATGGCGCTGAAAGGCTCGAGCGAGATTCGCCCCGTTCCACTGTTGGGGTGTTCGGTGCCTCGAGCGCGCGGGCTGCAGGCGGTGAGAGATCGCCCCTTAAAGTACGAGCAAACGCGTCGACCAAAAACGATCCAATATCGGCCATGCTCGGAAGGCCGAGCAGCGAATCGGTAAGGTCTGGAATTCCGCTCGCCGCCTGTGGCGAAGATACAAAATCTGCGGCGCGGTGCTGATCGGCAAACGAAATCGGTTCATCCGGCACCGAGAAAAACCCGCCGCCGAGTCCTGCTTGAGGAACCGGTTCACCACGAACTCTACCAATGTTAGAAACATTTAGATCATTTTCATCTACAGCTTCTAAAAATAAAGCGAGACCAAGCGGCACAAACCCAAGTGGTCCGCGCAAAAATGCCGAAACGGTAGGCGCGAGCCAGAACAGGCCAGGAAATTCCTGCTCATCCTCTTCGCGCGTGTTTGAATCTCCTCTTTCATCCGGCTTATTTGTTACATCCTTTCCCCTCTTTCCGGCGCTATCTTGACGTGATCTTCGCGCGTGACTCCCTGCTTTTCCGCTTCCAGATTGTCCGCTTCCGCGCGCTTCTTCATTTCTCTTCTTTCGCTCTTCTTCCACCTCGTCCCTTAATAAAGGCGGCTTCGAAATCCACTTGAGAATCGCATCCTCGCGCTCTCGGCTTTCTCCGTGCAGAAAGACAATGTAGTAAAGTGATGTAAGATACGTAATCCAACTTGCCGGACGATTCTCGATTCTCGCGCCAAATTCCTTTCTTAAATTTCCAAGGTCGGTTCCATAATCATTCGCGGCTCCCTGCCGGATCCGATCGCGCCGCTCGATCGCATCCTCAGCATAAGGATTAGCAGGATCCACACGCACGTTAAGCGACAACAACGTATCTGCCTCATATTTAACTCGGTTGGCTTCAAGATCCTTTGCAAGCTTCGCACGTCTCCAGTCTTCGTATGCCAAGAAGTCTTTATACAGCCCTATGGCTTCTCGCGAATTCGTCTTTAAGAGCACTAAGTACTCCTCCCATAGCTGTTCACAGGGATCCACCTCGTCGGTCTCATCCTTGTCAACGCAATCACTGGCATCTGCCCATGTGCCGCTGTCGTGGTCATGACCTGCTCCCTCACCTGCGACGTCAGCATCGTCCTCATCTGCGCCGCCGTCATGAAGTACTTCGTATAAGAGCTCTTGTGCTCGCGCTTTATATGGATTCCATCCGATGCCCCATTCATCTGGATCGATCGCCTTGTCGCGAATGTCCGTGTACGTGCTCACATAAGCATGGAAATCATCCCTCGTCCATCCTTCCACCGCGAGACGCACTTTACTTAACGGTGATTTCGTCTCGCCTTCGTCCTTAGTCACCTTGTCCCAAGTCGCAATGACCGCCTCATGCTCCGCGGCATGATTCCTAAATTGATGCTCCATTCTGAGAACGAATTCGGGGATCAAGTATTGTGCAAACGTAAGACCGGCAAAAATTAAACGCTGCGCAGGCAGGAACATCGTGCCAGCCATTCGGCTTCCGGACAGCAAATCATTCTTTAAGTTCGTAAGCTTTCCTTTGAGTTCGTCAAAAACAGCGATCGGTCCCTCAGTTCCCCCAAGCCGGTCTATTATCCCTTGATAGTGCGTGTGCAGACGTGTTTTATCAGCGCCATCCATGCCAGGATAAAAGTCATCATTTAAGTAGTCGAATGCGCCATTCATGTGATTTCCGCGGGCTGAGATCAAAGCATCCTGATAACGGTCGTCGGCAGCTGCATTAGCATTATTCCGTGTACGCGTTATTTTCACCCAATCGACGTCGAAATGAGCAAATAAAGTGTTAACAGACGGCGGATCAGACCAACCTTCCTTCAGACAGCCACCATCGAAATCCCGTTCAAGGCAAGTCCATACCCGATATTCTTCCTGATATTTACTGGGCGCTGGCGTCTCCCATGCGTTTTGCAGATCGACCATATCTTCCGCATATTCCTTATCGGCGCCGTAATAGGCCATTTCTCTGGAATATTCTGCATTTGCTAGAGCAAACCGCTCGGCGTAGCCAAGCATGTCGATGGTATTTGCTCCCTGCCACCGCCACCACTCGTTCTCAGGCAGGACTACGCGATAGTGATCGATTGCCAAATTCGGTCCAGGCCAATAGGAATTAGTGGGCGCAAAAATACCGTATGCCGACACCCAGTCCTCCCACACCCAAAGGTGCGCCCACTCCCAGTTATACCAATCCCAAACATACCACCCCAAACCGCACGCTGAGATTTCTGCCTCAGAGCAGCTGAAACGGTCTCCTGGAGATGGACCGGGCCGCAAATCCGAAATATCCCAAATTCCTTTTCCGCTTCCAAGCCTGGCCCACTGCACTTTGATGTGATCCCAGCGGATGTTGGATGCATGATAAGCGAACCGCTCATAGTCAATAACTTCTGCCGCGGTTGCTTGAGCTTGACGAATAAGATTGCTTACGGCAACGCCAAAGTACTGATAATTTCCCGGGCAGCCATCTTCTTCGTCAAGCGGATTGCAAACGCGGGCAAGATTTTTATCCAGCGCTTTAATATAGTCTGTGGCAGCGGTGGAAAGACCGACGCCGGTATCTGTAATCAGAGTGTCAAAAAATGTTTTCATGTCCTCGAGATAGTTAGAAACCTCCTTACTGTAATTATCCCAAACGGTCTTAATCGAATTGTAAAGATTTTCCTCCGCCGAAAGCCAAGCTTTAAGGCGATCCTCGAAATTCGTGGACACGCCAGAGGCATCGTAAACCGGATCGACTGGTTCAAACGCTTCCCGCACAGCGTTCGCTTTCTCGACATGAAAATTGGCGTCAAGTTCCGCGTAGGGACAACCCTGGTACAGCCCAAAAATACGCCAATTACCCACACTGCAGCTATTTGCAGCCGAAAGCAGCTGAAAAGCGCCGGTCATGTTTTCGGGATCAGGACTCTTTATGCCGTATGCACCCAAGCGGTATCCAACATCGTAGGTCGCGCCGATCCGGAGACCGACATCCAACTGGTAAGCGATTGCTGTTTGATCCGCTTTGAATTTGCGATCCTCGATCGATGTCCAATACAAGGTTTTCCTAAGTCCCTTGTACGTGTCAGGAAAGTTGTTGTGAACTCTGACGTAATTTCCTATATCGGTCGTGTACCCGCCAAAGAGCGTCTGCTTGTCGCTCGCGAGATTCTTGGTAAGCGTGTCTAACTCACCATAACGATCAAACTCAAAGAAACCGTCGAACGTCAGTCGGCCTCGTACCATTTGGGTTCTCGCTCCGAGCGAGGCCGCGAGCCATTGATCCTTGGTTTGGAGCTTGTTTGCCGCAATCAAGTCCTCGACCCAAAAATGAAAGCCCTGGAAGTGCACCGCCGTGGCAAGATCGTTGAGGTAAACAGCACCGCCTGAAGTCTTAGCATTCGTTTCGGCTTTTGCTTTGTACTCGTTTCCGAAGAGCCTTTCGAAAAGATTGCCGACTGCGCCCACGTAATCCTCCGAGGTTTTCGTGAGCCGGTTCCTGAGCGCTGTGTGCGCGTCGTTGTTTCCCTTGTTGTAATCTGCCACCGCCCCAGTTACATCCGTTCCGTTCCCATTTAAAGCCGTGCGCCACGCGTTGCGCGCTTCCCCAACTGTCGTATTAAAAGTACCATATGCTGTTTCAAATGCCGTCCACACATCCGTGTAAGCCTGACCCACCTGTCCAGACGGACAACTTTGGAAACCAGGCGCACATAGCTCCTCCCAATCGGCAGGCAGGAACCTCAACGCCTTGTCAAAGTCATTAAGGGCTTGGTTCATCTTGGTGTCAAAAATATCCTGTTCGATCTGAGTGCGCGCATCAAAAATAAGGGCGTGAATGTTCTTTTTATCTTTCGGCGGAAGTACTTGACTCAGATAGTAGTCATACGGACTCGTCCCCAAAATCCACTGGTCTTCTGCAGCACCTTGATCATTTGCGACCACCGCCATCGCGAGCCGCGCTTTCGCTAAGGTTTCCTCCTTGTTGAGTCCCACCGCCGTCAGGGCACGCGTTTCGATGTCATCTAGCTGCTGCTTCATCCGATCAAATCTGAAGTTAAAGTCGCTCCCGTCCCATTCTTCACCTTTTCTCTCAGGAACAGGAATGAAAACATGATCCGGCTCGATTGGATGAAAAAGAAGCTCGCGCTCGTCAATAAAGTCATACAGCCTGGAGTTGCCGGTAGTGGGATTGATCGAATAGGTTTGATAAACGGCTTTTAACTCTTCGTTTAATCGGGCGTTCCCATCGGCACCGTTCGGGTTAATTGCAGTGGCGAAGCTCTTCAGGGCAGATTGATAGGCCTCGTCGAGTTTTTTCTCCGCCTCCGCGCGGCTCGTACCTCCATCCAGATCATCCCAAAACGCGCGACGCGCGTTATTCACGCGGGTAACCAATTGTCGTTTCGCTGCATCCAAAACACCTTCCGTATTCGCCGTCCCCCGAAATGTATCAAGAAGCTGGACCGCCGCCGATACCACATTGAAACCTTCTATGTTCAAAACGCTTTCGAGACACTGCTCTCCTGCGCCGCAAGTAAGTCCTTTCGTATTGCCGTTCTCATCCCAAAAAGCATCTGAAACGACTTTCGCCACATTTGTCAGTGGATCCATGAGATCGTTAAAAATCTGATTAAGGTTCTTTACGCTCGCCGTCCTGGGATAACCGTCGGCATCTGTGCCTGAGAGCGATGTCAACCGGCTGCGCACCTGATTAAAGAGTCTCTGGTTCGCATTGACAACCACGGCCTGCACTTTTAGGAGCCCAGCTTGCTTCGTCGCAAGCTTGAATAGCTCTCGATCGACATCTGTAGCGACATCTGCCGGGTAAACTGGATTGTTCCAAATAGCTTCAAGCGCCTGGTACAAAGGAGAAAGGCGTTCGTTTTGCAGTCGATCCCACGCCAAATTGTAAGCCGCCATGATTTCACCTTCGCTCGAATCCAAATCTAAACCGCTGTCCCAATCTGCGAGGGTTTTCTCTATGTTTGATAAATCAACTCTCCGGATCCGCTCGTCATATTTTGGATAAAGAGGAGATGTAAGGCCTAACTGGTTTAGAAAATCGGTCATGACAGCGGCAGACTCGCTCGCACTCCACGGCTCCTCTAGAAACGTGTCCACTGTTGCGTCGCCCACGCCACCCTCCCACAGATTAAGCCCGCCAAACCACCAATCCCGCCAAACGGGATTAAACCACCAATCAAACCAAAGAGGATTGATCGCCCCATACGGCTGCGTGTCCACACCCAAATTCGCGAAGTACGTGAGACTCCCCAGCGAAATGCAGGGGTCGCGGGCGGGATTGTTACAAGTACCCGGAATAACGTAATCGACATTCCGGTCATTTTCCACCCACAAACCGTTAGGATCGCGCGGGCGCGGCACAAGATACGTCACATCCTGCATTTGGCCGTTCAAAAGATGTTGGAGTGCGACGGGAGTGCCCTTGGCATCCAGTCGAACAGCGACGTAGTACTTATTGCCTTCGACCACTAATATGGTCTCGCCATTGGGTCGTCTCACTTTTGTTACCCCAGGCCACAAAATTTCCGCGCCTCCACCCCGAAGTTCTGCTTTCACTTCGGTTCTCACGAGATCTCCCTGCCAGCTATATTCGCTCGCAGTCGTTTTCTTGGTCATGTCCCGCTCGTCGGCGTGATAACCGCCTGCGCCGTCCCGCTCAAACGTCTGAGTCCGAACGACGCGTCCAGGGTTATCGAGCCTGTTCGTTCCAGGATCGAGCACGGCGCCCCCAGCGGCGATGCCGGGCAAATTCGCATTTTGTTGATGTTCAACCTTCTCTTCATAAGCGATAATAGGAGTTTCTTCCATGAGTTCGTACTGACTCGCCGAAAGCTTTTTCCTAAATCGATAGATTCGATTCATGTCTTGCACGGCACGCCCCATCTCGTCATATTGAGTTCCAAACCGGTAATGGTAGCTTTCCAGTTTCCTGCAATCTCCTGCGCCGTCGGCAAGACAAACATGAGACGTTTGTGCCGCGATGAGCATCGTGCCGGGGGCAAGTTTCCTTTCCTTCTCGATTCCCAAATTTGGTTCTCGATAGGTAAAGCGGTCGGTGCGTTTTCTCTTCACCCAGCGGCCATTGTCATATTGGTAGTACTCACTCACGGAGTTCATCAGAAGCCCTTCAGGACGGATCTTGCCAATGAGGGATACAGGATACGGAGCAGCTGGCGTCACGTTTTCCTGGACAATGAAATTGCCGTCGTCGCTGAAGGTTGGACTGAGGGTGTAGCTAATGTAATCAACACTGCAGTTGCCCACGCAAAAAGTGCGGGTTGTCACTTGCTTTTGGTGTTCAGCCTCTGGCGCGTTTAATCCAGCCGGATAATAAACTTCCACACTTTGGGCGACATAACCGTTCACCATGAGGTACCCAAAGGTGCGAAGTCCTCTCGATCCGACTGGCCCGCCGGCAAGATCGCCTGCCCGCGTCGTTGCAACCGCTTTCGTGATCAGGCCGTCACCATTAAAGTAACGCGTGAGGACATTGTCGACGCCGTCGCCGCTGTAAAGAATGCGGCAGCCTGCGGCGTCGCATACGGCATCTTCGGGTTCACCCGGCACGCCAGACCAACTCGTAAGTTTCATGTTATCAGGATTCTGCTGATAATTCAGATAAGACCACTCCTCAGCGGCTTCCAAACGTCCTTTCTTATGATAATTGACGTAAACTTTTATCGCATCGTTGTACGTTGTCTGAGCAATGATGTCGCCATAAAAGGTATCAAACCAATGCCTTTTGCGCGGCTGGAGGTCGGCTTTCATGCGTGACCTTTCCACAGTTTCGTAATAATAGACCCTTCCTTTCGTGTGTCTTGTATTTTCGTAATCGATCGTGTTGCCGAGTTCGTCGACGCCAAATTCCCGGAACCGGTAACCTGATTCCGCTGAGAGCCTGGTATAAACTCTGTTGGGACCCGTGAGCCAAGTCTTAATGTCCGCATAGGCAGCGACCCGGCGAAACTCGTCCCTCCAGTTCACGCGGTCCACAAACCGCCCATACTGATCCAGGTAAGCTTCAAGTGTGCCGTCGAAATCGACGAATTGAATCGCGGTGATCGTTTTTGGTTGAGAACCGGATGGGTCCGGGAGAAGCGGATCAATTTCTTCGGATTTGATTCTCCAGGTAACCCCATAGTAACGATCTTCTGTGATATTCGTCGTGGCATCGCCGTCCTCCCAGTGATGAACCGTGCTCGTCCGCCGGTCTGTCAAGTCAAAATTCGACGTGATTTTCAGCCCGCGGTCATCGGTCGCCTCGCGGCTTAAAATACTGCCGTACGCCGTGAAAGCGTAAGTAAAAGCGGTCAAAGCACCAAATAGATCCTCAATGCCTGTCACGTATTGGCGCAGGTTCAACCCATAAATCGCAGTCTCCGGTACTGGGGCTTTGCCCGGTTCGGGAACGAACATAAAGTCTGGGTAGATTTCGAGCCGCTTGCTTACGAGTCCCGTATTTCGGCTCTCCACGAGGTGAAACTCATACTCAAAATTCGTCCTGGTCGATGTGGTCGGCTCCAATCCAGATGAAATCTGGGTCTCGCGAGTCACAGGCCGGCCGTCGCCGTCATACTCTTCCTCCACAATCCTCGTCTGACCAGGTATAGTTCCCAGCAGCGGCACCCCGGTTGGAATCGCTGGATATGTCGTTTTTGATTTCACTTTTGCCTGGCGCCCAACGCGGTTGATCGTATACGCAAAATCGTCGGTCGTGACTCCAAACTGGTTCGTGAGAGACCTGAGCAAGCCGGTTTCTTCGTTGAATACCTGCCGCGTCCCAAGATACTCGACCGGAAACATTCGATCCCGCCAATCTTTTAAGTGAATTTCCTTGACGCGGCCGGAGGCATCGATAGAGTATTTGAGTTTGGTTTCTGTTCCAAACCGATCTCTGGTTCCGATCGCGCGTCCAATCATCTGCTTCGCGTTTGTTCCAGTCTCGCTGATGATATGATTACTGAGATTTTCTTCGCTCATACTTGCCGTTGCAAAAATTTGGGCGCTGCCAACCCGATTGTCACCGAATACTTTAGGATTATTCCAGCCGGTCCAAACCAGCCAATGAACCTCCTCACCCGTGATCGCATCTTTGCAGGGCGTTGGCGGAGTGCCTTGTACACACGGACTGTCTACCGGATGCCCTGTTTTTCTGAGCTCGTCGACATCCACCCACGAGAGCGTGATCGTTTCTTCTAAAGCTCCCGTTGCTCCGTTGCGGCGGGAAATCGCGTAACTTTGATTGCCGTAGCGGTCCGTCACGCGCCAGAGGTCGCCGTTTGCGAGGTACTCCCGCGCAATGGTGTAACCTTCCGAGGCGTCGTAATCAGCGTGCGCAGCAACATCGGCTCGCTCGCCGAGGAAAACATTAGAGTCGAAATTGGCCACGCCCAAGCGCACAAGAAATACCTTTAATGTTTCACTGTTGGGACCAATCGTGACACGGTCGATATCAAGTCCGGTCCTTTCTGTGCCTGTCTTAAGCACTCCTTTTGAATCGAGTTCGTAAGAAAACGTGCTTGCAGCACCCATAAAGCTTGCCTGTAAGGTCGTTCGCCCGTCATCATTTTGGACCGCAATGGATTCGACCAGGCTCCAGTTGTTAATGGTCGCGTCGGTAACGAATCTGTCCTGGTCTTCCGTGATGGAATACGCTTCAGGGTGGCCTTGCTTCGTCGATACGATCACGGTCTGCTTAGCAATTCCATAAGCATTGCGGTCATATCTAAAGATTTGAGCCGAATCGTAGTTTGTCGTGATCGCGACGACGTCACCGAGTAAATCGTAATGATAGGTGTCCCGGCGGCCGTCCGGATTGTCCACGTAATCAATCAGATCGGCCAAGGTGCCGCGCACCCGCTTCTGCTTGTAGACGGTCAGGAGTCCGTCCGTGCGGACTGTCCGTGTGATGAGACAGGGGCTCGCGCAGCGGTACTCATAATTCGTTCGAAGGCCATTCGCATGTCGAATGTAGTCGACCACGTCGCTTCGGGGATTGTCGCCGTTATTGTCCCGCTTGTAGTAGACTTTCGTGCCGTCTTGTTGCTCGGTGTAGTCTAAATTTTTCCACTCCTGCCCCGCCGCCGGGCTCGCGTAATGAAACTTGTTAAAACCAAGAATAGAAGTGATGGTACCCTCCTCGCCCGTTTTAAACGTGGTCGTGATATTGGCCAGCTCGCCGTAGCGCTTGCCCTCGTAACGGGTAATGACCGCTCGATCTGCCCCATTCAGAACGGTTTCCGAGTAATTCATACCGCAGTCGGTACAGTTTCCGGTGAGCCATCCCGAATCGTCTCCTTCCAGATCGAGCGTGTCAGAATTCCCGTCGCCGTCTAAATCAAGCGCGGTTTTTTCATCCGTAAAGTACTTGTCACCATAGAAGTAGCGGGTGTTCGACGTCTGGACGACTGGTCCGCCCGCAACGACCTGTTCGTGAACGGTTACCGTGCGCAGCCGTCCCCGCACCGTTTCCTGCTTCGTGTATTCCAAAAATGGATCGGCGTCCTTGAAGTTCTCGTCCTTGTAACGCGCGATGACGTAAACGACGCCGGTCGGAGCGAGTTCGATGAGTTCTTCGAGCTGCCGCGAAAAAGTGGTCCGGTTCGTGACCTGGAAAGTAGCGGATAAATCCCGATAAATTTTGATCCAGTCGCCGGTTCTTTGCTCAGCACCAGCGAAATGAGTTGTATTGACTTCCCGAACCTGTTTCGAGTAAATGAGACCGGGATGAGGAACAAATGTTTTGTCCACGAAGCCTTCGAGAAGATAGGTCGTCGCAGTCGGCTCATCAATATATTGTTTATAGTGGCGGCTCCCTTGCCACGCGTGCCAGCCGGTCTCGTCCACTTTGAGGTTCGTCGAAACATTCGTCCAAGTTCCTTCAACTCCAGGCAAAGAAAATGCGTCGCCCAGGACTTGCTCGCTATACTGCTCTGAATTGGGGACGTCGGCACCGTTTTCGACGGTCCAGGTCTTCGTCCGTAACCAGGATCGGTCTCCCAAGACGTCGAGTTGGACGACGTGGGCAATCATTTTTCTCGTGAGGTCATCAAAGGCTTTATTGAACGTTTTCACCTGCAATGCCTCTTCGTCGGTCGTCACACCCACGAATAGTTTGACCGCATCCGGATGAGTTTTCTCCAGTTTGAGCTGTTCGATGTAAGTCACTTTACCGGTCTCCCGAGCAGCAACGACTTCGAAGGATTTAAGCCGCGTGCCGGATCCATCGACCTCGATCTGGATCACATGCGACTCAAGTTCCCGCTCAGCGAGCGGCACGTCGAACCCCTTGCCGAAGCTAAACACCTCAAAAATATCCTGTCCTTTTCCTACCTCTGGATCCAGCGCAACTAGGTCTCCAATCAGTTCCCCCCGAATTGTGGAACTGCCAGGGTCCCCACCTTCACTCAGCTTCTCCTGCTCGATCCAGGTGATCTTTTGGGTAAAGGGATCCTGAGACTTGGATCGGGTAAGAGCTTGATCAGCTGTGGCAATCTGCCAGACCTCAGA
>MHHD01000022.1 GCA_001805895.1 Omnitrophica WOR_2 bacterium RIFCSPLOWO2_12_FULL_51_8 | reverse complement strand
TGGCCACTGCCTAACGTTGGATGCGGCAGTTGTTTTGACAGAGGGATTAATGCCGGATTCTCCCTTGCCGGCGGCCGGCCCCGCACTGCGTCTATACTGAGAACATTGCGCGTAAAAGGCGTCCCCGGAGTAGAAGATGCATATGGCTGGCTGAAACTAAAGACCTCTTCGGGAGGAGTCTTTTCGCTGCTGATAAGATTGCCGTTTCCGTCTCTGATATCTTTTGAGTATGTTTTTTGGGCTATCTCAACTATTTCTCCGACGGGAAGAGACAGGCCGTCAGCCTGCGCCCTTATATGCCCCATATGGACTGTTTTGTCGCTTTCGATAGTGGTTGTAAGAACCTGCAGATCTTCTCCCCGGCCAAGAAGCCACAGCGGAGGATTATCTTCATACTCGCCTTTATATTTTACATCTTTGTCCAGAAGGTAGTGTTCGCGATGTCTCCGCGTATCTTCTGGTAAACCATTCCCCAGCTCTTCTCCTATACTGCGCACGGTTTCCTTGGTGATTCTGGCCATCGGCTTGACCTCATCCCTGACTAGATCCGTCAGCACTAAGCGCTCTGGCTGCATATGGGACCACTCGGCAATTTTGGGGTAGGTGGCTAATAAGGCGCCGCCGATGTTTTTAGCCCTGGCTAACTGGTTTGCCTCCTGCGCCAGGGATACTATCGCCGGCCCTAAGCGCAGATTAGAAATATTCTGCAGTCTGCTGACGTAATTCATAAAGGCCGAGGCAGGCACCTGCGACGGCTCAATGCCGACAGTGGCCTCGCGGATACTGGCGCGCACAAACGGCTGGCCAAAGGCAAATGTCTGGGCCAGATAATCCAGATTTGCCTGCTCTAAGCTCCGTCCGATAGCATAAGCTAAAGTAGGCTGCTCCTCTAAGAAGATAATGCTGGCTACCCGGCGCGGGTCAGCAACCCATTTGTTCTGGTCTAAGTCAAACCTTTTTCTGCCGGAATGGGATAGGAGCCCCTTGCCCGGCTGCATATTGTTTAAATCCACAAAACGGTTGAAGCGGTCCATTTCCTCGCCAAAAAATGCCTGGTAATTCTTTAGCCGGATAAAGTCAAAACCGCGGTCTCCTGGCTCAAGCTCATATCTTTCCGGCTCCACATAATCAAAGCGGGTAAAATCCGCTCCCGGGGCATGCCACTGCCAGTATTTGCTGGTCTTTTCCCAGCCCAGATACCAGGCATCGCCACGCGCCACTGCCGAAGACATATTCAGCGCATAAGGAACTAACAGCTGTTTGGCAATGCTGTCTTTCGGGCCAACCATATTTTTCACCACCATTTCTGAAGCGCCTCTTAATGCCCCTTCAAAAATCGCCGGCGCAATGCCGTATCCTGCCTGTTTCAGGCCAAGCCCGAGTTGGCTCATCCCGATATTTTTAAAGGCCTGCGATAGGGAAATATCATTGCCCTGCGCATCCTGAGTCATATTTCTTTCTATGTGCATGCGCACCTGACTAAAGATGAAATTCTGGTTAACCGCATACAGGTTTAAGTTTTTGCTCCTCTGGAGGTTTTCTATATTCTGCTCCGTACGCCGGCGCTCTTCGGGCAGCAGCTGGCCGCCGGGATTTATTTGCTGCGCTGCCTGGGCAAGCTCCTCGGGGCTAAATTCTGCCATTATGGCAAAGGCCTGGTCCTTACCTAACTGGAAACCAAATTTGTCTTTATGCTGATTCACATAATCGGCGAGCTTTTGGCCCTCCTCTGCCTTGATCTGCCGCAATTTTTGCTGGTATTTTTCCTGCTTGAGGCCTTGGGCTTTTAATGCCTCTACTCGCTGGCCTAAGCGCTGGGACATTTCTTTAATCGGCTGCTCTAACTCCGGCAGGGCCTTCTCCAGCGCGCGCTCTATGCCTGTAGTCAACAGCGCGTAACTGCGCCGGGCGCGGGCCTCGGTCTTTTCAAACTGGGTCCCGAAATATAAATCCATGCCAATGCCGCCAAAGTTGGCAGCTGAGGCAAAAATATTCTGGCTCATTAAGCTGGCGGTTTCCCTGACGAGCGGCCCCCATTTCTTGTCGCCGAATTTATTTTCCACTACAATACCCACGGACTGAGCAGCCAGGCCTGGCCAGCTCCGGACGCTGAAGGTATCAATAAAAGGCGCCTTGACCAGAGAGCGGTAAAGGATCGTCCCTGGCCCTATCTTTGCTTGGGTATCAATCAGCTCAAATACATTAGGCCGCAAAGGATTACTCCGGTATCTATCGGAAAAATATTTCTCCTCAAAGGCGTATGCTCCTTGGCCCTCCCATTTCCAGCCAAAATCAGCCAGGCCGTCTTTATAGCCCTTAACCTCGCGGTAAACATTCTGGCTGCTTACTGGCTTAAACAATCCATCCATATCCATATCTGGAAAATCCAGCGGCCTATCTTCTTTCTGCGGCAATACCGGGCCTAATTGTTCATCCGGCCCGCCGCGCTCTGCCTTTACAATCACTGCCGGTTTCCATTTCCAGGTCTCTGGATTAGCCAGGGTTCTGCCTACATTTGTCGCCATTTCACCGGCCGCTAAGCCGGCAATTTGCCCGGCCACGCCCGGCGATTGGCCGGCTTCAATGCGGCCTCCGTCAATCGCCAGGATTGCCCCGGCCCTGGCCGCGCCGCTGGCAGCGCCCACTAATAAACCCTTGTCCATATCACCTACGCTATAGGCATCAATGTATTTATTAGCGAGGGAAATTTCCGGGTTAATAAAGCCAGTTACGCCGCTGGTGGCAATTGAAGAGACTAAAAAAGTTGTTTCCCGGTCCCAGCCATGATATTGCCCAGCCATGCCCACTGCCCGGCCTACCGATGAGGCGGCAACATAAGAGGTGTAACCTTTAACTAAGGTTCCGCCTATATGGGAAAAAGAAGAAAATGACTGCAGACCCTGCGCCCAGGGCCCGGAAACTTTAGTAAAGGGGTCTAAAATCACGGCTCCGGGAGTATTGGTGGCTAAATTCTTAAAGGCGCCTCCGATATTACTCAAACCCTGGCTAGTCCTTTCTAAGAAAGACGTGGGCTTATCCAGTATCATCAGATTACCGCTGCCATTTCTGATGAGCTGGATGCTCGTTTTTGTTCCGTCTGCTGCAACGTTGGTGATGGTAGCCGGCTTGGGCGCTGCCGCCTGCAAAGCGCTGCTTAGATACGCGCCTGCCACTGCTGTGCCTAAACTAATGCCTATGCTCATCCCCACCTTCCCGACGTCGAATTCTTCTAAGTCTGCGCCTCCTGAGCGGCTGCGACTGGAAAATGCCTCTTTAGGAAAAAGACCAGAAAATATAAAAACAAAAAATACCCCAATTACTAAACTCTTTCTTTTTATATCTCTAAGATACATCTTACTCGCTCCCTTTAGGGAAAAACACAATCTGGATATTTAGTTGTATAATACTTGATTCTGTTCTGCTTATGGGTAATTTGCGCCTTTTTAGTCTCAATCTGTTTTTCTAAGCTGCTCTCGTTCAGGGCAATATTAGCGGAATCATCTACATTAGCCCCTCCCGTATTCTGCCGCGCCTTTATTTTGTTTAGTTCTGCCAACAGGGCCTTTTGCTCTTTGACTATATTCTCCATATCCGCGTTCAACTGCAAAATCTCATTGGTGATTTCCTCTAACCTCTTATACGCGCTTTGACGCGCCTCTACTATACGGCTGGCCTCCTGGTCCAGCAGCCGGCGGCTTTCTTGTTTCGCGCTTAATTCTGTAATCAGGACGTTAATCTCGCTGCGCCAGTCTGCGGGCTCAAGCTGATCTACCAGGCCCTGCAGCCCCGTTTCTATCTCTATTTCCTTTGTGTCTAAACCCGTGCGCGCAGTCTCTAAATTTTTTGAATCCCGATCTAATTGCTTGCGCAGATCCTCTATCCTCTCTGCCTCTTCATCCAGCAGCACAGCCTCTGCCTCTTCTTCCTCTTTTAAATCAGCCAGCTTTGTCTTAAGCGCCCTCTCATCAACAAGCATCTTCTCCCGTTCATTTTCGCTCTTCTCCCCTGTCTGTCGCAATTCACTACGTTCTTTTTCTATCTCCTGCGTTATTCTCTGGATCTGGCCCAGCACCTGCCCGCTGTTATTTCCCTCTCTCTCAGATAGTTTATTTAATATCGCTTCTAATTCCTGGCTAATCTCCTTATCCAGAACCCGACGCAGGTCCTCTAACTCGTTTAAGCGCGCATCCTGCTTGCTAAATTCGGCGCTGATGGTCTCGTCTTCGTCAACTAATTTATCGCGTTTATCGGATAACTGCTTAAGATCATCTTCCAGTTTTTTGAGCTGGTTGTTGATTTGGACTGCCTGCTTATCTAAGTCTTCGGGCGAAACTCCCGCCTGAACATCCTGCGTTCCCTGCAGGGGAGGCAGTTTATCTAAGGCGCCGCGCGAAGCATTCAAGGAATTAAGACTAGATTTTAAAGAATCCAAGTCCTCCTGTAGGCCCGGCTTATGCTGCTTATATTTAGGGTCATTCTCGTGTCCAGGCTTATAGTAATCGCTCCCCTCTATCTCTCTTTGCAGCTTAGCGACAATGCCGGCTGCCTGCGCACAGGGGTCCCAGTCTTGGGTGTCCTGAGTAACGATACTCAGTAGCGGGCCATCTGAATCCTCCACCTCTGTGGTTAATTTTGCGTACTGCTGGCCGCCCCCGAATACATCTGCGCTTTGGCGGTATTTCTCCTGCACCGCCCTGAGCATGTACACCCGCATAGCGATCAGGCCCGCAACTAACACCGAGATCAATACCGCGTATTCCAACGAAGACTGGGCCTTATTTCTTTTTTTCGGCATAGTCCACCATTATGCTTGTAAAATCTAGGCTATTCTTTAGAGTCTCATTGGTTAGAATATAGGCAAAGCCTATGCGACAGCTGTCTCCGCGCTTATTGGAAAAGACTAATTCCCCGAAAAGCATCTCTTTGGGTTTATTGCTGGCCAAACCTGCCTGTTGACAAGACGGACAGTTGTCTAAATCACCCATTGCCCCCGGACCCCCGGTGTTTTTTCTTTCCACCGGCCTCTCTTGTATCAGTTCCCAATCATCATTCACCATGTTTTCTTTATAAAACTGGAATACCTCATCTATAGGAGCGCGGCTTAAATAAGTTGCCCGCTGCATACCCGCTTCTTCTTGCAGGCTAATCAAAGAAGCGCCGGGATAAACTGGGGCCGCCTCTTTTTTGGGCCGGGTTAATAACACGGGGACGAAATCCGCGTTCTCAGGCAATGCGGCGCTAGTATCAATGTTCATCTGGGCAATGGTAAAATAGGTTTTTTTATCCTGAGCATACTCCTCAGGCACAAAATTAATAATTAGCATCTTCCCTTCTTTTTCAAAAACTAAATTCTGTTTTAAGGCCTGTTGCATATAGTTAGTGTTTAGATCCTGAAGATGCATATTATTCATTTGCGCCAGGAGGTCCTTAGACTGCCAACCCCGCTCGGCCAACAGCTTACGGTAGAAATCCTGTATAATATACGGGGCATTGGTATTGGCATAATATGTAAAGACGATTTCTTGACCGGCGATCATTCTCTTTTCCTGCTTCTCTTCTTTGCTGTCCGGAGGTATGGGCACTTCCTTATCCGGCCAGATACCGCCATAACCGAGATTTATCCCGAAAGCCATACTGCATATGACGATTAAAATCAGCCTCTGCCTAAAACCCATAAGCGCCTCCTTAGTTTTTTCCCAAAAGGTCAGGAAAATTCTTTTTATAATCTTGAATTCCTTGCGCAATGTTTTCCAGCTCTGTAGTGGCTTTAGTCTCGGATTCCTCTAAACTCTTTATTTGTTCTTCTAAATCTTTTACCTGGCCCTCTAAATCCTTTGCCTCTTCTGCAGCGCCCAGGCTGGCAATCAAAGCCCTAAATCTTTTAATCTCCCCCTGTAAAAATTCTATTTGGCTGCGCGTAGCTGTAAGTTGGCTTTGTAACTGTGCGCTCTGGTCTTTTAACCTGACCACCACACCCGTTATATAGGAATTAGACTGAGATTGGTCGTTATCCGTGGCAATGATTGAAGGGTTAAAGTTCGCCACCGGGGGATAAATTTTGCCTTCTCCGGAAAAATCCACCGTACTAGAGCTATAAGTCTGCGGATACCGCGTCTGCCAAAGCCCCAGTTCCCTCCCCTCATGCCGCTGCCAGGTTTCTACAAATACCCGGTGGTCATGGTCAATTTTGTCTATCCAGGCAATGATTAATGACCAGTCTTCCTCATCGCCAGCAAGTGTATGCGTAGCCAGCGGCAACAAACCTCCAGAAACAGCCGCTATTACTACCAGTGCTGTTCCGACCTTATATATAGTAATAAGATTTGAGACTATGCCCACTCCCATAAGAGCAGCGGCTATCCCGGAGAGAACACCCCAGCAGGTGCAGCAAAAGGGAGCAAATGGCGAGCCGCAGCAATTCTGACAGGCACAGGCGCCTAAAAGCAGCCCTGCTGCTGCCGCATAAAGAAAATTAAAGAAAAAGTTTGTCGTAGTATTAAGCATAGTTACTATTGCCGGCCAAGGAAGCAGGGTTGTCCTTAAGACAAATTTGTCCAGCGGATTAATTTTAATCTTGACTTGCACAGCATGGTCTCTGCCCTCGCCGTCAATCCAGGCATAAGTATAATCTTCTGCCTCAGCTATATGCTCTAAAAAGTTGCTAAATTCTTTGCGGTAATTATTACGTATCTTCTCCTTTATCTTAAAACGTTCTTCTATGCTGGGGTCTTCCTTTACCTTCTGCCGCAAATCTGGGTCATCCTTAAGCGCGGAGTCCTGCAGGATCAGCTTAGCCAGCAGCCGCTCCATTATCCGGTCCATCAGGACCTCTAATTCCTCGTCATCAGGCACCTTCGCCTCTTTTAATTTGGCCCCGATGCCGCTATTGACAAAGGCGAGCTTATGCCCGATTTTAAACGCCTCCAGCCGGCCCTGCCTTGCCTGGTCGCGGATAGAGAAATAGAAGTATTCTTGGGATACGGCAAAGAAAGGTATGGACACTATAAGCCCGTTAATCAAGGTAAAATATAATTTCGTCAAGAAATTCTTGGCCACTAGTTCCTTTGTTGCTGCTGCCCAGGCTTTTACTTTGGCAGTGCAAGGCGAAGGAAAAGCCTGGGATAAGGCCGCACTTGCGCTCGCATAACTAGGGGTGAGCGCCAACTTTCCTGCTACCAGAAATACTGTAGCTGCTACAAGAGTTATCAAAGTTACCGCGTAGAACTCCCGAAATGCCTTCTCCATCCCGGAATTAGCTTTGGCTGTGGCATTAAATATATTCGCCATCATGGAACCTGCGGCCAGGGCGCCGGCATCTGCGGCATTGGCAGTATCAGTTTTTATAAAGGCGACCTTGCTTAAGTTCAGGGTCACGAAGGCCATAATCAAGACTACTACCAAGATGACAATAAAAATTGGGGTTAACTGGCCTTTTTCATAATTAAATTTATTCTGATGGAAGTAATTAAACATTACCTATTCCCCTCTTAGCCGCGGGGCATCCCGCAAAACCTGATTTTCGCTTAAGCTATCCCGGCCATAAACCAGCGGCCATTGAAGCTGATATTTGTCGCGGCCGGTCCCGGCCAAAATTCTACTGACATTATAATATTTCTGGCGCTTGAGTATCTGTTTATTCCCCCAAAACCAGATCTGGATTATTCCGCCGATAAAAAGGGTTATCAAAATGAGCACAACCGTGGCCTCTAATAATCCCTGCCCCCTTGGCCATCTGTCTATTTTTAGAACTCTGTGCTCCATTCTTTACCCCTTACCACTTTGTGATCTTCTGGCACCTGAGAACTGTATTTGTATTGCCCCTGGTCGAACCCCTCCCTGCCTTCTCGGTAGAGTCTCTGTGATAAATTCAAGACCTCTCCTTCGCGCACTATTTGATTGCTCTGCTTATTTCTAATCGCATAAGGGATAATCGTATTTATAGTCTCACTCAACGTGGATTCCTGCTTATTCACAATCTGCAAGGGCGTCTCCTGCTTAGCGGCAGTCTCGGTAAAATTAAGGCTGGAATTTGTGCGTATTTGTTCAATCTCAAAGGTATTTTCGGCTTCTTCGTCAGCAGTAATAAAATCTTTAGGGTCAATCTGTTCTTCGTCTTCATTGATCCGATAAACTATCAAATCCTTTGCCTGTTCTCCCACTTTGGGCACGGCCCAGAATACACTGGATGAAGCGCTCAAGGCTTGCGCACTCCCTTTGCGGAAACTACCTGAAAAATCACTATGCCTTCTATTTTGCACTAAGGTAAATTGCACCGAAGCCCCCGGATTCCCCATCTCCTCAGTGGTATAGGTAGACCCCTTTTCCAAGGCCCGGCGAAAGGCCTCCATCTGCGCGTACTGCTGGTCATTAAAACGTTGGATATATGCGATTAGGGCGCCAAAGACAAACAAAAGCAGGCTGCCAAAAATAGCCATCTCTGCCACTGCCTGGCCAAAATTATCGCTATTTACTATTAGGCGCCTCATTTAACCGTTTTTCCCTCCCTGAGTTCTCTCTAAGTCGTCAATTCTTCGTTGCGCAAGATTGCTCAGCATCTCTCTGCCCACTGCCCCAATATCCAGAGTATTTTCATCATACTCGCCATTAGCTATTCTTTCTATTATTGCCTTCCGCTCTGCGCCCCTATAATAACCTTCAACCATATTTTCTGCCTGCCTGAGCAGCTCAAGCCCCTGATTATACATCTCTTTCAATGCAGCTTTGCACTTTTTACGGCCGTGCCTGTTTTTTCTGGGGCAGCGCGTGTATGTGGCATCATAAATCATCCTATTACCATTCTCCCTTAATCTTTCAGCTTGCCCCCGGAGGGATTTTGCCTCTTTATCTAAATTACTCTTTAATTTTTCTAAGTATTTTAAGTCAGTGGCATTCTTTAAATCAATCGCATACTTCAAACGTTGGCTATTCTCCAAAGTTTCGTTAGTAGGAGCGGAGGCGGGAGTAATCTTATTCGCCGCATCAGCCGAAACGCCGCCCGCCAGAAGAGTAGACCTTCTCTCTAAGACTTGGCTCTCTGAAACTATGTCTCTGCTATCTAACAAAGCTATCTTTGTGCCGCCGCCAATAAACCCTTCATTCTCTATATTAGATTGAGAAGTAGAGTCTGTGTGGCTGGAGACTTTCACCGTCAGTTCAGGGTTTATATCAATCACCTGCTCCCTACTGATGAAATTATCGGTCATCTCTTTTACCCTGCCCTGTATACCGCGTTTGATATAGGTGCTCATTCCCAGCAAAACTGTAGAGGCTACCCCTAGAATAACCGCATATTCCATAAAACTAACGCCAGATTTATTCTTTTTGCTTAAATTTCTCATTACTGCCACCTTCTGGGTTCACTGCCAAAAGACAAAACCCTCTCCTCTCTATTCGCAGATTGATGCATCTCGATAGTGCTTATAGTTAATATATCCGAAGTGCCGGTATTGGTTACCGGGTCAATCAAGCTTTGCGAATCCGTAGTTTCCTCTATATCGGTGACGCTTTGGGAGCGGCCAAAGGTGGCGGAAGGGGAATAAAAAATACCGTCGCTTAACTGCTCCATTGACCCCTTTAGCCAGCCCTGGGCGGCTCTTTTGAGGTAGACCTGCATGGCAAATAAGCCGAAGGTAAAGATAATGATCAGGAAAAAGTATTCCAACGCGCTCTGCGCTCTTCTTGTCATTGGATAACTCTCCAAATTAGCGTCATTGCGATGAGGCCAAAGGCCGACGAAGCAATCCCGCTTTTAGATTGCTTCGGCCTCTCTTTGTTCGGCCTCGCAATGACGACATTATCAGTAGGGCTCGTAATTACCCAACTCTCCTTACCTGCGCGATTCATCCAACTCTACCTGCACCTGCTTTAACCGCGCGTTAATCGCCCGCTGGATGTAAGGATACATTGCCACCAAAGCCGCGGTGATCACGAAGATCAGGGTAACGTATTCTAAGAAACTCTGCGCCCTTCTATTATCTACCGTCTTCATATAATACCTTGTAAAATAAATAAGGGTTGCATATTCACAGATTATCACAGATAAAAAGATGCAAGATGATCACAGATTAAAACGTATAAATCAGCCTTTTTATCCCTACCTTAGAAGTGCCAAAATTTGCAAGTAGTACAAGTTTATATTCCGTTCCTTTGATATAATAGTATACTTGATCCTGCATTGGTTTACTTATTAACGGAACGACTTTTATTTCCAAGATTACCTTGTCTTCGATTATGAAATCCGGCCTGTAGACGCCTATCTTCTTGCCTTTATATCTTACATCAATGCCTTTTTCTTCCACAAAATCAATTTTTCTCTCAGTTAGCTCTATTGCCACTGCTTTATGGTAGATAATTTCCTTATGTACGCTGCCTAATTCCTTGTGCACATCATAAAGAGCGCCTATGATCTTATAAGTTAAATCTTGATATAGGCCGCTATCTGTGATCATCTGTGTCTTCTCATCTGCGATCATCTGTGTCTTCTCATCTGCGATCATCTGTGTCTTTACCTCATCTCCGCCGCGGCGCGGTCGAAATAATCCTGGAAGATATTCCTAATCCTGCCGCCGCGAGGGCTGATGATCCCGATGGCGATAATCGCCGCCAGGACCACGGTCAGAATGATGAAATACTCCAAAACACCCTGGCCTGTTATCTGTGCCCATCTGTATCTTCTCATCTGCGCTAATCTGTGTAAAAAATTTTTTCTATAAGCCGAAATTAATCCCGCCGCGCAAAAACTCCAGTAAAATCGGCGCTGCGACGATAATCAGGACTACCGGTAAAATAAAGGCAAAGAGCGGGAATAAAAGTTTTATCGGCGCCTTCAAGGCCATGGACTCCCCGTTCTGGAAGCGCCGCGTGCGCATCTCTTCGGCCTGCATGCTTAATGCCTCAGCCAAAGGCGTGCCCATGCGGTCTGCCTGCACTAAGGTGCGCACAAAGGAATGCGCCTCCGGCAGGTCAACCCTGGAGGCGAAATTCTTCAGCGCCTCCCGCCGGGTTTTGCCGATCTGCGTCTCGCGGTAAACCTCTGCCAGCTCGCGCGTTAAGTCGCAGGGCTTTAAATCCCTGACCACCCGGTTAACCGCCAGCATAAAATCCAGGCCTCCGCCGACGCATAAATTCAAAAGGTCAATGATGCTGGGCAGGTCGCGCCGGATACGCAGCTGCCTGGCCTTGATCTTATTCCTCAGCCACAGCTCCGGCAGGAAGAAACCGATGAGCAGGGAAGAAATCAGGATGGTTTCTTTGGGCAACTGTGCCCCCAGGAACGTCAATCCTAATATCGGCGCCCCGGCCAAGGAAAGGACTTTAAAGGCCAGGAATTCCATTGCCCCCATCGGCGAGCCGGCCTTGACTAATTTTTTCTTCATCCCTTCTAACGGCAGAGGAATGCGCCTTTCCCAGGGCTTAAACTGCCGGGTCAGTGGTAAAAACGACCTCTGTGAGCGGTTGACGTAGATCCCTTCCGGCTCAGCCCGCGGCTGGCCCTCGGCAAAAATGTTTCCCGGTAAATGCGTCTGGTCTGCTCCGAAAATCTCGGAGCGGAAAGAATAAATTATGATATAGATCCCCATCCCCAAAAGCAAAGCCGCTAAAATTATCGCGCCCATAACCCTTCCTCCTATGCCTCCACCCGGCTGAATTTACGGATAAAGAATATCCCCAGCGCTTCCGAGACTCCCGCGTAAATCAAAAGCCCGCGGCCTAAGGGGTCTTTTAAAAAGACGTCAAAAAAAGCGGGGTTGGTTTTATAGACAAAAAACCCGAAGAGGATCGGCAGGATCGACATAATGACGCCCTGTAATTTCGCCTGGATACAGAGGGCCTTGACCCGGCCGATGAGTTTGTTGCGTTCCTGAATGGTGTTGATTACCCGCGAAAAGGTGACGGTAAGGTCTCCGCCGGTCTCTCTGGCCACCAGCATCGCCGTTACCACTAAATCTAACTCGTCCAAGCGCATCCTTTTTTTCAAGTCTGCCAGCGCCTCCTCCAGGGGCGCGCCCATCTGCATCTGCCGGATGACTAAACTAAATTCCTGAGCTATCGGCGCAGGCATTTCTTCCACTAAGGCCTCAAAGGCCTGCAGCAGGCTTAAGCCCGCCTTCAGGGAGCTGGAGAGAATCATCAGGCCATCCACTAACTGGCCGGCAAATTTCTGGCGGCGGCCTGCCTCCATCCGCTTGACCGCAAAGAGCGGGATAAGCAAACCTATCGCCCCGCCTGCGGCGGCAAACCAGAGGCTGCGGAAAAACAGCAGACCCAAGCCCCCGCAGACCAGCGGCGCCAGCACATCCAAGAGGATCAGCTTGTTTAACGGCACATCAATAAACATCCGGTCTAACTTGGGCGTGATCCGCTCGATTCTTTTTTTCTGCCAGCGCTCGCTTAACGATGCAAAAAAGGGGTAAAACAGGCGCGCCAGATAAAACACCCCGGCAAACACCGCTAAGGAAATGACGATTTTACTCAACATACTTGCCAGACCTCCTCTATGCTATCAAGATAATCTCTGCCTGCTCGCTCCTATTCGGCTGCGGCCCCGTGCCACCAGAATTCACTGGCTGCCTCCGGCGTATCCTCATTGCCGTCGCGGTTAGTCCACTGGTTGTGAATTTGAGTATTGGTGCCGCTGATGTCCGTAGTCTCGGTAGAATTGGAAAAGCTCTTGGTAGTGTAATTAGTAAGGGTGTATCCCGGAGAAAACTGACTGCCCATACTGTCTGCGCTCTCTTTGAGTTTCCCCTGCCAGCCGCGTTTAAGATACACCTGCGTGGCAATCAACCCGGCGACAATCACGCCAATGAGAATCGCGTATTCTAAGGTGGATTGGGCCTTATGCTTAGCTAATCCCTTAAACATTTTTACTCACCTCCTTAAATGATTTCCCCAAAACCATTTTTTTCTCTTTGCCTTAATCAGCGACAGCAGCGCCGACATCAAAATCCGCGTTTACCATATTCTGATAGCCGCTGCTTGCGCTGAACTCATTCACGCTCTTTACAGACCCCCCTGAGGTTTCCAAGTTTTCTACGTCGTAGGCATTGCGCGTCCGGCTGAACTGCGACCTCAGGTAATAAGGCTCATACTGGGCGCCGGTAAATTGCACTGCAGTCGCAGCATCTAGCTGTCCCCCCTGGTCAGTATAATCCACGGCCTCCTGGATCCTGCCCTGCAGGCCGCGCTTAATGTAGGTCTGCATTGCCACTACTGCGGCGACAATCAGGCCCAGGACAATCACGTATTCAGCGGTGCTCTGCGCCTTTTGGAAATTTATCTTAAACATCTGCTCATTCACCTCCTTTGCTCAGTATCAATCCTGAGCAAACCTCGGCCTTTAGGCCGAGGTGCGTCGAAGGATCGATTACTCAAAACTAATATGTTTTACCGCCTTTTCCGCCTGATCGCTGGCATGGTTTAAGATATTCTGCATCCTGCCCCGGATAAAGGTGTTGGCGGCATAAAGGACCGCTCCCACAATCACGGTAAAGATAATGATGTACTCTAAGGTGCTTTGCGCTTTTTTTAGCTTATGCATATTGCCTCACCTCCCTTGGCTTGTATCATTCAATTCCCTGTCTCTTAAAGACTTTATAAAACTTTTGCGCAGCTGAAAAATAAAAAACCGAAGTTCTTTTTTAAAAAGATTCTTCGGCTTTCGGCAACCGCTTAACGGCTTTGCAGCCCAAATAATTTTTCACTTGGGCTACCTTTTCGCTGCCGCCTTTCAGAGGCACTCTAAATATAACATTTGTATCAGCCGCTGTCAAGAAAATTTACCCCCCTTTAGAAAGCCCTTTCTGAACTTCAGCCGGCCTCAGGAAAAAACGCAAAATTCTCTGATCGCTTAAGCAAATGCTGCGCTCATTCAGCCGCGCCAGGGCATATTGCAAAGCCGCCGGATCAGCCGCCGGAAGCTTAAACCATACATTTGTGCGGCTGCCTTCTGAATTGCAGGTGGCAGAAAGCCCATAAAATAGGTCTTTCATCCGGGAAAATTCCTCTTTTTCGTAATTTAAAGGCAAAAAATACTTTTTGAAATACTCGCTCAAGACGTGTAAATAGCGGTTTAGCAAAGTGCCTAAGTCCTGGCCAATTTCGCTTTGGCCATCCTCTCCTTCTTTTAACAAACCACGCCCAGGGCCAGCATAGGTGAAAAACTCTATTTTACGGGTAAAATCCTCGTAAGCCTCTTCCAGATTCGGCCAGCGGCTCAGATAAAGCTCAACTAAGGTCTCTGGCTTAATTTCCGGAAGATTACTGAGAATAGCCAGATGAATTTTATCCGCGGATTTTAATTTTAGAGCCAGCCCTTTTATTGTAATATCTTGTTGAGCAATAGGTTGCATTAAAATAATCTCTATCTCCGCCAGGTAGAAATCGCGCTCTAATGCTTCAGAATAAAATGGCTTAAATTCACCAATTTTTTGTACTTTGCGATGACTCAGGAATTGCCAGGGCCAGAGCCCGAAAACAAAAAACCGGCGCTTGACTTGCTCTATGTCTAACCCTTCTAATTCCTCCGCGTCTACCCCCAAATAACTTACCCGTTTGATGAGATCCAAACCCTGTAAAAAGCTAAAAAATTCCGCAGAAGGCGTGTCAGTATCAGGGGCCATAAAGAGAACTAAAGGCAATTCTTGGGTGAGAAATTTAGCGATATAACTTTTTGCCTCGTATATGGTGGTAGAAAAACTCTCCGGCATATGCATGGCAGGCCAGACCGTGTGCAACTGGCTGTCTAAATAAAAACTTCCTCCATTAAGCAGGCTAAACTTAAGACTGTGCACCAGTTTCAATATTTCGCCAAGGATATCTTTTGCCACGGAAGGCTTAATTATAACTTGTTCTAAATCCTGCAGATATGATTGAGAAATGTCCAAACTGATTTTTTTGTCCAAACAGTCCTGGATTTTCGTGCGTAGTTCTGGCTTCGGCTGCGCTAATTGTTTACTGAGAGCCTGGGCAATGCTCTGGCTGCCCCCCAACAAGGCATCTATGGCCTTTAACAGGATCGCCCCGCTGCAAGCTTGTTCTCCGGAGGCCTGGGTAACGATTGCCGACTCTTCGACAGCTGCTGGCTCTTCTGCAGACGCGGCTTGCGTAGGGACTGTCCCCGCCGGCGCTTTCCTCTCAGGCAGGGACAGTCCCCTATCTGTCGCTTCTGCTGTCTCAGGCGCAGGGACGGTTTCCTCCCGAGGGAGCGAGAGAGGCACCAGTCCCTTAACCGTCACTTGCGGTAAACTCAAGGCTTTGGTTAGTTGTTTCTTCTTGGGCTTCCTGCCTACTGGCAAGCTCGCTCCAGCTTGCTTAATTACATTATTGATGCTGGATTTGGAGATTTTTGTCTGGAATTTTTTTTCCACTAATTGCGCCAAAGCCCTACAGCTTAACTGTGGATGATTATTCCTCTCCGCCAAGATGCGCTCCCTAACTTCTGGCTTTAATTTATAAATTATACCCATTCTCTCTCCAGATTGGACATTTCAGATTGGACATTTCTCAATATATTTTACTCTTGATTCTCCTGCTTTGTCAATCAATTTTTAACGGGATTTATTCCAACTGGGGACACCCTATCAACCGAAGCCAAGGGTGTCCCCAATAAATATTTTTGTTAGAAATTATTATTCGCAACGTCTGTTATATTCGGAGGAGGTGATAAAAATGGCGAGAGGTAAAAGGACTCTTTTGGATAATGCCTATTATCACGTTATCAACCGGGGGAACCAAAAACAAAATATTTTTTTCGCTGAGCTTGATTATATAAACTACCTGCGAATTTTAAAACACTACAAAAGAAAGTATGGGTTTAAATTATTTGGCTACTGCCTTATGCCTAATCACGTGCATTTGATTATTAACCCCGCGCTTTCAGAGAATTTAGCAAAAATTATGCAGAGCATAACGCAAACCTATACTACCTGGTTCAATAAAAAATACACTAAAGTTGGCCATCTCTGGCAGGGAAGGTTCAAGAGTATGGTTATAGAAAAAAACAGTTACTTCCTAGACTGTATAAACTAGAGTCTGTTGCCGAAGGGAAATATCCCCCTATATTCTCGACTCGCCAGCAAATTTATCTTCTCCACTCGGCGGCATTTTATTCTTCGAGCTATGTCGAGAAGATAAAATGCCGCCTCGGTCGAAGAATAACCATGCTGGCTCGCTCGAATAGTATTATTGGGGTTAGGCAACAGACTCAACTATATTGAGTTAAATCCGGTAAGGGCAGGCTTGGTTAACTCTCCACTATCTTATGCCTGGAGCAGCTATAAAGATCGGGTATTTTGTAACAAAAATAGTCTTTTGGACCTTGCAGATTCTACTTAAGAAGATGGTTGGGGACACCCTGCCGATTGGGTTATGGGGTGTCCCCTATTACAATGGTATCGCCTGGGGTAGTGAAGGTTTGCTGGATTTTCCCAGAGGGCAATTCAATAGCAAAGATAGCCTTTAGGCATGCCTCGCTTAACCGGAATGGCTTTAGGTTGGAGATTACTTTCACGACGCGCCTATTTCTATCTACAAATAAAATATCTATAGGAAATTGCATAAAGAAAGTATGGACTGAATTACATGGTTTTAAAACTAAGGCGTCGCTATCCACGAAATGCTTCCTTCCTAATAGCCCCTTAAACCGCTGCAAAACCGTATAGGCAGTTTTTGCATTCTCGGAAATAACCGTCTTTTTACTTTGGTTGATGATTTTCACAGTAAAGTTGGGGACACCCTGCCGATTGGGTTATGGGGTGTCCCCAAAAATAGAGTCGGGGATGTTGATGCCGCGCAGGCGCAGGTCTTCCATAAAGGAAGGGACGTAGCCGGTAGGAGAAAATTCGCCCATCACCCTGCCGTCTTTATCCAGGCCCTTCTGCTTGAAGGCAAAGATATCCTTGAGGCCGATATGCATCTCATCCAGCATGCCGGTCAGCTCGGTGATCTGCAGGACTTTCCGCGAGCCGTCGGAGAGCCGGGCGGTATGGATGATGATGTCGACCGCCGAAGAGATCATCTCTCGGATCGCCCGCACCGGCAGCTCTGCCCCGGACATCAGGATCATCGAGTCCATCCGGGACATCACATCGTGGGTGGAATTGGCGTGGATGGTGGTCATCGAGCCGTCGTGGCCGGTGTTCATCGCCTGCAGCATATCCAGGGTTTCTGCGCCGCGGCATTCGCCGATGACGATGCGGTCCGGGCGCATCCTTAAGGAATTGCGGAAAAGGTCGCGGGTGGTAATCGCGCCCCTGCCTTCGATGTTCGGCGGCCGCGACTCTAAGCGCACCCAGTGCTCCTGTTTCAGCCTTAATTCCGCCGCGTCTTCGATGGTTACGATGCGTTCATCTTCCGGAATGTATGCGGAAAGCACATTTAAAACCGTGGTCTTGCCCGAACCGGTGCCTCCGGAGACCACGATATTTTTCCGCGAGAGGACGCAGGCCTGGATAAAGTCCGCCATCGCCTTGGAAAGCGAATTCAAATTCAGCAGGCTGTCCATATTCAGCCGTTCCCGGCCGAATTTCCTGATCGTCAACGTCGGGCCGGTCAGGGAAAGCGGCGGGATGATCGCGTTTACCCGCGAGCCGTCGGGAAGCCGGGCATCCACCATCGGCACGGATTCATCGATCCTGCGGCCTAAGGGGGCGATGATGCGCTCAATCACCTGGCGCACCTGGTCATTGGAAAGAAACCGTTTGGGCGATAATTCCAGCTTGCCCTGCCGTTCGATATAAATCTGGTTTTTATTATTCACCATAATATCCGATATCTCATTATCGTTGACTAAGTCCTCTAACGGCCCTAAGCCTAAGGCCTCGTCGGTGATCTCCTTGACCAGCCGCCTTCTTACCTCCGGCGAAGAAAGAAACACCCCGGTCTCCTCGGTAAGGGCGTTGGTGACCACCCGCTCGGTTTTTTCGCGCACCGCCTGCGCCTTGACCGGGTTGGTCATATCAATTTCCAGATGCTTAAGGTCTAACTTCTCGATCAGCCGTTGATGGATGCGGCGCTTGAGCTCGATAATCTCATCCGGCTCTTTTTCCGCCGCGTCCTGCGCAAAGCTGCCCTGGTCTAACTTAAACTTTTTCCAGAATTCGCTCTCCCGGGCAAACAGGCCCTCCTCGGTCAGGACAGGCGGGACCGCCTCCCGATGGGAAAGAAATATCTTTTCATTTTCCACCAGCTCAGCGCCTAATTTCCTGATCGCCTGGGAGGCCCTGCAGTTTGCGTTGTCAATCACCAGCGGCACGCGGCGGTTCAGGGCCAGGCCCACCGCTTTTCCGTCGGAGGGGACACGGCTGATAATCTCGCAGGGGATCGCCGCGCGGATCTCCTGCCAGCTGACGCTCCCTAAGCTTTCCGCGCGGTTTAAGACGATCTTGATCATATTTAAAGGGATGTGCAGGGATTGCAGGACATCCAGCGACCATTTGGTCTGATAGACCGAGAGGATATCCGGAGTGACTACCAGCAGGATGAGGTTAGCGTGGTTAAATACCGAGAACATCGTTTCGCTAAAGGCCCTGCCGGCATCGATCACCACAAAATCGTAGCGCCCCTCTAAGGAATCCAGGGTGTTTTTTATCTTCTGGGCATCCAGGCGCCCGGCCTGGCTGGGCCGCTGCAGCGCAGGGAGGAAATCAATATCGTATTTGGGGACGCGGGTGAGCTCAGGCTCTTTATTTTCCGCAAAATCCAGCATCGACTTGTCGGCGGCAATATCCAGCCAGCGGAGCATATCTCCGGCGGCATGCAAATCCAAATCGATCAAGGCGGCTTTTTTACGCAGGTAAAGGCCGAGAGTGACGGCGAGGTTAGCGGCGACTAAAGTTTTGCCCACGCCGCCCTTAGTGCTGAAAATGACGACGGATCTGGTGGTCATCGTAGGCTAATCTTTTTTGTAAACTATCGGGACATCTACAGTCAGTTCCTGAGAGTCTATCTGTGGAGGAAAAGGCGGGTAAGGCGCCTGGGCCGCGGCGGTATCCAGCGCCGCGTCATCCAGGATCTTATACCCCGAAGATTGGGTGAGCTTGATATCTTTCAGTTCGCCGTTGGCATCGATTTGCAGGCTCAGTTTAGTATTTCCTTCCCAGCCGGCATCGCGGGCCTGCCGGGGGTAATAGACAGCGCCGATAATCTTGTTCTGCACTGCCCGCGCGTAATTAACTAAGTTTGCCGGGACCTCCGCGGCCGCCAGAGGCGCTTCTTCCCGGGGAGGAATTTTACTGCCTTCGGCCTCCCTGGCCTGAGGCTCATGTCTTGCGATAATGGTGGGGGTAAGAGTAATAAATAGTTCGGTGTCGTCTTTGGCGCCATGCCCTTTGCCGGTAGTGGTAGTTCTTTGCCGGAAAAATAGGCCCAGGACCGGCACATCCGCCAGCCAGGGAAATTTACGCAGGGCTTCTTCGCTCTTCTGTTTTATCAGGCCGCCGATAGCCAGGGTTTGGCCGTCATTAAGAAAAAGCTCGGTAGAGGCGGTGCGCTTAGTCAAAGGATAGGCCAAAGCTGTAGTATTGGTGCCGCCGATAGTCACAGCATCGCCGACATCGCTTACTTCCACGTTTAGGCTGACTTTGATACGGCCTTCCTCGGTCACCGTCGGCCTGATCTTTAATTTGATGCCGTATTCCTTATATTCCACGCTGGTGGAGGCCCCGACAGTCGACTGCACGGAGGTGGTGAACACCGGTTTTTCTCCGCCCACCAATAAATTTGCCTCTTTGCCGCTCTGGCAGGCTAAGCGCGGCCGGGAAAGAATGCGCGCTTTGCCTTCCTGGATTAAAGTATCTAATTTCAGGGTAAAGGCATCGCGGGTTACTTTCAGCGCCTGGAATAAAGTCCCCCAGTTAGCTGTGGCGGCTGTAAGATTAGGAGAGCCTACTTCGGTAAGCGAAATACTGCCCGGCCAGGTAAAACCTAAGGTGTCGGTAGCCCCTTTAT